>JBMOKZ010000171.1:0-14907 GCA_049324195.1 Candidatus Zixiibacteriota bacterium | reverse complement strand
CCCGGATTTTGAATTTTTCCCGGCTTGTCCTATGATAAGTAGTGTATAAGACAATTAGTATGGCTATTACGGCGCAAACGAGTACCGGTATTTTACCCGTGTCGAACCAGGGGGGCGTTTGTACCAAAATAAAATGCGAGAAATACAAATTCATATATTACGATTTCCGGTTTTTTCGCTGAAATCAACAAAAAGATTTCTTGTTGACCGGTTGTCATTAAAGAATATATTTTGATTTTTTAAACGAACTTGAAGGGAAAGGATATTTTTTTATGAGAATAAAAACTCTCTTAGCTGTCTCGTTACTGATGCTGGCGACATCCGGCGCTTATGCGGAGACGACCCTTGAGTGGTGGCAGTTCTGGACCGACCCGACCATCAAACCAACCATTCAAGCCATCGTCGAAGATTTCGAAAAAGAGAATCCTGACATTAAAGTAAAGGTGACCGACCTGACCTGGGCTAACGGTCACGAGAAACTGGTCATGGCTTTCGCCTCCGGCACCGCTCCCGATATCGTCGAACTTGGTTCGGACTGGCTTACCGAGTTTATCGTTAACGACCATATCGAAGACATCACCACCTATATCGTTCCCGACAGCAGCGAATTTGTCGGCTGGAGCATGGCAACCTACAACAGCAAAGTATACGCCCATCCCTGGATTCTCGGCACCCGGGTCCTGTTCTGCAACCGCGACCTGATTCGCCAGGCCGGCTATGACGATATCTATTTCCCTATGAAATGGGACCAGCTAAAAGAAATGGTCAAAAAAATCAGTGCCCTCGGTGATGACATTTACGGCTGGGGCTCCAATACTCCTGAGAAACACCGCCTTTATAAAAAATTTCTCCCTTTTTTCTGGTCCAATAATGCCCAGATATTCACCGATGACAACCGGTACTGTGTGATATCGTCCGATTACGCGATTGAGGCGCTCGAGTATTATTTTGACTTGCACAACAGCAAAGCCTATGTGGCCGACCAGCGGGGAATCGAGGACGCTTTTCTCGACGGTAAAGTGGGTTTTGTCATTTCCGGCGACTGGCTGCTCAAAAGAATCAAACAGGAAAAAAGAAAACTTAATTTTTTCACGACCCTGATACCCGGTCCCCAGTTCCCCGGAAAATCATTCATGGGGGGAGAATTTTTGGCCGTCAATAAGAATTCGGAAAACAAGGAAGCGGCACTGAAATTTATCGATTTCGTAACCTCGGAGGAAAACCAGCTTCGATTCTGCAAAGCCAACACAGCGGCCAATCCGTCGAACAAGTACACCCAGACCAACGAATATTTCCAGTTAAATGACAACCTGCTGGTATTCATAAAGCAGTTATATAACAGCAAACATCCGCCGCTGGACCCGGAATGGGTTTATATCGAGGAAATAATCGAAAAGGCTGTCGAGGATGTTCTGATGTATATCGAGACTCCCTCGGAGGCGCTGCGACAGGCGCAACACCAAATCGCCGCGTTAAAAAAGAATGAGAAGCAGTAAAACAACCTTCTTTTTCTTATCCCTGCCCTGGATAATAACTTTTCTGTTATTCTGGGCTTTTCCCATTTTATATTCTTTTTTGATCGGCCTTACCGACTGTAGTCTGCATTCGTTCCAATTACTCCCATGGGAAAACCACTGGATCGGAACCGCCAATTACCACGCTCTGATATCCGACCCGGATTTTATCAGTTCGGTGAAAAACACGTTTATTTTTGTTTTCGGCACTATCCCGGTTACGACCGTTCTGGCGCTGGTCATGGCTCTTCTGGTCAGCGGCCACTTAAAGGGACGGGCGCTGTTTCGAGCCGGCTATTTCATGCCCTCTATAACTTCGCTGGTGGTCATCTCGCTGATTTTCATCAACCTTTATCAACGGGGCGGATACATCGCCCTTTTGTGTGAAATGGTCGGTATCACGTCACCCGTGAACGGTTTTCTATACGACCGCGGCACAGCGCTCTATGCGGTTATGGCGATGGATATCTGGATGTCGGCGGGATATTATATGCTTATTTTCCTCGCCGGTCTGAAAGCTATCCCCGAAGAACTGTACGAGGTGGCCGAGGTCAACGGGGCGTCGCCGTGGCGCCGCTTCTTTTCCATTACTCTGCCGTTGTTAAAACCGGTAGCCCTGTTTATCATCGTCATTAACTCGATCAAGTCATTTCAGGTGTTCGTGGAAATTTTCGTCATGACCAAGGGCCGATATGATACTTCGACCATGGTATATTTCATCTATGACACCGGCCTGGCCACGGCCTTCCGATTCGGGTATGCCTCGGCGGCGGCTTATATTCTATTTCTCATCATCGCGGCATTCTCGCTTTTACAGTTTGTCCTGTTGCGGCGAAGGAGTGCGGTATGGTAAGAAGGACAAATATCTTAACCGGTTTCGTTAAGTACGTCCTGCTGATAGGCATTCTGGTCATCATGGTCGCCCCTCTGTTATGGATGTTCCGGGTGTCGTTCATGGCGCCTGGTCAGAGCATATCGCTGGGCAATATACTCGAGTCCGGCTTCACGCTGCGTAATTTTACCGATCTGTTCGCCGACATCGCCATCGGCCGACCGCTGTTGAACTCTCTGCTGGTGGTAATCGCGGTAACGCTGGGCAACACTCTTTTTTGTTTCATGACCGCGTACAGCATCGCTCGTTACCGTTATATCGTCAACCGGTTGTTGTTCGTCACGGTTGTCGTGGTCCTCATGATTCCGGCGCATATCATAATTATTCCTTTGTACCTGCTCTGTCTGAAAACCGGTCTTTATAATACCTACTGGGCGCTGATTCTTCCCTGGCTGGTCAACCCGATCGGTATTTTTCTGGTGAAGCAGTATATTGAGGCAATCCCGCCCTCGATGGAAGAAGCCGCCCGGATTGACGGCGCCGGCGAATTCCAGATTCTTTTAAAGGTCGTAATGCCGATGTGCAAACCGGCGCTGGCCGTTTTGGCTATTCAGGTATTTTTTACCAACTGGAATTCTTTTCTGTTTCCGTACATTCTGGTTTCCGACGACGAACTTTACACCCTGCCGGTCGCACTGGCGCTCCTGCAGGGACATCAGGCGGTGGACTGGCAACATCTGATGGCCGGTTCGACAATCGCGGTTTTGCCCGTACTGGCGGTTTTTCTTTTAATGCAGCGGCAGATTATCGCGGGTGTTACGGCGGGCGCTGTCAAACAATAAAAATATTTATATTTTTTGCTTGCTTTACTTATCAACTTGGGCTAAAATTTAGAAAAATTTGCAAATAACATATTTTATTAGTTACAATTAGAAAGGATCGAAGGAATGAAAAAAATCTACGTGCTGCCGGTTATTTTGGCTTTTATGGTCATTCTGGTTTCCGGTTGCGGTGTCAACAAAGATTATGTTGCTCAGCAGATTAACGATTCCGAAGCCAAGACCAATGCCAAGATCGACGCGGTTTCTACTAAGGTTGATACCAACGACCAGGAAATCACCAAATTGAAAGCGCTGGCCGCTCAACTTGAACAGAAAGCCGACATGGCTATAAATAAAGCCTCCGGTTTCGAAAATTACCAGATTATCTGGTCTGGCGAGATCAATTACGATTTTGACAGCTATGAAATCGATGAACTGGCCGGCGGGATTCTCAACGAAGCGGGTGAAAAGATGGAAAGCTATCCTTCCTCGCTTCTCGAAATTGCCGGTCATGCCGACAAAACCGGTTCCTCCAATTACAATTTCCTGCTGGGCGAAAAACGGGCTAACAATGCCAAGAAATACCTGGCTGAACGGTTCGGCATCAATCTTTATAGGATGTTTGTCGTCTCTTACGGCGAGGACAAACCGGTCGCCCTGCCCGACGAACAACATGCCAGCTCCAAAAATCGCCGCGTCACGCTGACGCTCTGGGGTCAGTTGTAATAAGCACAGCTCATAAAATTCAAAAGCGGGTTTGAACACCCGCTTTTTTTTCCTTGTTCGCAATAATTTATTATTTGATCTATTTGAACTCGAAAAGAATTTCCGCCGTCTCGAATCTAGCCCGTACGCTTATCGTGTCCGGGTAAAACGCCATGGTCTCAGCAGGACGGTACGGAATTATTGTCCCGTGATTCTTCTCTCCGTTTTTATCGGAATCGATAAAGCCGGACAACAGATACTTGCCCGCCGGGACATCGAGGCGGAACTCATCATTTTCGATCTCGCGCTGAAAACTCTGTTTCCCGCCCACCTGGTCAAAAAACAATTTAACCGGGTGGTCAGTTTTCTCTGACAGGGTAATCGCCACTTTCCCGGAAATAGAACCGAGTGAATCCATATCAAGAAGGGAAAAAGCATACGTGACCAGTGAGTCGCCCATGACGTTTGCGGCCCGGTCGATTATCTCGAACTCGGTAATATCAATCCGGTACTTGCGTCCGGGAATCAGCTGCGCCGGGATAAGGGAAAGTCGAAACTCATCGACCCAGGTTCTCTCTAAGGCGACGGGTAGAGTATCGCTCTCCCAAAGCAGGAAGGTATTGCCGGTTATTTTATTAGTTTGCAGCGGCTCCGAGAAAATGAAGCCGATTTTGGCTTCGTTCGAAAAAACAGGCTTGTCGCCCGGTTGGAATTCCGTGATTGTCGGCGGCAGTTTGTCTTCGAGATAGTTCAGCTCAAGGTTCTCGAATTCCAGCGGCGGGCGGTCAATTTCATAATTCAGCCGCAGTTGATAAACATCGCGGGATAAACTGTCAAACAAAACGTTCAAGGTCCGGGCTTTCAACTGTGAGGCTTCCAGAAACGAACGGGCTGGAAACCGCCGGGTAGTATCGGCTTGCGAATTCAGGATGATTTGTGACGGGTCGTTTTTCAACCGGTCAAGCTCGATATCTTTCGTCAAGCGCACCCGAAGCAGATTGTCGGGATTGATAACCGCCGAGATGATGGCCACCCGCGAAGTATCCATTGCCGTCATGGTCATCAGGAGATTGTCGAGGGGTAAATTACCTTCCAGATTTATCTCGCGATCCGGCAGAGCGAAATTTTCACGATAAGGATTGAATCTTTCGTCTCGATTTTTATCGATGAACGCCACCAGGCGGAAATTACGAGGTGGTAAATAACTGAAAGCAAAGGCACCCTTCGGGTCGGTGGACGACATATAATCGGGATAGACCGAATCGTAAGGAATGGAATCCGGAAACAACGCCAGGTCGTAAAGCGCCATGATAGCGCCACTCTGCGGCTTGCCCTCGGTGTAAACGACTCCCGCGATTTTCCCCGTATCGATAAACGAACCGGTCGAGAAAGCGACCGCGACCGAATTGTCAACCGGGTTGCGACGCAGGTCGGTCACTGTCGGAGCCATGGTAATAATATAGGTCTGGTCGGTTTTGAAACTGTCCGGCAGTTCAATTATCACCCGGTCGGTTTTCCATTTAATTTTTACCTCATCCTTGAAGCGCGGGGATATGTATATGGGCGTCCCCGACGAAGGCTCGACAAGTGGCTCAGAAAATTTTAGCTCGATACGGTCCGAAAGCGGGACATTGACCGCGCCGTTTACCGGATTCGACTGAATCAAAAAAGGCGCCTTTTTGTCTTCCTCACCGCCGGGCGGCGCCGCAACTTCGGCGCAATTGCTCAATAATATTAAAAGGATTAGAAGTATGCCGGGAAAAGAGCCTGCTATGCGGTCCGGTTTCAAAGGTCCAATTTCTCCCTGATAGTCTGGTTGTCCGGGTCGAGGTCGAGGGCTTTCTGCCACCATTGGCGCGCTTCATTCATCTTGCCCCTGGCTTTATATATATCGCCCAGATGATCGAATATTATGGGATCATTGTCAAGTTTTACCGCTCTTTTTAAATATTCCAAAGCTTCCTTGAAATTACCCTGGCGATAACTTACCCAGCCGTAACTGTCGAGAAAAGCGGCGTTTTCCGGAAGAAGCTCAATCGCCCGGGTGATGAGTTCCTTGGCATAACCCAAATCCCGGTTGCGGTCAGCCAGCATATAACCGAGGTAATTCAAAGCCTGGGCATTATCGGGGTAATGGTCGATAAGCATCTCGAAAGTGCTGATAGCCTCCTCAACACGATTCTGTCGCTCATAGGCCGAGCCGAGTGAAAAGAGCAGTTCTTCCACCCCGCTTTCGCTTTTCATGGAGTTGAGACCTTCTTTGTAGGTCTCGATTTCTTTTTCCGGTTCATTTAGGTTGCGATAGGCCAGCCCCAGATTTATCCAACCGATATACAGGGTATCCTCGAGGATGGTCAATTTCTCGAATTCATCCCTGGCTTTCTCAATATCGCCCAATCGGGTTTTTATCAATCCAAGATAGAAATGATTCAATCCGAAAACATCACCCTCGTTCTCCAGTTCGGTGAAGATTGAATCCGCAACCTCAAGCGAATCCAGACGATAATAAATATAGGCGAGCCGCCGCTTCTCCGGGAAATTCTCCTCGGCCAGATCCAAAAGCCGACCGGAGTAAGGCAGGGCTTCCGAGTAATTATCCCGAGTGAGATAATAAGTGACCAACATTTTGAGTAGCAAAGGATTAGTCGGGTCTATTTCGAGTCCTTTTTTATATAATATAACCGCTGAATCACCCTGGCTGGTAACTTCGTATAACTCCCCCAGGCCAATATAAGAGAGGAAATTCTCTCGTGAAGGGTCCAGGTTAAGGGACATGCGAAATGAATTCTTAGCCCCCTCGAAATCTTTTTGCTGAGCCTGGAACCGGCCCAGCTGGTGCCAGAGGCGATTGTCCCCGGGATTTACTCTAACGAGATTTTTAAACGCCCAGATCGTCGAATCAAGGTTGTTCTCGGTGCGATAGATATCAGCCAGGTAGGTGTAGGCATCAAGATTATCCGGCTCCAGTTTCAGCAGATTCATATAAGATTTCTTAACCGAGGGGATTTCGTTCAACATTCGATAACAGGCTGCGGTAAGCCGGAAAACATCCGCATCGCGGGGTATCAGGGTTTCCAGAGTATTGAGAGCCAGTTGCGGTTTATAAATACGATAATATACCTCCGCCAGGGAATATCCGATTTGGTATGAATCGGGAAAATACTTGAGGGCTTCCCGATAGTTCAATGCGGCCTGCTCCAACTCTCCTTCAGCTTCGAGAATCAGGCCGTTGGTGTAATAATCATAAGCCCGGTAATCGATGTGTTCGTCAAAGGGTCGCTGGGGTAGAACATGAGAAGTGAGCCTGTGACCGGTGTCGGTTTTGACCTCCCGGACATCATGTTTTACGATGCTGGAGCTGCATCCGAGATTAACGGCAAAAACGATAAAAAAGATATTTATGATGAATAGTGGTTTCTTCAAATCTTTATCCGCGTTTGAGTTCCCGTTTTACTTATTTAATGCTGCAAATCGGGAAAAGTTGCATCTAATTTGACCTAAACTTCAAAAAGCGGCGTTTTCCGACTTTCAGGACCGCTTCGTCTCTGGCCTCGAATTCAAAATCGACATCGGTAATCTTTTCGCCGTTGAGCGTTACCCCTCCCCCGTCGATTAGTTTTCGGGCTTCGCCGTTGGATTTCGACATACCGGTTTTGGTCAACAGGTGGACGAGATACACAGCTTTCGGATTCAATCCCAGATGGGTAATCTCCTTAAAAGTAATTTCTGGGATTTCATCGGGTAACTGTTTTTGGGAAAAAATGCGCTCGAATTCATCCCGGGCTTCCTTGCCGGCTCCGTTCGGATGATACATATCGACCAGGACTTCCCCCAACTCCTTTTTTAAGATCATGGGGTTAAAATCGCTTTTCTTCAGAGAGTTTTTTATTTCTTCGAGTTTATCCAATGATACATCGGTGGCCAGTTCGAAATAATGATAGATCTGTTCATCGGGGATGGACATGACTTTACCGAACATTTCCCGGGGTGGTTCATCGATACCGATATAGTTTCCCAGCGATTTAGACATCCGGCGTTGGCCGTCGATACCGACCAGAATCGGCAGCGTCAAAATGACCTGCGGTTCAATTCCATAAGCTTCCTGAATCGTTCTTCCGGCCAGGAGGTTGAATGTCTGTTCGGTTGCGCCCAGTTCGACATCAGCCTTAATCGCCACCGAATCGTAAGCCTGCATCAAAGGATAAAACAATTCATGGACGGAAATGGGTATCCCGCTTTTGAACCGTTTTGAGAAATCGTCCCTTTCCAGCAGACGGGCTACGGTGAATTTGGTTGCCAGGTCCATATAAGTAATAAATTTCATATCCTTGAACCATTCCCCGTTGGAATGGATCTCGGTTTGTGATTTGTCCAGAATTTTAAAGAACTGAGTCTGGTAGGTCTCAGAGTTTTTCAACAACTGGTTGTAAGTAAGCATTGGCCGGGTTTCCGAGCGTCCCGAGGGGTCGCCGACAAGACCGGTATAATCTCCTACGATTAAGACGATTTTATGGCCTAAGTCCTGAAATTGCTTCAGCTTTCTTATCCCCACCGTATGTCCGAGATGGATATCCGGAGCTGTCGGGTCAAAACCCTGTTTGACGCGCAGCGGCTTGTTAGTTTTGATGGCACGAAGCAGTTTGGCTTTGAACTCGTCTTCGGGTAGCATTTCCACGGTTCCGTGGGATATTATTTTCCATTGGTGTTCGAATTCTTTTTTTATTTCCGGGCTGTCAAATTTAAGATCCAATTTGGCTCCTGAATTTTATACTTTTCCAATTTATCGGAATATAATAAAACAGTTTAAACCTGTAATCAATTTTATCGGAATAAAATACGACCTCAAATGTAAAAAGTAATATAAAATATTTGGAAAGACCGAAACTATTAAAACTTGACTTAAAGCACAGAGTGTCACAAAATAAACCCCATGACAAATTTAACCTTCAAAAAGAATTTGAATAATAAGACGGGAAACCGTCTGCGTAACAGCCTTCTGGCTCTTTTAGCTTTCGTTGTAGTTCTGGTTATCATAATCGGTTACCGGACATATCATATTTATCAGTCGGAGCTTCCCTCATTCGAGCAGTTACACAATATCGAACCCAGCTTGAATACCAAGATTTACGACCGCAACGGTCGTCTTTTAAAGGAGTTTTATAACGAAAATCGGGTGCTCACTCCTTATAAGGACCTACCCTCGGATTTAATCGGGATGGTTCTGGCGGCCGAGGACCGGGAATTTTATGACCATTGGGGCATCAATATCCGCCGGTTATCGATGATGGCGATAAAAAACCTGGTGCACATGAAAATCATGGGCGGTGCCTCGACTATTACGCAACAGCTCTCCCGGATGCTTTTTTTGAGTCAGAAACAGACTTTCGAACGCAAAATCAAAGAAGCTCTGACCGCTATCAAACTCGAACGGAATTACTCCAAAGAAGAAATTTTGGAAATGTACCTCAACCAGTACTATTTCAGTCGGGGTGCTTACGGCGTCGCGGCGGCGGCGCATCTTTATTTTTCGAAAAACGTCTCGGAACTCGGGCTTAACGATTGTGCTATCCTGGTCGGGATGTTGCGCGGTCCCAATATCAACTCCCCGCTGAACAATCCGGACAAATCTCTGCAAGCCCGGAATCGCGTTCTTTATTCCTATTATGACTGGGGTAAAATAACCAGGGAAGTTTACGATTCACTCAAGGACGAACCGCTGACCATCGACCCGCCTGAGGAAAAAGTCGGCACGGCTCCTTACTTTACGGAAACCATCCGCCGGTATATTCTTGATAAATACGGCGAATCCGTGCTCTATTCCGGCGGGCTGAATGTCATTACATCCCTCGACACGAAACTTCAACAGGCCGCCGAAAATGCCCTTTTTAAAAAGATTGATACTCTTCAGGCGTATATTGAAAAGACCTACAACCTGAGCAATCCGCATTACACCACTTTTCTGCAGGATACGGTCGATGCTTTCGGGGATTCGGTCCTGACGTATAAAAAGATTCAGGGGGCATTCGTCGCGATTGATAATGTCAACGGCGATGTGCTGGCGATGGTTGGCGGCCGGTCGTTCGAGGGATCGGAATGGAATCGCGCCTACCAGGCCACGCTGCAGCCGGGATCGTCTTTTAAACCGTTTCTCTATACTGCCTGTATCGACAACGGTTTTAAGACTACCGATATTGTCGATGACAACCCGATCGTTCTCGATATTCCCGGCGCCAAGCAATGGCGACCACACAATTATGATTACAAGTTCAAGGGTCCGATTACACTCAGAGACGCTTTGAGGATGTCGCGCAACCTGGTTTCGGTTCGTTTGGTACTCAAAATAACGCCCCAGGAAGCTATTTTTTATGCCAAAAGGATGGGTATAACCACGCCGCTTGACCCCGTCCCTTCGATCGCCATCGGGTCCGAAGAAGTCCGGTTGATAGAAATGGTTTCAGCTTTTTCTACCTACCCCAATAAAGGCATTCATATCCCCTACCGACTGGTGCACAAAATTGTGGACCGTTACGGGAAAGTCCTGGAGGACAACACGGCAATCCAGAAAGAAGAGGTTTTATCGGCCCAGACGGCTTTTATCATGGCCAGTATGATGCAGTCGGTTTTGGAACCGGGCGGGACCGGCTATGGCGCTCGCTGGCGAGGGTTCACCCGGCCGGCCGGCGGCAAGACCGGCACCACCGACAATTTTTGTGACAACTGGTTTATTGGTTATACGCCGCAGATTACCGCCGGCTGCTGGGTCGGTTTCGACGATAAAACCTCAATTGGCCGGGGTCAGGACGGCGCCAAAAACGGTGTCCCGATCTGGACCGAATTCATGCTGGACGCTCACGACTCCCTGCCGATTATGGCTTTCGAGGAACCAGAGGGAATCGTCCATGCCGATGTCTGTCTGGAATCGGGGGAATTGGCCACCGACCGTTGTATCGAGGTCCGCAATGAGGTCTTTATCGAGGGCACCGAGCCAACCACGACCTGTCATTTGCATCCCTCTCGGGGCCTGTATGTTCCTCACACTAATCAGAACGATGATATGATTCAGGAAGACACAACTGAGGAGCGGACTCATTTCTGACCGACCGGGATGGCCTTAGAAAATTGATGATTTTCATTACTTACAAGTGACTACTTGACAACGGCGGGCGCCAAGATTATAATGTTTGCCGTAAAACAGCATATTTTTTGCCGGAGTGGTGAAACTGGTAGACGCAGGGGACTCAAAATCCCCCGATAGCAATATCATGTCGGTTCAAGTCCGACCTCCGGCATTTATTTTGCCTGAAATTATAAAAGCCATTCTTTTTATAGGAACGGCTTCAATCTTGTTCCCTTGGCTGTTTTAAATCAGCGCCAGGCGCCGACTATCACCCCGATGACAATAAAACCCATCAGATGATACAGAACATTTATGAAAGTCAGCGAGCCGGGACGGTTTTCGAAAATATCGTTCACGCTCATCGTCGTAAATACGAAACATATCCCGATTAACACACTTACCATAATACCATCGGCTACAGTAGTACTATCCATCCATAACATCACCCGGGCAATGCCGTAAGCGGCAATGAACGACATGATAATTGCCAGTAAAAAATTGATTGATTTAAAATCTTTCCGGACTTGTTCTTTGGTTTTTCCGATACCCCGCAACCATGAATTTCCGAACAGGACTGGCGAATACCAGATTGCCCCGAGCATCATATAGGCCAGTGCAGATACCAGAATCGCCCAATAATTAAGACCTGTTGTTTCCATGTTTTCCCCTTTGTTTAATGATTACACTTTAAAAATGGCCGGCTCAATAAAAAAAACAAGTTAAAATAAAAGCCGCCCCGGATTCCGGAGCGGCTTTTTCGTCTGTATCATCTCTGGACTATAATTCAGGGACAGGAAACAAGGGGCGAGTGACTGATATAGAGATAGTCTATCAGACGGGTGATATCGGAAATATCCGGAGTGGCGCCGCTGCCGTTGACATCAGCCTCTTCAACACAACAGAGCGGAGCATGGCTGATATAGAGAAAATCAATCAGACGCGTAATATCGGAAATATCCGGCTCGTCGTCACTGCTGCAGTTGACATTGCCGCGGTTACCGACACAACAGGCATCACAAATGTCATCGTAGCCATTACCGTCGAGATCACCGAGACAGAATGTTCCGTCACCGTTGTACTGACCGCCCAGGGCATAGCATTCAAGTTCCGTTATAACACCACAATTAAGGCCGCCCTCCCAGCAGCAGGAGCCGTGAGGTTCGAGATCCGGATTATTGATGACAAAAGCCTGATTCATTTTATAAAAGCAGCTGTGTTCGATTACCCCGTTGACAATGTAATTGATTCCTCGAATATCGACCGAAACCCATTCCGGGTTATAAAACGGTTCCGTGATCCTGAATTCATGTTGACCGGGAAAGAGCGGACCGGAATGGACTATTTCCCGTTCAATATAAAGGTCCTCATCGACTCCCGGCAAAGGAGGAAACCTTTCCCCGGTCGGAGGATTACCTTCCAGCGACCATTCCGGAGTGGACCAGTTGAAAGCAATATCAACGATTACCGGACTCGGTTCCAATCCCTCGATAGTCAGGTACATGGTCATTTCCTTAAAACGCCGTTCGTCATAAGGATGGTCGTAAAACCAGATATTCCACCAATCATCTGGGGGATAATAGTACCATCCCTTACCGTAAGCATCCGTCCCCCAACCTTCAATCATCTCGTTACCGACGTTAAAGCCGTAAAATTCGTTATAAATCTGTTCGACCGGTTCTTTAATCGGTTGCCAGCCGGCGACCCCAGAGGGGTCCAGCCAGGTAGGCAGGTCATTCCAGACATCGAGCGACGTTTTCCAACCCCACGCTATTTCCACCGGTGATTGTTCCACTACCGCCGAGATACCAAGCCAGTACACCGTCCCCAGTTCCTGCACGAAGGGATCCGGGATGTCGGTAATATTGTACATCCAGTATTCCTGATGGTCCTCATAGATGATTAAACCGGTACTCGGATCATACCATCCCTCCCATACGGATTCCGGCGTAAGGATAGGATAAGCCACGAAATTGTCGATAAACGCCCGCCACAACAACTCCCCGGGCTGGCTGTAAGGAATTTGCGGCGGGTCGGCCGGAATATCGGAGTAAATATTGATATAAAAACCGATGATATTCCCGGTGTTTTCTCTCAACCAGGAGCCCCAGAAATGAATTTCAGTAATCGGTCCCGACGCCGAGCAGCGCCAGTCATCGGCGACTAGCAACGGGTCGGTAGCGTTGATATCGAACCCGTCCTCGTCAGGAAGCTGCGGATAATGCATTTTATGACCATCCTCGGGGACCCAGTCGGCTTGCACAGGTCCGGCAATCAGGACAGCCAGAATAAATAAACCGGTGAGGCGATAAATGATTTTTTTCATAAATCCTCCCTGAATAATTTCGATAGACACCAAAGGGTCTAAAGTTAAGAAATTTTTTAGATAGTTAACATTTGTTGTAAATAGTTGATAAAACGAGCTGTGAAAGCTAATAATATAATACTGAATATATCCTGTTATGTCAAGTCAAGATTGTCAGACGCACAATTATAAAAAACCGCCCCGAATAACGGGGCGGTTTTAGTGTTCAGAAGCTCGGTTACTTTACGGACAGGGAACAAGGGTATAGTGTGAAATATAAAGATAGTCGATTAAACGAGTTATATCGGAAATATCCGGTTCTCCCCCGCTGCCGTTGACATCAGCTTCCTCAAGACAGCACAGTTCGGCATGACTGATATAAAGAAAATCTATCAGCCGGGTAATATCCGTGATATCCGGTTCCTCTTCTTCGGAGCAGTTGGCATTGCCGGTCGTGCCGATACAGCAGGATTCGCAGGCATCACCAATTGTATTCATGTTTTCATCAGCCTGATCAGGATTATAAACAGTGATGCAATTATCGCATAAATCGCCCACTCCATCGGAATCGGTATCTTCGTTAAAAGGATTGTAATTGTTCGGGCAATTATCTTCCCACAACAGAACTTCATCTTCGTCAGAGTCCAAATCAAATAAAATAAAAGCATCCTCCTGGGAGTTACAGATCCCGACAACATGGTCGCGTTCGTTATAACCGAGGTCAATCAGGATACCGGTGCCGGTATATATCACATCAGGCGGAATCGTCAGATTATTATCAAAGCGAAAGACCTCGGTCACTCCATCCTCCCATGAGGAGACGTATAAATTACGGTCTTTATCCATGACTACATCATCGAGATTTTCCCGACTCACTTCGACCAGATCGGTCACGACTCCGGTGGCGATATCGATTGCCTGAACAGGAATTGTTGCTCCGAAAGACGTAACCAGCAAGCGGTCATAAACGGTGTCCATGAGAATTCCGCCGGGGTGGTACAAATCGTGGTCGACAAATAACGAATAGGTTTGAGCAGCGATATCAATTTTCAATATCCGGTTACCGCTCCAGTCGGTAGCGTAAAAATTGCCTTGATAATCGTAAGCGATATCGTGAAGGCCCGAAGTAGCTATGGGTAGATAAGATATAATTGTTCCGTCTCTCAAATTCAGTCCGACCAGATTCTGGTTCATGGTACAGACATAAACCAGCGTATCAAGTATATACATATTGGCACAATTTACCAGTCCCTCGACAAAATAAGACTGGTTTCCAAAGCTGTCGATCTGGACAATAGAGCCACCGCGCCAGTTAGAAACCAAGTATCTTTCATGAAGAGAGTCAAAAACTACCCCTTCGGGTTCATTTAAAAGGTTCTGCGCTGTCAAAGAACCTATAAAAATCAGACTCATCACTAATAAAATCAGAAAGTATTTCATTTTTTCTCCTTTTTCTTATACCCCATGTTTACGGGTTATCCGGTTTACGGACAATTTATCAGAGAAGCGTGACTTATATAGAGATAATCAATCAACCGGGTAATATCGGAAATATCCGGTTCTCCCCCGCTGCCGTTGACATCAGCCTCCTCGAGACAGCACAATCCGACATGGCT
>JBMOKZ010000170.1:0-14908 GCA_049324195.1 Candidatus Zixiibacteriota bacterium | reverse complement strand
TACGGCGGTGGCGGTGACTGGTACTGGGGCGCCTCAGCCATTCCCAATTTTCTGCAATTTATCAAAGAGAACACCGAGTTCCCGGTCGATACCATGGAATATCAGGTCACGATTATGGACGCCGACCTGTTCAAGTACCCGTTTTTGTTTGCCACCGGCCACGGGAAAATCAGTTTCTCGGTCGAAGAGAAAGAGCGCCTGCGGAAATATCTGCTCGGCGGCGGCTTTTTGTTCGTGAACGATTCCTATGGCATGGATGAAGATTTCCGTCAGGAAATGGCCCGCCTGTTTCCCGAGCGGGAAGTGGTCGAAATCCCTTACGACCATCCGCTCTATCACTGTTTCTACGATTTTCCCAAAGGGCCGCCTAAAATTCACGAGCACGATAAAAAAGCGCCACGGGGGTACGGGATAATAGTCAATGGCCGGGTGGTGGTATATTTTCTGGTCGAGTCGGATGTCGGCGACGGCTGGGAAGACCCCCAGGTGCACAAGGACCCACCGGAAAAACGCCGGGAGGCGCTCCAGATGGGGTTGAACATTTTAACTTACGCCTTGTTGTATTAGATACTTATTGTTACCCGCTGGCGGCGGGTGAGATGACACCCGGCTACCGATAACACCTTAAAGGAACTCATACACAGAGACAGTTACCGTGACGGAAGTAAAATCAATTAAAGCGCTCGAACAAAGGCTTAAAAATATCCTCTGCAAACAGCGGCTGGTGCTGTTTTCGGCCGGGATCCTGAGCACGGTCGCGGTGGTGATGCTGACCTCACTGGTCTTCTCACTTCTCGCCAATGCCGTGGTTCTGCCGGTCTGGCTCAAAATAACGCTGTTGAGCCTGGCGGGAGCGGTAACCCTGACGGTGTTTTGGAAATGGTCGCTTAAAAAACTTCTGGGGGGTCATATCGACCAAGTGGCGCTCGCGCTTGAAGAGCGTAACCCGGACTTTAAAGGCCGTCTGATCGCCACCGTGCAGTTCGCCCGCTCGAAAACCATGGCCGGGTATTCTCGCGAACTTATCGACGCTACCGTCCGGCAGGCGCTGGAGAAAACCGACCGGATCAATTTCGACGAGGCTGTGATTTTGTACCCGGTCTGGAAAGCTTCGCGGATATTCGGTGTTGCGGCGATTCTGGCGATACTCATGCTGGTGCTTCTGCCAGGTTTCTTCAGCTATGCCTATGAAGTTTTTTCCAATCCCACGACCGTTATCGCCCCGCCTTTAGCCTATCGGTTGACCCCGGTGCCGGCGTCGTCCGAATGGGTGCGTTTCCGCGATATCGAGATCGGGGCGGCCCTGTTCGGTCAGCGGCTGCCCGATGAAGCTATTATCTATCACCGGTTGGCGGGCGGCAGCTGGCAGAAGAGTAAAATTGATCTGAAAACCGTAAAGAGGCAGAGTTCAGCGGCGGGCGATTCCCTGTCGTTTGGCATCACCCTCCGGCAGGTGAACAAATCGTTCGATTACTATGTCGAAGCCGGACGTATCCGAACCGATGTCCAGCAGATCAACGTGGTCGACCGTCCGCGGGTCAACAAAATTAATTTGGCGATATTCTATCCTGACTATACCGGTCTGGCCCCGGCCACCATCAACGAAAACAACGGCTCCTTTTCAGCGGTGGTCGGAAGCCGGGTAAACATGAAAATCGAGACCAACCTGCCGGTGGAAACAGCCGAGCTGGTGTTCGACGATTCCAGCCGGATCCCCTTGAAAGTGCTTGATAAATTCGGCGAGGTTTCTCTTCTGGTGGAGAAATCACGGGCGTATTATATTTATCTGAGAGACCATCTGGGCGAGAAGAATCCCGACCCGATCGAATATTACATCACCGCTGTTCCGGACGAATTCCCGGCGATTGATGTGGTTCGGCCGGGGTTCGACGTCAACCTCAACGACGAGATGATTCTTCCGTTGAAAGTGCGGATATTTGACGATTATGGTTTCTCGTCGCTGGTGCTGAAATACACCGCCGTATCGCAGGGGCGACCCTCCGAGGAAAACGTCGCCGTCCTCCATTTCTCCGACCGCATCAAGACCGAAGGGGATATCGAGTTCAACTGGGATATGGACAAATTCAATCTCTTTCCGGGTGACTACGTGCTGTATTATTTCGAGGTAGCCGACAACGACCGCATCTCCGGACCCAAAATCACTCAATCCCGGCAGTATATTGCCCGCCTGCCATCGCTCGACGAAATGCTGGCGGAAACCGAGGGGGAGAGCCGGGAACGCATTAGCGGTGTCGAGCAGCTTTTGAAAACCGGCGAGGAATTAAACGAACGACTCAAAAACGTTGCCCGTAAATTGGATTCCCAGAACAAAAAACTCGACCAGTCCGACTGGCAACAGCAAAAAGAACTGGAGTCGATTTCCGGCCGCAACCAAGAAATTCTTCAGAAGGTGCAGGAGATGTCCGAGCAGATGAACCAGTCGCTGGAGAAGATGAAAGAGAACGCCTTGTTGAGCCGGCAAATTATGGAAAAGCTGGAAGAGATCAGAAAACTCTTTCAGGAAGTCGCCACCCCGGAGATGATGGAAGCCCAGGAGAAACTTATGGAAGCCCTCAAGAACATGGACCGCCAGGAACTTCAGGACGCCATGAAGCAGTTTCAGCTCTCACAGGAGGAGATGCTGCAGCGTTTGGAACGCACCCTGTCGCTGCTGAAAAAAATGCAGTTGGAGCAGAAAATGGAGGCCATGATTCTCAAAGCCGAGGAACTGGCCAAACGTCAGGAGGGTATGAACCAGAAAACGGGAATATCCGATAAAGAACAGCTACCCCTTCTGAGTCAACCGGAAAAAGATATCAAGAGTGGTCTCGAAGCGCTCAAGCAGGAAGTCAGTGAGTTGTGGGAAGTGATGAAAGAAGCCGGGATGGACCAGAAGCCCGAGACGGAAAAATTCGCCGAGGCCGTGGAACAGACCGACGCCGATAAAAACATGGAAAACATGGCGCAGTCGCTGGACCGGCAAGAAAAACAGGAATCCATACAGCAGGGCGAGCAGGCGCTCTCGAAACTTCTGGTCATGATCGACGAGATGCAAAAACAACAGATGGCGATGAGCGGTAACGATACCGAAGCAGTCAAAAGAGCGATGCGGCGCGCGATCGATGACGCCAATTACCTGTCCAATAAGCAGGAGGAACTGCTCAAGGAAGCGGCCTCGATGAATCCCGGCTCCGTGGTAGTGCGCGACCTGGCGAGCGCCCAGCAGGATATCATGAGTTCCTGCGCCGGGTTGAAAAACACTATCGCCGAACTGGGGAAAGTATCACCCTTTATCGCCGCTGAACTGGAAATGCTGGTCAACGACGCGGTTTTCGATATGCAGGAAGCCATGACGCAGCTTGACGCCAAGCAGGGGCGCAACGCCGTCTCCAGCCAGACCGAGGCCATGGTCAATCTCAACAAGGCGGGCGTGCGACTTCTGGAATCGCTCGAGAACCAGAAACAATGCGACAAAGCCGGCAACTGCGATAAAAATATGTCCATGATGGAATCGTTGTGCAACAAACAAAACGCCCTGAACCAGAAAACCTCGAACCAATGCAACAATCCGCAGCCGATTCCGGGTCAGGAAGGGGGAAGGGAAGCGTTAAAGCGGCTGGCCGGGGAGCAGGGGGCGATACGCAAATCCCTCGAACAACTACAGCAGGAATTCGGCAACTCCCGTCAGATTCTCGGCCGTCTGGACGATATTGCCAGAGAGATGAAAAAGGTCGAGGAAGATATGGCCGAGGGCGCAATCGGTCAGGAAACCACCGAACGCCAGCTTAAGATATACTCCCGTATGCTGGAGGCCTCCCGCTCGCTGCAACGGAAGGATTTCTCCGAACAGCGGCAGGCCGTAACCGCCAAGGACCAGATATTTTATTTACCGCCGGCGCTGTCTTCGGATATTCTCAATGACCGGCTTAAATTCGAAGACAAACTGCGGCAATACCTCGGCGATAATTACCCGGCCCAGTACGAGGAACAGATTAAGGCTTATTTCCGGGCGCTTTTAAATCTTCAATCGCAACTTCGGCAACCGGAAAAACAACTCGAAATGGAACCGTGATGGTCAGGTATATCGGTACGATTTTTCTTTTAGTTCTGATGCTCGGCCTCCCGGCCAAAATCCAGGCTCAGGCGGAACAGCGGCTTGATAATCCCCCGGTCGAAGTTCGGGGACTGTCGGAAAACGAACGGCAGCTGGCGTTCGCCCGTAACCTTATTCGATTGAGGAATTTCGAGGGCGCCTCAGCCCTTCTGGAAGTGCTTTACGAGAAAGAACCGGAAAACGAAATCGTCCAGCATCTCCTCAAACAGTGCTACGAAGAACTCAAATATTATGACAAGTCGGAAGTTCTCCTCAGAAAATTTATCGAGAATCATCCCGGTAATATCGGTTATTATCTCAATCTGGCGGAAATACTGATTATCAAGGGAGAGCTTGATGAGGGTTACCAATACTATGACCGGGCGGTGGAGCTGATTAAGGTGGACGACACCAATCGTTACCTGCTGGTCGTCAGCAGTCTGATATCTTCCGGTTTGGACGATCGGGCGCTGAGGTTGATCGATTCACTGAGACTGGTCCGGAGCGACTCGTCGCTTTTCGCGCTGGAGCGGGGACAGGTTTTCGAAAAACGGAAAGAATACCGCGTCGCGGCTCAGGAATATTTTCCGCTGCTTTTCGAGGATACGACCAATAGCGCCGTAAATGCCGAGCGAAGACTTCTGGAAATGCTGGAGTTCCCGGAATCCTCGGGCGAGGTCGAAAAAACCCTGCTCGATCAAACCAGGCAGGCTACCAATGAACGGGCTTTAAAGCTGCTTTCGACCTTTTATATCAAGAGCGGGCAATATGACCGGGCGTATGAGTTCACGATCCGGGAAGATTCACTTGCCGGAAAGGAAGGAAAGGCGCTGGTATATTTTATGCGTCAATGTCGCGAACGTAAGGTTTATGAGCAGGTAAACCGGATGGGGGCATATATATTAGAACATTACGATGAAACCTCGCCGTTGTTTTTAG
Source organism: Candidatus Zixiibacteriota bacterium (assembly GCA_049324195.1). Taxonomy (GTDB): domain Bacteria; phylum Zixibacteria; class MSB-5A5; order GN15; family FEB-12; genus JAFGNW01. Next base: position 9,876 of record JBMOKZ010000170.1, on the reverse strand, counting down.
AAGCCGCATACAATTACGGCGAAGCGCTGGAAAAAACCGGACAGTATCATAAGGCTATCGACGTCTATAATCGTATTTTCGCGTCGGCGCAGCGCGACCGGGAAAAAGCCGAGGCGCTTTATTATATCGGGGCGGTGTATTTGAACAACCTCTATCGGTACGATTCCGCCCTGACCTGTTTTGATTCGGTTATCGCCCGTTATCGCAGCGGTATGGGCTATATCAACGCTTTGCGTCTGAAACCAAAGTGCTATATCCGTCTGGGCGAGCTTGACCGGGCACGGTCGGTTCTTCAGGATTTATCCCGCAATCGGTTCAACGAGGATTTTCACGAGGAAGTTTTTTATAACCTGGCTCTGGTCAGTTTTTTCGAGGGTCAGTTCGATTCCGCCTCGATCGCGCTGCACAAGCTAATTGTGGATTATCCCCGCGGGTTCTATGTTAACGATGCTCTGCAGTTGCTTCTGGTAATTGACGAGGCCGGTGAAAATAAACCGGTTATGGAAAATTTTTCCCGCGCCCTGTGGTATCTCGAACGCCGGATGCCTGACTCCACCCGCGTGCGGTTTAACGAAATTGCCGATGCTCCGGGGGGGCTGCTGGCCGATATCGCCCTTTATCGGTTGGCCGGACTCGATTTGAACGAAGCCGATACCCTCTCGGCTCTCGGGCATATTGACCGGCTGATATCCGGGTACCCGGATTCTTATTACCTGCCGTTCGGGATGAAAATGAAAGCTGATATTTATCTGTTAAATAAGGATAAAGTGGAAGAGGCTAAAGCTATTTACCGCCAGATACTGGAGAATTACGGTACTTATCCCTTCATATCGGAAATAAGGGAGAAGTTACGACGGCTCGAGGCTGATATTACCTGAATTAAAAATCCGCCATCTGCTTCTGGTTGTCTTTTAACTGACTGATTTCACGTTCCAGGTTGAATATCTTTTTCTTGTAGTTTTCCACTTTTTGAGATTTCATCTTGGTCGTAGTCCGGATTAAAAGTCCCAATGATATCAGCATGAACATCACGGAATTGACTTTTCTGAAAACCTCGCCCATATTAAACATGGAATCGATGAAGGCCATGACGCCCAAAAAGAAAAGAACACCGCACCAGACAAACATTTTTAACTCCCGCTATCAAAATATCCCGGTGGGACCGGGTGAAAATATTAGTTGAGATTATTTCCTAAGTTGTTATATTTTAACTCTATTTGTATAACATATAATAATAGTCGGTAACTTTTCAGCTAAACTTGAGGAGGAGATTTGTCCGTACTGTCGAGACCGGAAGCACATAAATTCGACCGGACCAATGTGGTATTGGCCGGGCTGGTATTTCTGGGGTCATTCCTTGTTTATTCCCTGACTGTACAGCGAACTCTCTCTTTCTGGGATTGCGGGGAATTTATCGCCTGTTCTTATATCCTGGGAATCCCTCATCCGCCGGGTACGCCCCTTTTCATCCTTCTGGGACGATTCTTTTCGATGATTCCCCTGGTCGGGGATATCTCGTTCCGGATTAACTACCTGTCAGTGTTTTCCTCGGCGTTGACGGCCATGTTCAGCTATCTTTTGACCGTTCGACTGACGGGCTATTTTTTCGGTGATAAAAAGGACCTGAAAATCAACCGCCTTATATCCTATATTGGCGGTATCGCCGGTGGTTTTTTTGTCGCCTTCTCGGAAACGAACTGGGCCAACTCGGTCGAGGCCGAGGTTTACGGCTTGAGTCTGGCTCTGATGGTCATGATGGTCTGGCTCACCGTACGGTATTTCGAGGAACGCGGAACGCTTAAATCCGCCCGAACCATGATCCTGGTGATGTACCTGGCGGTCATGGGGGTCGGGATTCACCTGACGGTTTACCTGGTGGTTCCGTTCTGTGCCATCTTTTTCATCATCAAGGAAAACGCCACCGTGCGGGACTGGTTGATCGTCTGCTCCTTCGTTATCCTGGAACTGCTGATGGTTATCGTTTTTTCCAACGGCCGGGGTGGCGTGGATATGTTTTACCTGTTTTCGGGCGTGCTTGTGTTCATTATGCTGATTATGCTGTACCGTAAGATAAACTGGGGAATTACGGTGGCCGTCGGTACGGTCAGTATTATCATGCTCGGTTTTACCAAATTCATGATCGCCGTGCCCCTGGGCTTTATCGTCCTGATAATCATGGCGTTTGTTTCCAAACATTATAAGCTTCAGATACGCTGGAAAACTTCCATGGCGATTCTCCTGGTAGCGGTAATCGGTTTCTCGACGCACGCCTATATCCCGATTCGTTCCAGTCTGAGTCCACGGATCGACGAAAACAATCCATCGCGCAATCTCAAGTCTTTTCTCGACTACCTGGAACGGCGTCAGTACGGTCGGCAATCGATGATTGATCGGATGTTCGAGCGCCGGGGGGAATGGTCCACTCAGTTCGGTCGCCATCCGCGTATGGGCTTCTGGTCCTATTTCGAGGAACAATATTCCCGGCCGGGTATTTTCTTTACGATTTTCCTTCTTCTCGGTCTGCTGGGTTTGTATGTCGGTATCAGAAAACGGCTTGAAATCGGGTTGCCCTTTTTCACCCTGTTAATAATTTGCTCCGTCGGGCTGATTCTCTACATGAATTTTGCCGACGGGCTCAAATACGATATGCAGACCGGCGACGCCTACCTCGAGGTTCGCGACCGTGATTATTTCTTTACGCCGGCTTTCGTCTTTTTCGGTATCTGTATCGGAACAGGAGTATCGGCCCTGATTATGCTTTTTCGCGACAAGCTGGAGCAAATCAAGCCGGGCGCGCAGAAAACCCTGGTTTACACTTCCTGCGTCCTGGCGCTGCTGCCGGTTATCAGCCTGGCTAACAATTACAAGCCCAACGACCAGTCAAACAATGTCCTGCCGTATATCTATGCGGCCAACCTGCTGGATACCTGCGGTAAAGACGCCATCCTGTTCACCACCGGCGACAACGAAACCTTCCCGCTTTGGTGTCTTCAGGAGGTTTACAATTACCGCCGCGATGTCCGGGTGGTCAACCTCTCCCTGCTGGGAACCGACTGGTACGTTTACCAGATGAAAAACCAATACGATGTTCCCATATCGCTGACCGACGAACAGATTCTCTGGAACGAACACGAAGATCGGCCGGGTATGACGATTATGCGTCCGGACGTGATGTTCCCTGACCGTCCCCGCAAGCGTATGGCCTATCTGCAGGCTTCCCGTTATGAAAATTATATTATCCGGGTGCAGGACATGATCGTGGATGAAGTGGTTATCGAAAACCGCTGGCGCGTCCCGATTTATTTTACCTCGCCGCCCTATGCCGAATCACCCCTGAACCTTCGCGCCCGGCTGGTTAAGGTTGGGCTTTTGTACGAGCTGACCCGGGACCCGGTGGAAAGCCGCGTGGACAGCGATCGGGGTTTTGATTTGTTCATGAATACCTACCAGTATACCGGGCTGAACGACAGCACCGTTTATCGCGACCACAGCGCTACCCGTGATTTCGCGATCACTTACGGCGGAGCCTCGATGAGCCTGATCAACGATTTATTGAGTAAAAACGACCGCGCCAGGGCGGAGGCTCTGATTAACAAGCTGATGGAAGTTTATCCCGAATACTGGCAGCCGTATTTCGTTATCTCTGATATGTATTACAACGACGGCGACTCCGCCCGGGGCATGGCTTATCTCGATAATTACGAAAAATACATGCAGACCCTGAACCGTTGCAATAAAGACAACCTGTTTTATCTGCAGGACTTAGGGATGGTCAGGGTAGAAATCGGCCGCCGCACCAACGATCAGCCCTTGATTGAAGAGGGATTAAAGTTGATGTGGCAAGCCTTTGACGGCAATTCAAACAGCACGATATTGTTCAAGAAGCTGGCCACCAGTTTGACCCAACTGGGACGGTACGATGAATTGAAACGCGCCGGACGTCAGATTGGCGCTTACAAGAGAAATCTGGCCGATCCGTATCTGCAGCGACTGCTGAATATCTCCTCCGGTACGGTGCCGCCCGATTATGATTATTAACCGAAATGTTGTCGTCTCCAGATGGAAATTTTTTTGTGATAGGATTTAGAATAGATGCACGTTAACAAGAATTTTGACCGAACCAACGCGGTGCTGGCCGGACTGGTCTTTCTGGTGTCCTTTGTCGTTTATGCCCTGACGGTTCAGAGATCCATCTCCTTCTGGGATTGCGGCGAGTTTGTAGCCTGTTCCTTTATTCTGGGAATACCTCACCCGCCGGGGACGCCGCTATTTATCCTTTTGGGCCGGATATTCTCGATTATTCCTTTTGTTGAGGATATTTCTTACCGGGTGAACTACCTGTCGGTTATCTCGTCATCGCTGACAGCCATGTTCAGCTACCTTTTGACGGTCAGAATAGTCGGGTATTTCTTCGAGGATAAAGACAACCCGCTCAACCGCATTATCGCGTATATCGGCGGTATCACGGGCGCTTTTTTTGTCGCCTTTTCCGAAACCAACTGGGGGAACTCGGTCGAGGCTGAGGTTTACGGGTTGAGCCTGGCGCTGATGGTAATGCTGGTCTGGCTGTCTCTGCGCTATTTCGAGGAACGGGGGACGATGAAAGCCTCCCGGACGATGATTCTGGCTTTCTATCTCGCCCTGCTGGGGGTGGGTGTTCACCTGACGGTTTACCTGGTGATGCCGATTTGCGCGATTTTCTTTATCCTGAAGGAAAACGCCGTTCCCCGCGACTGGTTTTTGATTTGCGCCTATATCATCCTCGAACTGTTGCTTATTATTGTTTTTGCCAATGGCCGGGGCGGAGTCGACGCCTTTTACCTGGCTACGGCTTTTCTGACGCTGGCGCTGATGGTCATGCTGTACAAGAAAATCAACTGGGCATTCGTGGTGGCGGTCGGGACAGTCAGTTCCATTATGATCGGGTTCGAGGTTTTCATGATTATCATGCCGTTTGGTTTTCTGGGGCTGATTGTACTCGGCTTGTTGTCCCGGAAATACCGCTGGGGTCTGCGCTGGAAAACCGCCATCGCTATTTTAATCGTGGCTGTGGTCGGTTTCTCGGTGCATATGTATATACCGGTTCGTTCCGCCCTCAATCCGCGCATCGACGAAAACAACCCCTCCCGCGATTTCCGTACTTTCATCAACTTCCTTGACCGCAAACAATACGGCCAGGAATCAATGGTGGACCGGATGTTCGAGCGGCGGGGAGAATGGGCCAATCAATTCGGGCGCCATCCGCACATGGGTTTCTGGTCCTATTTCGAAGAACAGTATTCTCAGCCGGGAGTGATGTTCTCCGTCCTGCTGGTGTTGGGTCTGCTCGGTTTATATGTCGCTATCAGAAAACGAATGGAAATAGGCATGCCCTTTTTGGCCCTGTTCTTGATTTGTTCAGCCGGGCTGGTGCTCTATATGAATTTCGCCGACGGCACCCGTTACGACCTGAACTATGGCAACGAGTATCTCGAGGTGCGTAACCGGGATTATTTCTTTACGCCGGCTTTCGTTTTTTTCGGCATCTGTATCGGAATGGGTATCGCCGGTCTTCTAACGCTGATTAAAGAACAACTGGCTAAAAGCCGACCGGTTGTCCAGAAAACTTTCGTCTATGCCTCGTCCGTGCTGGTTCTGTTGCCGTCGGTATCTTTGGCCAACAATTATTACACTTGCGACCGTTCCCGGAATTATATGCCGTACATTTACGCCGCCAATATTCTGAACACCTGCGATAAGGACGCCATCCTGTTCACCTCGGGCGACAACGATACCTTCCCGGTCTGGTGCCTGCAGGAAGTTTACAATTACCGTAAAGATATCCGGGTCGTCAACCTGTCGCTATTGAATACCGACTGGTACGTGCACCAGATGAAACACCGCTACAATGTCCCGATTTCGCTGACCGACGAACAGATTCTCTGGCATCCCTACGAATATCAACCGGGTATTTCTTTCGGGCGGGCGCTTAAAAAATTCTACGACCGGCCCCGTAAGCGTATGACGTACCTTCAGGCTATCGCACCGGACGGTATCCTGACCCGGGATATGATGGTGGACGAAATCGTTATCGAGAACCGTTGGCAGGTGCCGATTTACTTTTCCTCGCCACCGGCGGAATCCCCGCTCAACCTCCGCGATAAAATCAACATGGTCGGCGTTCTCTACAAGCTGGAACGGGAACCTCTCCCCGGCCAAATCGATACCGACAAGGGATACGACCTGTTTATGAATACCTACGAGTACTCCAGCCTGAATAGCCCTCAAGTTTATAAAGACGATAACGCCACCGGGCTTTTCACCCTGATGGGCAGCCGGGCTATTCAGCTCTACGATGAACTCTTGAAACAAGGGAAACGGGACAGAGCGGTGGCATTGCTGGAAAAAATGACCGAGGTTTATCCTGAATACTGGCAGAGTTTCTATCTGATGGCTACTTTGTTCGAAAGCGAAGGGGATTCAACCAAAGCCAAAGAGCTGTTGCAGCAAGCCAACGACACGCTTGAGGCTTACGTCCGCCGGGACGAGAAAAACGACGGGTATGTTCAGAGTCTCGGTTTGATTAAATCGGAAATCGGTCGTCGCCAGAACGATACCCTGATGCTGGATGAAGCCGTCGATCTGCTGTGGCGGGGGTTCCGATACAATCGCAACAATCTGATTGGATTCCGTAACCTGGTTTCGGTTCTGGCTTATCTCGGACGGTTTTCCGAAATGCAACAAGCCGCTCTTGAAATCGCTCCTTACAAACAAAATTATAGCGACCCGGTGCTCCAGCGTATCTTAAGCTCGATGCAACCGCAGCCGGCTGACAGACCCGCTGTTCCGGGTGGCTGAGGAATCGTATTTGGGAATGGCATGGGTTTCCAACGGCGACGTTGGAAACCCTTTTTTTTTATTCAGCCGGAGAATTTATATCCTGGGAGCCGCCGATAGGTACCATCGGAGCGCTCCATCATTTTCTCCATGATGAACTCGCGCCGGACAGTGGCGAAATCCTCGTGATAACGGCTGATTATATTGTTGACTTCTTCTTCGGAGTAAGACCGGTTGGGTTCGAACTGGGCTAGTATATATTCCAGCAAATATTTTCGTTTAATTTTTTTCGCCGGAAGGGTTTCGATGTGGTCGTCCTTTACGAAATTTTTAATGACCTTGTCTTTGGGGGTCGTCTGGTTTCGATTGGAGTGTTTTTCCAGCCACTGTAAAACCGATTGCTCGGGGATACGCCAGTCTTTTCCGATTTTGTAAGCCATGATTTCACCGGCCTGAACCTTGCGCGTGATCACCTGGACATTCATTTTCAGTTTCTCGGCAAGCTCCGAAGTGGTGAAGAATTCGGTGTTTTTAATAATACCTTCGCTGTAATCCATTAATCACTCCTTGAGTTAAGGTGGTATTATATTATACTGTCATATATTGTCAAGTATTTTATCGTTGCCTCGTGTATTTTATTTTGACGCCTGAATAAAAAGACACTGGTGTCTGCGGGAATTTATGAATATGCTTGTCAAATTCTTCCAGGGTCGTTAACTTGACATTTAATTTCTTTCTGTCGAGCTTGAATGACTTATCTAGTTTATGTTCTGATTTGTCTTATCTGGGGATCGACTTGGATCGCCATTAAAATCGGTTTGTCCCAGGCGCCGCCCTTTTATACTTCGAGTCTGCGCTTTTTGCTTTCGCTGGGTATTCTGGTGGCGATCGTCGCCATTAAGAAGTATCCCTACCCGAAAGGTTTCAAGAATTTCTTCAGCCTGGGTGTGCCGGGCTTTTTCATGTACGGGATAAGCTATGCTCTGGTTTATTTCTCGGAGATATATATCGATTCCTCGTTGGCGGCCCTGTTGTTCGGCTCGTTTCCCTTTTTCGTGGCGTTGCTTTCGATGTGGCAATTGAAAAGTGAAAAACTCCAACCCCTCGGCTGGCTGGGTCTGATTATCGGAATGGCGGGTGTGACCCTGATATCTTATGACTCCCTGCAAACCTCCCGGGATCTTTTTCTCGGGACCCTGCTCCTTCTAGGTGGAGCCGGGGCGTCAGCCTGCGGTATGGTGCTGCACAAGAAGAAATTCTCCAACCGGAATATTTTTGTATGCATTACGGTACAGATGATGTTCGGCGGTTTTCTTCTGGTGCTCGGAGCGTTGTTGTTCGAGGATATCTCTGATTTTGTCGTCTCACCGGAATCAGTCGGTTCGATTTTATATCTGGCGGTTTTAGGATCCGTCGTGACTTTTTTGGGTTATTACTGGCTGCTGGCTCGGACCCGGGCAGTTACGGTTTCCATGATTGCTTTTATTACGCCGCTGGTGGCCATTTTTATTGGAGTGGTGTTTTTTGAAGAATCTTTGTCCCTGCGAATCGCTTACGGCGCCGTTTTGATTCTTTCCGGGATTTTGCTGGTCGAGCGCCCGCGAAAAAATCGGCTTGCCCGGCAACGAACTTCCTTGCCAAATTAAAAAAATATGTTAATTTCCTGACACGGTTTAAGCAAGTATTTCTGTGAGGAAGGTATGAAACTCGATAAAATAATGAAACTGGTCAAAGACCAGAAAGCTGAATATATAGATTTGAAATTCAGCGATTTGTTGGGCGCCTGGCACCATATCACCCTGCCGATATCATCGTTAAACCAGGCCCTGTTTACTTCGACCGGAGTTGGGGTCGACGGTTCGTCGTTGCCCGGTTTTTCCTCGATTGAGCGGGGCGATATGATCCTCCTGCCGGATCCGGACACGATTTTTATCGACCCGTTTTTCGAAAGGTCGACGGTTTCCTTTATTTGTGACATCATGGAAATCGACGAAAAGATTTCTCCCTATTCACGCAATCCACGGCGGGTGGCGCTTGATGCCGAGAAATACCTCGGCAAAATCCGAAAGGGCACCAAAGCCATTTTCGGCCCCGAGTTTGAGTTCTATATTTTCGACAAGGTGAGTTTTTTCCAGGGACCCGACACCGCCTTCTATTATCTCGACGCGGTCGAGGCCGAATGGAACGCCGGCAAGGAAGAGGAAGAAAACCTCGGTTACAAGATTCCTTATAAGAAGGGTTACCATGTCGCCCCGCCTATGGACCGCAGTTTCAACCTGCGTTCCGAGTTGTCTTCGATGCTGGCCGAGGTGGGAGTGGGGTTGAAATATCATCATCATGAAGTTGGCGGCGGGGGACAGCATGAAATCGAGGTTAAATTCGCGCCCATGTCGAAGATGGCCGACCAGGCGATGCTGATAAAATACATTATCAAAAACCAGTGTTTCCGGATGGGTCTGTCAGCCACTTTTATGCCCAAACCGCTCTTCAATGAGCCGGGATCCGGTCTCCATGTCCATCAGTATCTGGCTGACGATAACGGCTCGATTTTTTACGACTCCAAGGGACTGGTCAAATTTTCTATGATCGGACTGTATTATATCGGCGGGATGCTCAAGCATGCCGATTCGATACTGGCGTTCACCAATCCCTCGACTAACTCCTTCAAGCGCCTGGTGCCGGGATTCGAGGCTCCGGTGGCGGGAACGTTCGGGGTCGGTAATCGTACCGCCTGTATCCGCATCCCCGGCTATCAGCGCGACCCTAAAACGATGCGGTTCGAATTCCGGCCGCCTGACGGGACGATGAATCCCTATCTGGCTTTTGCAGCGATGCTTATGGCCGGTATCGACGGTATCAAGAATAAAATTGACCCCGGTTTGCCGCTGGATCGAAATCTGGACGAACTGACTCCTGAAGAACTGGCTCAAATCCATCAGTTGCCGACCTCGCTCAATAAGTCCCTCAACGCTCTGGAAAAGGATTACGATTACCTTCTGGCCAGCGGTGTTTTCACCGAGGATTTGCTGGAGAACTGGATCAAAGTTAAGCGTAAAGAGG
>JBMOKZ010000169.1:0-1959 GCA_049324195.1 Candidatus Zixiibacteriota bacterium | reverse complement strand
CATCGAATCCGCGGTAACCACTGCGGAGACCGGTCACTTGGTGTTCGGAACCCTCCACACCACCGGCGCCGTCCGCACCATCGACCGTCTCGTCGACGCCTTCCCCACCAACCAGCAGGAGCAGATTAGGGTTACCCTGTCGTTTACTCTGCAGGCGGTAGTCTCGCAAACCCTGATTCCGAAAATCGGCGGCGGCCGGGCTATGGCGCTGGAAATCATGATCGCCACCCCGGCGATTCGGGCCATTATCCGTGAAGACAAGATTCATCAGATCTATTCGATGATTCAGTCCGGACAGAAATACGGGATGAAGACGATGAATCAGTCCCTGGCGGAGCTTTATAATACCGGAAAAATTACCATAAACGATGCAATGAATCACAGTTCTAATCTTCAGGAGCTAAACGAAATGCTTTCCAAAAATAAGGCCCCGGCGTTTTCCTGAGGTCTTAGTGGAGAAAGGATAATTTAACATGCCAGTTTTTGAATATAAAGGTAAGACGATTGCTGGTGCTCCTGTTCAGGGGACGATGAAAGCCAATAAAAAGGAGGATCTGGAACGGATTCTCCGCCAGAACCGCATTCTGGTAACCTCGATTACCAAAAAAGCCCCGGACATTCAAATCAAGTTCGGGACGGGCATCAAAAAAATCGATGTCTCCCGGTTTACGCGGCAATTCGCGACCATGATCGGGGCCGGCTTGCCGATGGTACAATGTCTGGAGATTCTCTCGTCCCAGATGGAAAACAAGGAATTGGCCAAAATCGTAAACCAGGTCAAGGACGGCGTTCAGGGCGGCGCCACGCTATCCGACGCTCTGTCCCGGCATCCGAAAATTTTCGATCCGTTATACACCAACATGGTCGAAGCCGGCGAGGTCGGCGGTGCCCTCGATGCTATTCTGGTCCGTCTGGCTATTTACCGGGAACAGGCCGACCAGCTGGTGCGCAAGGTCAAAGGCGCCATGGTTTACCCATCGGTCGTAGCCATCGTGGCCGCCGGTGTGACGGTCGGTATGCTGGTCTTTATTGTCCCGACATTCGCCAAGATGTTCGGCGGAGTTGGTGCGGAACTTCCGGCTCCGACTCAAATCGTGTTGGGAATCTCGAATTTCCTGAAAGGCAATTTCCATTATCTCTTTTTCAGTTTTCTGGGTTTTCTGGGAGCTTTTCTCTGGTGGAAGAGGACTCCGAACGGAGCGATGCTTTTTGACCAGTTCATGATTAAGACGCCTATATTCGGTAACCTCATCCGGAAATCGTCAATCGCTCGTTTTACCCGGACCCTGGGCACTCTGCTGGCTTCGGGGGTTTCCATCCTGGAAGCTTTGGAAATCACGGCCAAAACCGCCGGTAACCTGGTGGTGGCTAAAGCCATTAAAAAATCCGTGGTCGCGATCGCCGAGGGTGACACCATCACCGGACCGCTCAAAGAAACCGGCGTATTTCCGCCGATGGTGACTCAGATGATCGGCGTCGGTGAGAAGACCGGCGGTCTGGACGAAATGCTCAACAAAATCGCCGATTTCTATGATGAAGAGGTCGATGAAGCCGTCAGCGCTCTGACTTCCATTATCGAACCGGTTATTATTGTCGTGATGGGCGCCATTATCGGCGGTATCCTCATCGCCATGTATCTGCCGATGTTCGATATTATCGGTAAGATTTAAATTGCTCGGGTACCCGGGAAATATCCCGGGTCCGATTAATGAGAATAACACAGGATTATTGACGAGACGGCGCCTTCCGGGGTGCCGTTTTTATTATGGGCGAACAAAACAAACAACAGGGATGGTTTTTGCCGCTGAGGCTGGCGACCTACGTGATTCTTCTCGCGGTGGTCGTCTTCTGGATGGGTTTTCCGGGATATTTGCGTCTGGAGTTTATTCTCTACTCACTCTTCACCCTTGGCGTAGCGGTCTGTTATGCCCTGCAGAACCGGTTTAAGGTCAGAACCCT
>JBMOKZ010000168.1:0-14910 GCA_049324195.1 Candidatus Zixiibacteriota bacterium | reverse complement strand
TGGCATTATGGCAGATAATATGTCATATTGGCTGGCATAAAAATGCCAGAATGACCACTTAATGTCATTCTGGCAGTCAATATTTATTTTTTGGATAATATTTCGCTGATGGCTCTTTGAACCGGCGAATTTTTAAACAATATTTTTTGGGTCGTGGACAGGTTTTCCTGATAATTTTTAACTGATTCGAGGGCTTTTTTATCACCCAGTTTTCCAATTGCTTTGATAATGGTTAATCGCAGTTCATCTTTCGAGATACGCCCGCCGGTGATATCGGCCAGAGCGACCGGGTCCTCGAGCAATCCGCTCAAAAAGCGCGAGGTATCGGCCCCGCCGAGGTTGCCAAGAACCGTAACCACCCGAATGGCTTCGGTGGGATTGCGCCGGGCGATATCAATCAGAAGCGGGACAACGTCGATATTGCCGATGATGCCGATAGCGTTGATGGCGCTGTTGCGGATTTCCTGGACGGGGTCCTCGGCCATCATTACCAGCAGGTCGACCGCCTCATCACCTCCGATTTTTTCCAGAGCACTGACAATTTCGCGGCGAATGCGTACGTCGTTATCGGAAATCCGCAGCCGCAGCGGCACCAGACCTTCTTCATCGCGAAGCGAGCCGAGCACGAATATCGAGTTGCGAATAACGTACCATTTGTTGTCGGGCAGTTCATGACGGTCGCTGTCGCGCTCGAACCAGGTATCGTCCATGATGATGCGGGAGAAAATCCGCAACGAGGCTTTTCCCAGCTCGGCGAGAATTTTGAGTGACATCTGGCGAATCTGGCGGATGGGGTGTGAGATAATCTGTGACAGGGCAAACGCGATTTCCTCCGACCCGATAGCGATCAGAGTTTCCTTGATATAACCGGAATCGTCATGATTGGCTTTGATCATGATTTTTATCAGGTCATCGATAATCGCCGGGCGGTTGATGTTTTCGAAAGTTTTCTTGACCGTGACGGAGTCGTAAAGAATCACGCCCTCGTTCACCTGGCGCCGCATGGCGAGATTCGTGCATATCTTGGCCATCAGGTCATAGCGCTCGGTCTGGAAGCATTTTTCGAACAACTGCCAGATAAGCTCCGAATACTCGTAGGTTTCGCGTCTGGTGGCCAGACGGGTGACGACATCGTTCACTATGCTGTCCATCACGCTTCGGTCAACATCGGGTCGCATCACGCCCACGATTGACACCAGAATATCCAGCGCCTTTTGCCGGAACAGCGGGTCGGGACTGCTCAAATAGTCGGTCAGCCGGCTGATGATTTCGATGGCTTTTCCCTGCTGGCCGGTTTTCAGCATACGTTGAAAGACATCCGAAAAAGCGAAGATGTCATACCCCTCTTTTTCCGGAACAAAAAATTCTTCCAGCAGATCCTCGATACGGTTCTGGAGGTTGATGCGAATCTTGCCGGTTTCGGTTTCCTTATGATCCAGCTTCCCGGTCTGTAAAATTTGTTGTCTCAGCTCGCTGTCGAGATGTTCCACGATGAAGTCGTATTGGGGATGGTCCGTCACCAGTTTGAAAATGGACATGATGCGGGCGAAATATTCGGACTTTTCTTCGGACCGGTCGCAGGTATTGACTTTATCGGCCAGACCGGTCAGCACCTTGCGGATATCTTCGCCGGGGATGGAGGCGATTTTCTCGGGCAAAATATAATCAACGACAGGACGATAGAAATCGATAAAATTCTCGAGGAGCCGTTCTTCGCGGGTATCCGCGAATCCGACCATCACCTTGATATCCGCGCCCAGTTGATTGAGGCAGAACTGTTTGATGGAATAATCGCCTTCGACATCGCCGCGGTACAGTTTGGTTTTTTCAAAAATCTCGTAAGCCCGGTGCGAATTGACCTCGATCGCGCTGATATTTTTTTCCTCGAGATATTTACTCAACTGGTAGTATCGGTCTTTAGGGCTGACGCGGGTGACGAACTGTTCCATGAAGTTCGCGAAATCTTCCTCGGTCATTTTCTGGTCGAACAGAATTGCCGCGATATCGCGCAGTTGCATAAACTGGATAATATGGGAGTTGAAAACGGTATCTTTCAGGCGGATATTGAGTACGTACAACTCTCCATGCTGCAGGTTGAAATTAACGTAGCGTTTGAAAAAGAAAATCTTGCCGAAATGGAAATAAGGTTTGGCAAGGGATTTCAGCGCCACCGGATGACGGGGACCGTAAATGGCCAGTTTCTTACAAGCCATGGCCAGTTCCCGCACCAGCGAATGGGCTAATTCATTAAGATCGGTTTTCAGGATTGATTCATTGACCTGCTTGGGTTGGATGCTCATTTGATTCTCCAAAACATATTATTCTTCCTCTCTGGGTGGCGGCCACCACGCGCTGTCCGTCGGAAACCGGGCCGCAGGCTATTGGTCCGCCGAGATCGAGTTTATCGACCAGTGCGCCGTCACTGCTTTTCAACACGTAGAGTCGGCCGGACATGGTCGCTAAAACGATAAAGCGGTCAACCACGACTGGGGCGGCGTTGATAACCTCACGAGTGTCGAACCGCCATATTTCCGCGCCGTCGGCAGCCTGCAAAGCTACAATCTGACCGCCGCCCAGGCCGACATAAAGTCGATCCCGCGACAGCGCCGGCGTAGCCCGAACGGGTTCTGCGAGCGCCACCCGCCAGACAATCCCGCCGTCGGCGGGATTGAACGCGAGCAGATTGCCGAAAATATCCGCGGCGTAAGCCAAGCGGTCGACAACCACCGAGGCGATAATCGGTCCGGCCATCTCAACCCGGTACAGTTCCGCGCCGTCGTCAGCCGAAAAGACATAAATAACGCCTTTATCAGCCGGCTGGAAAACTTTCCCGTCTCGAAATGATGCTGGAGCAATTAATTTACCTTCTATTTCAGCCTGCCAGATAAGATGACCGTCATCAGCGTTACGAGCGACCAGAAAACCATCCCCGGATCCGACAATTACGCTGTTTTCTAATAATATCGACCCGGAAGCGGCATCCTTTACAGGGTGTTTCCAGACCTGGTCATTATTAAAAAGATTTACGCACTGAAGGTAATTCTTCCGGGGCGCCAGAGAATAATATGCCAGAGAATCTTTGATAACCAGACCGGTTTGGGGAATCCCCCTGGTCTTGGTCAAACCAAGATATTGTCCGGTAAACATATCAAAATATCTTATTTTCTTCTTGGTTTCCGGGAAAACCAGAACATCATGATAAATCGTCATCGGGCCGGCGGGTTTTCCGCTGACGCTGTTTTCCCAGAGAACAGATAACTGACCGTTGAAATTCCCCCCGTTGACGGCTCCCGTCGCCGCCGGTCCGCCGTGATAAAAAGGCCAGGCTGATGGGATTTCGAGAACATCCCGATTCAACCGGTATTGCGAGGAACAGCCGGCCAGTCCGAATAAAAGGACCAGAACTAATATACTATTTTTATATCCTGTCATCAGAAATTCCACCCGAAAAAGAAGTCAAAATCGGTCGTGGGGCTGACCGTATCAAAATCCGTGGTCCGGCTGAAATCGAACCGCAGCAGCACGACGTATCCGATATTGACCCGGAATCCGGCCCCGAACGAGCCATAGAACTGGTCGAAATCGTCATCCCAGGCGGAACCGACGTCGAAAAACAGGGCGCCGCGAATCCCCCGGAAACCAAGTCCCCCGATGGGGAACCCAATCATCAGGTCGTCAATAAGCGGAAACCGCAGTTCGTTGGAGGCGAACAGGACATTGCGGTTATAAAACGCCCGGCGGTCAAAACCGCGAAACGACCAGCTGCCGCCGAGATAAATCCGCTGGGGTTCGATACCGGTCGAGGAATAGGCGAACAGACGGTTGGCGAAAGCGCTGTACTGGCCCAGCCGGAAATAATGCCTGACATCAGCCAGGCCCACCCGGTTGTAGATGCGGGTATTGCTCAGCGAATTAGTAATACCGAATGTCATATTATATCGGCGCCCCTCAATCGGTCCGGATATATCCCAGATCGAATTGTCGTACACCCAGCGCATATAGTTGGTCATCAGGAATTCCTCGCGGTCAGTCTGACCGTAACGACGGTCCTTGAAATAATATCGGGTAAAGGTGTTGAGCTCAAGACGCTGAAATTTGGACACGGGATAACTAACCAGATTGAGCATGCCGGCCTGGCGTTCATCGTAATACTGGTCGAAGTCGTTATAATATTCGTCGAACAGATGATAAAACCCGATACCCCAGTTAAGCCTCTTCTCCCGGTTCAGGTAAGTAAGACCGAAGTTGAGCGAGGAGAAAAAATCGTCCTTGGTATCGGCGTTGTTAGCCAGGAGGAAATAAAACGAATGGTTGCCGAGCATATCGGACATCGCCGCCTGAAGTCCTCCGAGAGAACCATACACGGGGTCGTAAGCGATAGTAGACTGGGCGATATCGAAAGAATAGTCCGTTTCGTATTTCACTGCGGTCTTATAATAGCTGGTATCGATAAATTTCGGAGACCAGTAGGCCAGAGTCGGCGGCGCTGCCTGTTCCAGAGGCGCGGGTTCGCCGGTAACGTCCATGGCATATATCTGGTAGGTCATATCCTGATACCCGGTATATATCAACTGTGTGCCATCGGTGGTGAGGCGCGGGTTGAAGACCCCGGTAATGTAATCCGACTGCCGGGTAAGGACACCCTCGTTGCTGACATGATAGAGATTAAAGGTCCCCTCGCGGTCGGACGAAAAATAAACGCCGTCGGCCGCCGGCTCGGGCGTTCGGTCACGATACCGCCCGAAAGTCAGCTGTGTCGTCGCCCCGTCGGCTAAAGCAATTTTATAAATGTTATAAGCACCCTCGTTGCCGGCGGGACAGCGGTCCGTTGCGAAAATTATTTCCCGACCGTCGAACGAAAAAGCCGGGTCAACATCATCGTACATATCGTCGGTCAGCGCCCGGAGATGACCGGTCGCGATATCCAGCAGATAGAGATTGGAGAAACCGTCCATCCTGATTCCGGAAAAGACGATTTGCCGGTTGTCCGGCGAAAAACGCGGCGACCGGATACCCGCGATATCGTCGAAACGGAAATCATGAATAATCTTTTTACGGTTGAGATCATAAACGTAAATAACATCGGTTTCATTCGACTTCGAGGCAAATACGATCAGTCCGGAATCGTCGGCGTCGATACCCGAGACGGTCAAATAGAGCGACTCGTACTTCGAGGACCGCTCTCCTTTCAGGAGCGTTATCAGCCCTTCCTTGCCCTCCCGACGGGGTTTCATATACAAACCGGTATAACCGTGCCGATTGGCCTTGAAAATTATCCATTCGTCGTTGCCCTGACCGTCGTCCCAGTCGATCGGCACTCCTTTCATGGCGTACCCGCTTTTGGTCAATTGACGGGATTCCATTTTGGGCATGTCCAGGTTTTCGATTTCCGGGTAATAACTTTTCTTAAGAGCGTACTCCCATTTGCGCGAGACTTCGTTCAAATCATCGCCGAGCGTATATCGGACGACTTCATCGAAATTCCGCCCTTTGTGCCAGTTGTCGAATAACTGCAAAAGCTTGTCCTGACCGTAAGCGGTGTCGATAAAAGCACAAAGCGACTGCCCCAGTTTATAGGCGAAATAGGTACCACTGACTACATAAAGATGGCTGACAGGTATCATCCGGTTATTCAGGACCATATCTTTGATAAACATATCGGCGTCGGTGTCCCAGCCCTCGGACCAGTATTCCGCCAGACCCTCCATCAGCCAGAACGGCGGGTAAGGGAAATGAATCCGCGAGTGCCGGCTCATCGCCCCGCGCAATTTGGAGATGGTAAAAACGTGCACCAGCTCGTGCCAGATGACATGATGAAAATCGTGAAAGGAACCGTTGAACGGCACCGCCACCCGACCCTTCATAAATTCAGTGAAGCCACCGACCGACTCAGGAATCAGGTTGGGAATTATATTTGTCTGCGAGAAATAGCTTGAACCGGAATAGACTATTAATGGAATTTTCTTCAGAACTTCGTGGGCAAACTTGACTGCCAGGGTATCATAGGCTTCCTCGGCGATACGGGCCGCGATCCGGGCGACATCGGTTTCGTTTTTATAGAAATAAATGCGGAAATGTTCCGTATTCATGACCTGCCAGTCAAACGTGGAATACTGAACTTTATTTCGGCCGTAGTAATACTGTCCGCTGGCCGATTCACCGCCAAAGACCAGCAGCAACAAAAGCAAAAAAGCCGGTACCAAAACCTTCATTTTATCTCTCGAAAAACGCATAATTCCACAAGTTATTGAAATTCATGGAGTAAACCCAACGAGTCGTTATGCTTAATACTCTAATACTATATTTCGGTAACTTTTTCCGAATAATTAAATTATTGTTTTATCCCGGTTACAAAGCCGCAATTAACACAAAGGCCGTTTTTTACACCAGAAACGACCGTCTGGTAGCCTTTCCTTTCCACCAATAAATGACCGCAGGACGGACATATGGAATTGGAACCGTCCGAGGTCCCGATATTGCCCAAAAATACGTATTTGAGCCTCATACGAGCCCTCTCACGAGCTTTAAAAAGAGTATGGGGACTCGTAGCCCTTATCTCCATCTTATAGTCAGGATGATAAGCTGAAAAATGCAACGGGATCATGTCCGACAGCCCGGCGACAAAATCCGCCAATTTTCCGACTTCCTCCACGGAATCGTTCAGTCCCGGAATCAGCAGGTTTGTAAGCTCCAGATGAACTTTGCTGGCGGCCAGCCGCTCAATATTTTTGAGGATCGGTTCCAGTTTACCCTTACATATTTTACGGTAAAAAACAGGATTCATCGACTTCAAATCGACATTGGCGGCGTCAACCAGCGGGACAAGCTCCTCCAGCGGTTCAGGGTCGATAAATCCGTTGGTGACCAGGACAACTTTCAGGTTTTTCTCCCGCAAAAGCGGCGCCACATCCATAATATACTCGAACCACATCAACGGTTCGGTATAGGTAAAAGCCACGCCGATAGAGTTATGAGACAAGGCGGTTTCCACCAGCGTTTCCGGGGATACGAACTGAGTACCGGTTTTATTCTGGGAGATGCTCCAGTTCTGGCAGAACTGGCAATGGAAATTGCAACTGTTGGGACCGGTGGATAAGATATTCGTACCGGGATAGAAATGATAGAGGGGTTTTTTTTCGATGGGGTCCACGGCCAGTGTTACCAATTCGCCGTAATTGTCGGTCACCAGCTCACCATCGCGATTGTAACGGCTTTTACAGATGCCCTTTTTATCGGGGGTTAGCCGGCAATGGAACGGACAGAGGCGGCAGATAACTTTATCCTCGCCCACTCTTTCGAAATATGCCGCTTTTTTAATCATTCTTTTTTCATCCCCACGATATATTGTACGGCTTCGAGCAGGTTATCGAAAGCGAAAATTTCCTCGTTAAGGTGACGAACTTCGCTCAGCTTTTGTTCGGTTTTCCGTCCGTAGCCCGTTCGTACCAGGAGCGGGAGCATGCCGTTCACCCGACCGAAATTCACGTCCGCGGACGTGTCGCCGATAATGGCCGAGCGGCGCAAATCGAGCTTGAGGGTCCGGGCGGCTTCTTCGGCCATCCCCGGTCCCGGTTTGCGGCAAAAACATTCGCTCGTGAATTCATCCACTTTTCCCTTCGGGTGGTGCGGACAATAATAAACCGCGTCGATATTGACCCTTTCCCTTGCCAGCATTTCCAGCAGTCGGGCGTTGACCCGCTCGACCTCGTCGAGCGTAAAAAAACCCCGGGCCACTCCGGACTGATTGGATACGATTACGATTTTGTATTTGTTCTCAACCGCCAGTTTAAGCGCCTCAACGGCTCCTTTTTCGAACTCCACCCCTTCGGGATCGGCAAGATAATCCTTATCGACCACGACGGTACCGTCGCGGTCGAAAAAGATCGCCGGGAATTTGTTAGGGTCGGCCAGCAGCATTTCCTTAGCGGCTTCGTACACCATCTCCACGCTGATTCGGTTCAGGCAAAATCGTTCTTCGCGGTAACAGGGTTTCTTGCCGTGCAGCGAACAGGGACGACACGGTTCGTCGACCTCGACAACCCGGTCATGGAGTCCCCGGGGAGAGAAACCCAGCGCTGGATGAGTCGGTCCGAATACGGCCAGGACCGGCACGGCGACAGCCGAAGACAGGTGAGCCAGGCCGGAATCGTTGGCCAGCGTCAGGCGGCAGCGGGCGATAATGTCCTTCAGTTTTTCCACCGGGTAATCCACCAGCTCGATAAATGATTCCGGGGGTATTTTTTCCCGGAGATTAAATTTCCCTTTATCGCCCGCGAGCACTGACCAGATTATTTTACAGCCCTGGTACTCGAAAAGCCTGCGGGCGACTTCGGCGAATTTATCCAGACCCCATTGTTTGTCGGGATGCGCCGCGCCGGGAGCGATAAATACATATTTACTGTCACCGGAGAAATCTATAGTCCCGATTTTATACTCAGGGCGGGCCCGGATAACCGGCCGACGGGCGTATATTCTCCCTCTCAATTGTCGGATACAGTCGTTATAGAGGTCTATCGTGTGGGGCCATTGGCGGGGAATTTGTTTTTTGCGGACAATACGCAGGCGTTCGAGCCGCCGTTTGGGATAAATCACCTTCCGGTCGGCGGTAATCATCTTCCCCGCCAGCCAGGATCGGAAATTACCGTGCAAATCGACGATGGTATCGAAATTTTCGCGGTCGAGTTCGTTGAGCAGTTTATAATAGCCGAGCGCCGGGACTTTTTCGTCTAGCGTGACGATCTTATCGACCCCGTCGAAAGCCGCCACCAGCGGTTTGTACTTTTCCTTGGTGAGGTAACACACGACGCTGTCGGGGAAATTTATTTTCAGGTTCAGGACGAACGGCGAGGTCAGGATGATGTCCCCGAGCGAACTGAAACGGACAATTAAGATTTTTCTTCTCATCTACCGAAAAAGATATAAGCCGAGCAGGCCGATAGCAAAACAATAATAGCCGAAATATTCAAATTTTCCTTTTTTGACGACGGCGAGCACACCGTACACGGCAACCAGTCCCAACACGAAAGCGCAGAAAGCGCCGACCAGGTACGGACCGAGCTTTCCGGGCTCCAGCATCAGGAGGTCTTTGAATTTCAACACCGCGGCGCCGCCGATAGCCGGTATCGCCAGAAGAAAAGAAAACTCGGCAGCCTCGGACGGTTTTACCCGGGAATACATCCCGAACGCGATAGTCGCTCCGGAACGGGAAATACCGGGGAAAATCGCCAGCGCCTGACCAAGCCCCATCATTACGGCGGCATGCAAATTGAGGTTTTGCCTGCCCTCTTTGACGAAGCGGGTCAGCAAAAGTATCCCCCCGGTGACCATCAGCATGACGGATGTCATCAGCGGATTGGAAAATGCTCGTTCGAAGAAATCTTCGAGGAAATAGCCCACCAGTCCGGCAGGCACGGTGCCGATTATCAAATAAAAAATAATCAGGCGTTCCGTTTTCATCCCGGCATTAAACAAAGACAAAATTAGGCGGGTCAGTTTTTTGCGAAAATAAACCAGCACCGACAAAAGCGTGCCCAGGTGTACCATGACCTCGAAAGTCACGCCGGAATCAGAGACATGGAGAAGTTCCTGGGCCAGGACCAGATGGCCGGACGAGGAGACCGGTAAAAACTCGGTCAATCCCTGAAGGATACCGAGTATGACAGCGTCGAGATAAGACATAAATAAAAGCCCCGCCGGGCGGGGCTTTGAAATCCTTGAAAGTTAATTATAAAACGTTATAGTCGAGACCGAAAAATACGCCGTCGTTGCCGTCAAACTGGAACTCGCCGTACAATTTGATGAGTTCTGAAACCTGAAAGCAGACGCCGCCGTTAATGCCGAATTTGAGTTCCGATTCGGAACCGCCGCCATCGGCGCTGATGGACTCCATGCGCATATTGAACCTGGCATAAGGCGACAGAATGCTGCCGCCGGTCATTTCAAAATCATAAGAGCCGATAATCTGAGCGCCCAATTCAAATACCGAGCCGCCCTCGAAATCGATATATTCAAAAAAACCGCCGGGGGCCATATCGAACGGTCGATTCGGATTTTCTCTGACGCTGAACATCTGGTACAGAAAATCACCGCCGATCATAAACCCGGCGTCTCCATAGTCAGGATCGTACATGCCGACTTTAATCCGGCCGTCGGTATAGGTGGACAACCCGTATTTCAACGAGCCGATAAAAGTGGTCGCGTTGTCGCCGAGGCCGATGGCGAAACCCAGGTCACCCGTACCCTGAGCGTGGGACTGAGCCGTCGTCAGACATCCAAAGCCGGAGCCGACAGCGGGAATAGCAAAACTGCTGGCGGACAGGGTTAAAATTGTAACGATTACCGAGATGATAATTTTTTTCATAATCCAATCCTTTTAATTTTTATTACAAATTAATGTCAGAAAAAAATATTTATCCTCGCGAAGAGTGTCAACTAAAAAGCCGCACCTTTTTTTATTTTGTTGACAAGGTCAGGACAGGATATTTCTTTTTTAATGATGTGGAAGGTTAATCAAGTATCCTCAAGATTCATTCTATTATTCAATCCTGACAGGAGCTAAAAATATGTCTGACGTCACCGGCATAAATTCGGAAAATGACACTGGTCGTGGTCATTGGGCCGGCCATCTCGGTTTCATCCTCGCCGCGGCTGGTTCCGCAATCGGTCTCGGAAATATTTGGAAATTCCCGTATATAACAGGCGAGTACGGCGGCGGGGCATTTGTACTGGTATATTTAGTTTGTGTCGTGATTGTCGGCCTACCGCTGATGATTGCGGAAATCATGATCGGCCGAAGGGCGCAGAGAAACCCGGTGGGCGCATTTCAGGCTCTTCATCACCGTAAAAGTCCATGGGCGTTGACCGGCTGGCTGGGGGTAGCCTCGGGCTTTTTAATCCTGTCTTTTTACAGCGTCGTAGCCGGGTGGGCCATCGCTTATATTCTCAAATCCATCGTCGGCTTTACCGGCAGCGCCGCCGAAATTCAGGATCAGTTCACGCAACTGGTGATCAGCCCCGGCGAATCCATCTTTTGGCACACCGTCTTTATGGTTCTCTGTATCGGAATCGTTTTCGGCGGGGTCCAGCGCGGTATCGAACGCTGGTCGCGCATTCTCATGCCCGCCCTGTTCTTAATTCTGATTATCCTGATGTGCTACGGCCTCTTTTATACTACCGGCGGCGGCAAAGCCATCGCCTTTCTATTTAAACCGGATTTCTCCAAATTGTCAGCCGAGGGGGTGCTCTCGGCGCTGGGGCACGCTTTCTTTACGCTCTCGCTGGGGATGGGCGCCATGATTACCTACGGCAGTTACATGAAACGGTCCGACAATATCATCAAGAACGCCCTGACGGTTTCGGTGCTCGACACGGTGGTCGCCCTCATGGCGGGTATCGCGATTTTCTCTCTGGTGTTTCATTACGGCATGGAGCCGGCCCAATCGGTCGGATTGATTTTCAAAACACTGCCGGTGCTGTTCAAAGAAACCGGCCCGGGAATATCGGTCCCGTTTTTCATCCTCCTGGCGTTTGCGGCGCTGACTTCGGGGATCAGCCTGCTCGAGGTCGTGGTTTCCTATTTTATCGATGAACGCGGCTGGAGCCGGGCCAAATCGACTCTTTTGCTCGGCGGCGCCATTTACATTTTCGGTTTGCTTTCGGCCATTTCCTCGCTCACCCTCCCTTTCCGGGGTAAGGACCAGGGCATTTTCGATATCCTGGATTTCATCACCACCAACTATATGCTGCCGTTCGGCGGTCTTTTAACCTGTCTGTTTACGGTCTGGGTTTTTAAAAAGAAGGAGAAAATTGAGGAGTTCGGTTCCGGCGGCACGCTGTATCAAATATTCAACATCATCATTAAAGTGATTACGCCGATCGCCGTTATTATCATTCTCCTGCACGGTCTGAAACTGCTGCCGTTCATGAGCTATACCGAGTAGAGACTATGCCGGAATTCCGCCAAAACAAAGCTACCAAAGAGTGGGTGATAATCGCCCCCGAACGAGGCGGGCGGCCGTCGGATTTCGCGAAAGCGGCACCCCGCCAGAACCCGGCTCCGACTTACGATAAAGAATGTCCCTTCTGCCCCGGCAATGAACACCTTACTTTCAAACCGATCTATATCAGCCCGGCCAGGGGTGACTGGCAGGTACGGGTGGTGCCCAACAAATTCGCCGCGCTTCAGAGCGAACTCGATATCCGGCGGCGGCGGGTCGGCTCTTTCCTGGCGGCCGGAGGTTTTGGTATCGCCGAAGTCGTCATTGAACACCCCCGCCACGATTATACGCCGGCAATCATGGAAACGGCCGAGGTCGCCGAAATTCTGCGGGCTTATCGCGAACGTCAGATAGAAATCAGCCGCCACGACCGCATCAATCTTGTCACTATCTTCCGCAATCACGGCACCCGAGCGGGTACATCGCTGAGACACCCCCATTCGCAGATAATCGCCACGCCGATCGTCCCACCCCATGTCCGCTATCCCATGGAGCAGGCCGTGGCATATTACGACGAATATGGACTCTGCGTATATTGTGAGATGCTCAATGAAGAAATAAAGCAGGGCGACCGGATTATCGCCGAGTCGCGGAATTTCGTCGCCTTCTGCCCCTTCGCGGCCCGGTCCCCGTTCGAATGCCGCATATACCCCAAAAAACACAAAGCCAGTTTCATTCTCATCGAGGACAGCGAAATCAAGGAACTGGCAACTATCCTGCGCGAAATTCTGGCCCGGATGTTTATCGGCCTGAACAATCCCGATTACAATTACATCATCCGCTCGGCCCCGATCGGCGACCATGACACCCGGCATTTGCATTGGTATATGGTGATAATTCCCAAAATATCGACTTCGGCGGGATTCGAAATCGGCTCGGGAATTTATATCAACACGACTTCACCCGAAGACGCGGCCGAGTATTTACGGGAGGTTAAAATTTAATACGAAACTTTACTCAGGTAGATTAAGATATTTCAACGCCTCTTTTTTCAGCCGATCCTTGTCGAATCCCTCCAGCTCAATCGAATCGAGAAACGCAACAAAACTCTCGTCCAGCCGCCCGATCGCCGAGCGTCCGAACTGAATCTCGCTCTCCTCGTTCTTATCCCGTTCGAAACGTATATTTAGGTCGAAACTTTTTTGCTTGAGTTCAGCGATAGTCTCGGCGGGGATGGTTTTCATGATTTCCCCGGTGACGCCCTCGACATTGATCCGCACGATTTTATCCGAGCTGTCCAGATTCCGCAGTTTCTCGCGGATAATTTCCGCGAGCTGGTCGCCCCGTTTGCCGCGGGCATCGATTTTTTCGACATCGACCATCACCCGGCTGGAGACCTCGTGAAATGTCAACTTAAAAGGCTCCAGCTCGATTTCGAGAAAGCCCTTGGCGGCCGTCCGTTCGGACTGCGACAGCCGCTCGGTGGAGCCGGAATAATAGGCTCTGGGACCGACCTGACAGTAATTATGGAAATGTCCCAGGGCCGTGTAGTTAAAACGCGCCATGACGTCCACCGGGAGTTCCTGCTCGCCCAAATCGGCCATGGAGAACTCCGGCATTCCCGCCGCGACGCCGTGCATCACCAGGACGTTATAGCGCGTTTGGGGGTCCGGACGACATTTAGCCAGTTCCTCTTTGAGAATCGCGGGCGTCAGGCAGTGCGGGAGGGCAAAAATTTTCGCTCCGGCGATATCGAATATATGCAGGGCGGAATCAACCGCTATATAGAGATTGTCAATCTGGCGATAAACATCGAGCGCCGCTCCGATATGGGGTTGTTTGGGGGCGTCGTGGTTACCGACGATAACGACCGTGGGAATTCCGTTGACCTCGGCCAGGCGGTGCAATTGCTCACCCGCCAGAGCCATTATCCGGTTATACGGCCGGACGGTATGAAAGAGATCACCGGCGTGGATACAGAGGTCGGGTTTAAGTTTGATAATCCTGTCCACCGCCTCGACGAAACTTCGGACAATATCCTCCTGCCGCTCGGTCAGACCGCTTTTCCCCTGCCGGTGATGGTTTTCACCGGCGCCGAGATGGCTGTCGGCAAAATGACATATTCTCATAGAGCGGAATATAACCAACCGCCGGGTATAAAGGAATCACAAACTTCCAATAAAATTTTAAGGGATAAAATCAGGTCGCCGCTTCCGGCGTAAATCAGTAAATTTCGTACTTGGCAATGCGGTCGCGCAGAGTATTGCGGGAGATACCCAGCGTTTCGGACGTCTTCACCTGGTTGCCCTCGAAATGCTTCAGGCAGGAGGCAATCACGGCGCGTTCGAGGGCCGATTCCAGCAGGTGGTATATTTGTCCCTGGGAATTGTTGATGAGCCTGGGCATGATGGGTTCGACGATTTTCTTGAAGGTTTCGGCGTAGTCGTCCTGAAGGCTGGCCAGGTCGATTTCCAGACGGGGATTGCTTTCGTTGAGGCTCGGGAAATCCTCCATCTGCAAAGTGTCGTTCTTCGACATCACCATAGCCGTATGGATATTGTTCTCCAGCTCGCGGACATTGCCCGGCCAGTGGAACCGGGTCAACTGCTGCACGGCTTTCTTGGAAATTTTCTTTTCTGTTATCGACTGTTCCTCGGAGAATTTCTTCATGAAATAATCGATTAAAAGCGGGATATCGCCCCGGCGTTCTCTCAGCGGCGGCAAATAAATGGAGACGACTTTCAACCGGTAAAAGAGGTCCACCCGGAACGAGCCCTCTTTCATGCAGTTGACCAGGGATTTGTTGGTGGCGGCGATAATTCGGACATTGACTTTGACCGTTTCGTTGCCGCCGACCCGCTCGAAACATTTTTCCTGGAGTACGCGCAGAAGTTTCGACTGGGTCAGCATCGACATATCGCCGATTTCATCGAGGAATAAAGTACCGTTGTTGGCCTGTTCGAACTTGCCGATG
>JBMOKZ010000167.1:0-1965 GCA_049324195.1 Candidatus Zixiibacteriota bacterium | reverse complement strand
TCAGGGAATTGGCCGGATTAGACGGCGTTGAGTTGATTATCAACGATGTTCCGGTCGAGTTCGATGAGCCGGTAGAAATTAAAAACGCCCCGGCTCTGGCGACCGCGACCTCGACCGCCCTGAATCTTTTGAACGTTCCCAGCCTCTGGCGAAAGGGTTACACCGGTCACGGCCGGCTGGTTTGTTCTTTCGATACCGGCGTGGAAAGCACTCACCCGGCGCTGGCGAGCAAGTGGCGCGGCAACCACGCCGATCTGTCGGCCTGCTGGTTTTCACCCATCGACCCCACCGTGGCTCCGTTCGACAAGGTCGGTCACGGTACCCATACCATGGGAATCATGCTCGGCTCCACCGCAACCGATACTTTCGGTGTCGCTCCCGACGCGGAATGGATTACCGCCGGAGTTATCGACCAGGGCCGCGACCTGAACACTACCATCAGCGACATTATCAATGCCTTCCAGTGGGCTCTCGACCCCGACGACGATACCTCGACCACCGACGATGTTCCTGACGTTATCTCCAACAGCTGGGGCGTCCCGGCCGGTATTCTTCCGGACTGTAACGAAACGTTCTGGCAGATGATTGACAATGTCGAGGCCGCCGGTATCGTGACCATTTTCGCCTGCGGTAACGAGGGCCCGGACGCTGGCACTATTCGCAATCCCGCTGACCGGGCTTCGACGCCTCTGAATTCCTTTTCCGTCGGCGCTGTCGATGACGACAAGGTTATCGCCGGCTTCTCCAGCCGCGGTCCGTCTTCGTGCAACGGGGCAATCAAGCCGGAAATCGTCGCTCCCGGCGTGGCGATCTATTCATCAACCAAGGGCGGCATCTATAAATATATGAGCGGGACCTCGATGGCCGCTCCCTTTATCTCCGGTCTGGTGGCGCTGTGCCGTCAGTATAATCCGGATGCCACCGTAGAACAAATCAAAAACGCTTTCATCCTGTCCGCCGAGGATCTCGGTAACCTGGGCGAGGACAACAACTATGGATACGGTCTGGTTGACGCTTCGAGGCTTCTGGATTATCTCCCGGTTCCGAAAAGCACTTACTTCTTTATCAGCGAATATGAAATTTTCGATAATGACACCGCCGTGCCGGGCGAAAGCTTCAACCTGCAGTTGACGGTTGTCAACCCCTCGGCTAACGTCGACCAAATCAACGGCCGGCTTGTCTCCGACGACAACCGGGTTGATATCGTCATCGACCAGGGCAGTTTTTTCTTCGGCAGCGGCACCACGGCCACGAACCACAACCTGTTCAGTCTTACCCTGGACAACGACATCGTCAACGGCGACAGCATCCTTCTGGAACTGGTTCTGGAAGATGCCGAAATTTTCGTGTACGATACGCTCTCGTTCTATCTGCCGGTGGGTTATGCGGCTCCCGGTCTTTTCAGCGCCCATCGGACGAGCCGGGTCGATTTCACCGTTTCCGATTTCGCCCAGTATGGTCTGGCGGAAGGCTCAATTTATAACCTGGCCGCCGAAGGTTTCCGTTTCGAGAACGGCGACAATCTGCTGTACGAGGCGGGCATGATTATCGGCCGCAACAACCTCCAGCTTTCCAGCAGTATCCGCGACGCCGAGGCTGATTTCGTGCCCTCGGATTTCACTCCGGAAACTTCACTTCAGTCCGAATATATCGACGGCGGCAATGGCTTGAAGTATGAGGCCCGGATGGTCGATACCTATTCCGAGATTCAGATTCCCGTCACCGTGTCCCAGGTTTCGGTCAACTACTTCAATCCCGCCGACGATAATTTCGTTATCATGAAATACCGTCTGATCAACAGTTCGCTCGAGAAGCTTACCGGTCTTTGTTTCGGTTTCATGGCCGATTTCGACCTCACCGGCGGTTTAGAAGCCGTGTCCCTTGACGAGAATTACGGCTTACTTTACCAGTACAACGCGGCGGGGACGATTGTCGGGTTACTGGCTCTCAGCGACGGTATCTCAT
>JBMOKZ010000166.1:0-15200 GCA_049324195.1 Candidatus Zixiibacteriota bacterium | reverse complement strand
ACAGATTATTGAATATATCAAATCAAAGTTAGACCACCCGATGAAAATCAAGGAATTGGCCCGGATTCTTGATATTCCCCCGGACGAGTATTCCAATTTCCGCAAGACCATCAAACAACTGGTGTCATCGGGCCAGCTGGTCAAGTTAAAACGTAACCGTATCGGCATTGCCGAGCAGTTGAATCTTTTGGTGGGTAAAATTACTATTTCCCGCAAAGGTACCGGGTTTTTGGAGCGCGAGGAAGAAGAAGTCGATATCCTGATTCCGCAAGCCGGGTTGTTTACCGCTCTTGACGGCGACCGGGTGATGGTGCGTTTGACCGGGAAAGTGATGGGGCGGCAGGCGGGGGTGGTGGTCAGGATTGTAGAGCGGGCGCCGCGTAAGATCGTGGGAGTGTTCCGCACCAGCGGCGCGTTTACTTTTGTCACTCCTGACAACCCGAGGTATCATCGGGATATCTATATCAATCCCCAACAGACGATGGGCGCCCGGGAAGGCGAGAAGGTGGTCGCGGAATTGACCGTCTGGGACAATCCCTATGTCAATCCCGAGGGGCGGATTACGGAGGTTATCGGCATGCCCGGCGAGCCGGGAGTAGATATGCTCTCAGTGCTCAGGAGTTTTGATCTGCCGGAAAAATTTCCCGAAGAGGTCATGAGCGAGGCCGAACAAGCCGCGGCCCGCAATGTCGAGGAAGAATTAAAAAATCGATTGGATTTGACCAGAGAAGACATTTACACCATCGATCCCTCCGATGCCAAGGACCATGACGACGCGGTGTCAGTCGAGGAAACCCCGGAAGGCTTCCGACTGGGTGTACATATCGCCGATGTTTCTTTTTTTGTAGAGGCCGGGACCCGGCTCGATGATGAGGCTTTCCTGCGCGGCAATTCGGTGTATCTGCCGGGGATGGTGGTGCCAATGCTTCCGGAGGTCCTTTCCAACGATGTCTGCTCGCTCAAGCCCAACCGTCGGCGGCTGGCGCATTCGACTTTAATCGACCTCGATAAACAGGGTAAGATATTAAAATGGCGGGTGGTCGATACGGTGATAAATTCCAAAGCGCGGTTGAGTTATGAAGAAGTCCAGGAATTTTATGATACCGGTACGGCCAACAAACGGGTTGCGAAAGTGGCGGACAATTTAAAAACCGCCCGCAAACTGGCGGAGGTTCTAAGCCGAAAGAGGTTCGGCGAAGGTTCGCTGGATTTTGACCTGCCCGAGGCTAAAATTATTCTCAACGAAAAGGGGGAGGTGATCGAGCTCGGCAACCGGGTCCGACTGGAGTCGCATCGGTTAATCGAGGAATTCATGTTACTGGCCAATAAAGTGGTAGCGCTCGAGGTCTTCCGTCTGGCCCAGCCGTTTCTATATCGCGTGCACGATAAACCCGACCCGGAAAAACTGGAGTTTTTCTCGCACGTGGTTAAAACGCTCGGTTATAATTTTCCGGTTTCCAGGGAAATCAAGCCGATGCAGTTCGCCCGGTTCATCAAGCAGGTGAAGGGCACGCCCGAGGAAGAATTTATCAACGAGTTGATGCTGCGTTCGATGCAGAAAGCGGTTTATCAGCGGGAGAATATCGGTCATTTCGGTCTGGCGTTCAGTCATTACACGCATTTTACCTCGCCCATCCGCCGTTATCCCGACCTGTTGGTGCACCGCCTGTTGCGGAAATTGAAAAACGGGAAATACCCGGTGGCGTTCGCCCGAAGGGTCAATTCGGTTATCGACCGGGTCGGACAGCACTGCTCAGATACGGAGCGCACCGCCGAGGCCGCGGAGCGGCAGGCGGTCAAAATCAAACAGGTGGCCTTCATGGCGAAACATCTCGGCGACGAATATACCGGCATCATTTCCGGGGTCACCAACTTCGGTTTCTTCGTTCGCATCGACAACATGGGCGTCGAGGGGATGGTACGGGTTTCGACGATTGACGACGATTATTACCTGTTCGACGAGAGCCGTTATCGCCTTATCGGCCGCAGGAACAAGCGGACATTCCGGTTGGGAGACAGGGTTGAGGTAGGCGTGATGAAAGTCGATAAGACCCGCAACGAAATCGATCTTTTTCTCGCGGACAAGAAATCAAAGCGGGCGGCCGGGAGAGTGACGGCGCCAGGCGGGAAAAAATCTTTCCGCGGCCGAGGGAAAATTAAAAAACATCGATAGGGAATTTTTCGAACTATGCCGGCGACTCATAAAGTCATAATTCTCGTTGACCGCGACCGTATCAACGACCGGGAGATTATCTGGAACGAACTCGGTACGGTCGTGACGGAAATATCGGAGCTTTACCAGGCGGCCAGGGAAAGCCGCGTGGATTTGATTTTAATCGGGGAACATCGTAACGACTTGAATTACGGGGTGGCGATGAAGATCCGCCGCTATAACGGTCTTACGGAAATCTGGAGGCTGACCGGTTTCGACAGCAGCCCGGAAAATATCGGTGAGGGTTATATCGACGGTTCTCTATCGGAGAGTCTCGGCCAGGACGGTCTGGCGAAAAAAATAAGCCGGATTCTGGCCGACAAGGATTTATTGAACGAATATAAAATTATCGGTCGTTCGGGTCAGATGAAAGCCATAGCCCGGACCATCGAACGCATCGCTCCGACCGAGGTGCCGGTGCTGATTGTCGGGCCCTCGGGAGCAGGCAAGGAACTGGTTGCTGAGGCTCTGCACCATGCCTCGCCCCGCCGGGACATGCCGTTCGTGGCCATCAACTGCGGTGCTCTGGCCGAGGGCGTCCTGGAATCCGAACTGTTCGGACACGAGCGGGGCGCATTTACCGGTTCGGTAGCCAAACGCGAGGGACTCTTTTTCAAGGCCGAGGGCGGCACTTTGTTTCTCGACGAAATCGGGGAAATCAAACCGGAGATTCAGGTTAAGTTGTTACGCGTGCTGGAAGACGGCACCTATTACCCGGTCGGGTCATCGAGCGCCCGCCGCGCCAATGTCCGGGTCGTGGCCGCCACCAACCGGGACTTGATGGAAGCGATATCCGAACGGGAGTTCCGGGAGGATTTGTATTTTCGCATCAGTGTCGTGAAAATTATTTTACCCTCCCTGCAGCAGAGAAAATATGATATCCAGCCGCTGTTGCAATATTTCTGGTCGGGGCAGCGGGATCTGGATTACACCGACGCCGCTTTCGATTTGCTGGTCAAATACGACTGGCCGGGCAATATCCGCCAGCTGCGAAATTTCACCTCGCGCATGGCGGCGCTCAAGGGAACGGGACTGGTCGACGTCAGCGATGTCGAGCATTTTATTGCGGAACAACACGCGACCGCTACGCATCTTCCGATCTCTACCGGCCGGACGGTCGAGGACGCCGGGCATGAATTGATTTATCGAGCCATCCTGTCGCTGGGGAACGAAATCAGGCATCTTCGCAATTTAATAACCTCACACCTTCCCAGCGAAGAAACCATGACGGCCGAGGATTCCGTAGCGGTGATGGAGAAAAGCACAACTGTCGAAGCCATGGAAAAGAAACTTATTGAAAAAGCTTTGCAGGAAACCGGCGGCAACCGTAAAGAAGCCGCCCGGAAGCTGGGTATAGGCGAGCGCACCCTGTACCGCAAGTTGAATAAATATAACTTGAATTAAATGAGGGAGTTCAGGGGGAATTAGAGCACTATTCGCAGTTACCCTTATCATGGCCGCGGTCGGGGGCGTCTGCCCGGCTCAGGAATTATCGACAACGGTACTTCCATCCGAGGATGAACTCACCGAAGCCCTGCTAAACGGCGGGATTGATTCCGTTCAGTTCGAAATCCTTCTGGATATTCTGGAAAACGGCATCGATTCCACCAACCGTTACCTGTTGGATGAAATACCGAATCTGTTCGATATCGGTCTTTCCGGAGGGTCATTTATACCCTCGCTGGAGACCGAGCAGGAGGAACCGTTTAAAAAGAAAAGAACCGGGTGTTCCAAAAAAATTGGGGTTGCTAATTATCGTTTTTACCAGGACTTGGACGAAGATGAGCGGACTAAATATCTGAGTGCGGTCACCTTTGATTGGAACCGTCAATGGCGGCTGGCATTGAAAATCGACCGGGAATTGGGCGGCCAGGAGCGGTTCGCCCAGCGGACGGTCGGTTATCAAAATAATCAAAGGGTAGTTCGTAAATTCATTTTGGGTAATTATACCGCCCGGTTCGGACTGGGTACGATTTACGGTTTTCACCGTCGTTTGCTCGACAGTGAAAAAGGTCTGGAGATGGAATCCTTTTTGTTCCCGGACAACAGCGCCATGAACGGCGGCCTGGCCGAGCTTTGTATTCTCGGGTTGGATATTAGCGCGCTGGCCGCGTTCGACCGGGACACGGCGTTTACGATGACGAGTTTCGGAACCATGCTTAAATATACGCGGGGAAACATCTCTCTATCTTCGATTATCGGGCTTAACCGGTTGAGAAAACGTGATGGCGGGACTTTTATCGATGACGATAAAATCGGGCTGTTCACGAGCTATGGATATTCCGGCGGTTACACCGCTGGGGAAGTCAGCGGCGGGGTCGGGGACGGCGACGACGGATGGGCGGTCGTTCTCGAGGGACGGCACCATTTCGGCTCGGCAGAACTGCGTTACAGCGGCTGGCGTTATGCCGACAATTACCGGGACCTGACCGCCGGGAGCCGTTCGGCCGGGATTCGCCGTACGCGGACTATCGACGCGCTCGATTTCGAGTACTCTGATAGCGGGCCGGCCAAAAAGGGCTGCTTCTCAAAACCGTTACCCGTCCTTGGACTGGAGTGGAACTTTATAATTCCGTGCTGGCGGCGGGGGTCAGCGAGGACACTACGAATGTCGATATCCTCACCGGCCTGACCCGTCGAATCGACAACCGCCGGGAAATCAGCCTCGATTACCTGTTCCGAAATCGGAAAAGGGTGACTGACCTGAGCCGGGATATTACCCGCGAGCACCGGATTCGAATCGAGACGAAATTTAAAACTGGTCACGTGAGTTTGAGAAATTATATTGCCTATAACAAAAAGACGGACGACGAGGACTATTTCTCGTTGTTCACTGGTTTAAAAATGGAATCGTCCGATTTGGGAAATATCGAACTCTGGTCGAACAGCCGGTTTCTGAACGACGGTTCACTCGCTTACTGGTACGTTTTCCTGAAGAGCGAACAGCAGGTCAACCGGAGAGTGAGCCTGACCGTGAAACTCGGTGACAGGTACACACGCGACAACGAGGAAAAGCACCAGCCCTATGTGTCTTTCGAGGTGAAAGTGGTATTATGAAGCGGCGCGTTGTATATGTAATTTTTGCTTTGATTCTGGTTGCGGTATTGTCTATGCCGGCCGTCCGCGCGGAAGTGGTGGTCAACGAGGTTATGGTCAACGAGCCGGGAAGCCAGAGCGCGCTGGAGTGGTTCGAGCTGTACAACAACAGTTCCGCTCAGGCGTCGATGAATCTTTATTATGCCGTGGTTGGCGCCTATACCGTCACGTTCAGCGGAGTTACGTTGCCTGCTTACGGTTATCTGCTGGTTTGTCGCGATACCGCCGCCGTGCGAGTTTACTGGAGTGATGATATCCCGGCGGAAACTCCGCTTTACGAGGGCACGTTCAGTCTGGCCAACAGCGCCGGCACTATCAGCCTGCATACGATTGTCCTGATTTCGGAACTGTCCTGGAATTCGGCCGGTGAGGACGGGGTTTCCTGGGAGCGGAAATTTACGGACGCCTCGGAGGTCTGGTCCTCGACCGACGGGAGCGGCGGCACTCCCGGTTTTCTCAATTCCGTTTCGCTGGTGCCGTATGACCTGTCACTTGAAGATATCGCCATCAGCTCCCTCAATGATACCACCTGGCTGACGTTTGTTCTCGTCAACCGGGGCGAAAACCTGATGACTGGCGGCGTTTTGTCCTTGTTCTATTACGACGAGAAGTATCCCGACGACGAAAGTCAGGTAATCGCCGAACTGGATATCCCGCTGACCGACACCGGCTATACGACCGTTATCCGCGAGCCGTTCGTGCTTGATGGCCAATACGTGTCGCTCGGGGCGGCGTTGAACGACGACGACCGCCTGCGCAACAACCGCATTTACTTCTTTGCTCCGGGCGCGGAATATCCGCCGTTCGTCATCTCCGAATTTCTGGCCAACCCCGCCACGGCTCTCGGCTCGGAATGGATCGAGCTGAAAAATCGTTTCAACATTTCAATGACGATGGCCGGCTGGTTTATCGGTGACGAGGGCAGTCTCTACCCGGTGTCCGGCACGCCGCTGGCAATCGAGCCAAACGAGTATTTTGTGCTGGTCGAGGATTCGCTGGCGTTCTTGAGTTTTTATCCGGAGTACGCCGGTCGCTGTCTGCAACCGGCGCAATGGCCGCGCCTGAACAACGATACCGATGTTGTCCGTCTGGTGGACAGCTTTGGTGTGCGCGCCGACAGTTTCGCCTATGTCGAAACCTTTGACGACAATATCACCTGGGCGCGCAGTGAAACGGTCGGCTATGAAAATTACTGGGGACAGTCAAGCCTGTCAGGCGGTACGCCGGGGGCGGAAAATGATGTTCAGTTCAAACCGCCGGGGGGCAGACTGTCGCTTAATATCGAGCCGAAAATTATCGCTCCCGACGGCGATGGCCGCGACGAATATGCCGTTATTACCTTCGATGGCCCGACCGACGCCCGCTATACCCTGAGGTTGTTTGACCGCCGGGGAAAGCTGGTGAGGACCTTTTTCGACGATGCCTCGGCTTTTGACGAGCAGTACCTGTGGGACGGCACCGCGGGTGACGGCCGCCGGCTGCCGATAGGGATTTATATCGTGTATCTCGAGGCGCCCGGGGTAGGACAAATCAAGGAAACGGTGGTGCTGGCCCGATGAGAAAAAGATTTTTAATATATGCGGTTGTTTTGTTCCTGATCATGGTGCCGGTCGTATCGGCTTTGGCATTCGAGATTATTTCCTCGCAGGGCAATGGCCTGGGACAAACGGCGGTTTTATCGTTCCCTAACCCCTCGACCCTGGTGAATATCCCCTCGGGGGGGCTTCGGGACGGAAGGTGGTGTATCGAAGCCGGATTCAACCGCCAGTTCGACTTGAGCGAACTCGACCAGGTGTTTCTGGTCGGGGCTTATCGGTATGGGAAAGTGACGACCGCGCTCGGCTTTTCCCAGTTCGGCAAGCGGGATTATTACAAAGAAATCACGGCGAAGCTGACCGCGGCGTACCATTTCGACTCGCTCTGTCTGAGTCTCGGCGTTTCCGGGCTGGGCGTGTATTTCGGTGAGGGTTATGGGCGTTTCAGCACCCAGACGCTCGGGTTGGGGGTGTCGTACCGGCTCAACAAGTATTTTATCGCATTTACGGCGGACAATCTCAACTCGCCGAAATTCTACGATAACGCCGTGAGTTTCAAACCGTTATATTCGACCTATGCCGAGGTCATCGGGCTGGGGCGGCATTCGCTGACGGCGAAAATGACGTTCGAGAAATACCAGAAACCGATTTTCGGGTTCGGCCAGAAACTTTATCTCTCCGACCGCGGCGCCTTTTTCTGGGGTATCGCGACTGAACCGGTTCAGTATGGCGGCGGCGTGGAATTTATTTTCAGCGACTGGCTGATTTCTTACGCAACCTCGTATCATACCGTTCTGGATTTTTCTCATACAATTACTTTTTCCTACGGGTTAATTCGGCCCAAGAGTAAGGACAAAGATGGATTTAAATAGACGCGAGGATATCGAGAAACTCGAGTGGCAGACGCTGGCGGGTTATGCCGCGCTGGCCGGGAATTCCCGGGGGCGGGTCTATCCGCAGAAAGAACATCCCCTGCGCACGGCTTTCCAGCGCGACCGCGACCGGATCGTTCATTGTGCGGCGTTTCGACGGATGGAATTCAAGACGCAGGTGTTTCTGCCGCACGAGGGGGACCATTTCCGCACCCGGCTGACGCACACGATCGAGGTCGCCCAGATTGGCCGGACGATGGCGCGGGCGCTGCGGCTCAACGAGGATTTGAGCGAGGCGATCGCGCTGGTGCACGATGTCGGCCATACTCCGTTCGGGCACATTGGCGAAGACGTGCTTAACGACCTCCTGGCCGTGTCCGGCGGGTTTAATCACAATGTCCAGTCGCTGCGGGTGGTCGATATTCTCGAACAGCGTTACCCGGAACATCCGGGTCTGAATCTTACCTATGAAGTGCGTGAGGGTATCGCCAAGCACGAAACCAAAGTCGTTATCAAACATCCCGACTTCGACACGGCCAAACGCCCTACACTCGAGGCTTCGATAGTCGATATTGCCGATGAAATCGCCTACAACGGCCATGATATCGACGACGGCCTAAGCTCCGGCATTTTGAGTCTGGAAGAACTTAAGGAGCTGGCGGTTTGGGACTCGGCGAAGGCCAACGGGTTGGATAACGTCATGAAAAACCTGGCCGGGGACCAGAAGCGCTACGCTCTGGTGCGATACTTAGTCAATCTAATGACCACCGATGTACTGAACGAAACGGTTGGCCAACTGGGAAAACTCAGGATCACCGATATCGAGTCATTGCAGAGCGCCCCGGAAAAAATCTGCCGCTACTCGCCGGAAATGGGGGAGAAAGTGCATGAGTTGAAAAATTTCCTCAGGGACAAACTTTACCGTCATGTGCGGCTGATGGGTCTTCAGGAAAAAACTAAACGGATCATGGAAGCGCTCTTCAGAAAATTCCAGGCAGACCCTTCTTTAATGCCGCTCCGGTTCCAGGAGATGCTGTTAACGGAGAAAACGGAGATCGTTATCGCCGACTACATCGCCGGCATGACCGACCGCTACGCTGAAAAACTCTACGAGAAATTTTCATAGTTTTTCATTAAACATTTTAATCCATCCATTCACCCATCCCTCGTCTCCGCTCGGGATGACTTAAGGTGTGATCCGGGATGAGTTTATATATAGTGCTGTCAGAACACCGGTCCAGACGGTTTGTCGGGGAGTCGGTAGTGCGAGTGAGTTGTTCCTGTTCACCATCGGATGTATATCATAAGTGTCAAGTTATCCACATCGATTTCAGAAAATATTCTTGTATTGGTATGATTGTGATTGGGTTACGGCAAAATGGGATTGTTTTGTTATTTTTAAAGTTTCTTATGGAATTATCTAAAGAGCCTTCAAAAACGCTTCGGGTTTGATATTGTGATTAAGAACGTTTGTCTGCATTTTCTCTCCTTGTTTTATAAACGGGGAGGGGAGGTAATCATGGTAATACTTGCCTGATATGGCTTGACAGAGGGGCAGGGGTGGGATAAATTGAACGCAGAGCGTTCAGAATTGCGTTCCCACGCAGAGCGTGGGAACGAGGAAATAATAATTATAAGAGGTAAGTAATTATTATTTCCTTGACAACAGTTTATTTATTTTTAATCTTTTGAATGCTGAGTAATAATTCTATTATAAATTATTAATTTCCCTTTTGGAGAGATTTTTATCTTGATTATTTGAGAGGGATTCTAATATGCAATCATTCAAGGAATTATATAACCAAGTTATTCCCAAATTACCGTATATAATTATTACTGGATTTTGTTTATATTGGATAAGAGGAATTTTTGAGGGTAAGTATGAACCAAAAATAGATAATAATTCTCTATATCTTTTTTTAATACCCGCTTTCTTGAGTTGGTATATCTCAAATATTTTTGCTAATATACACCAGGGTAGATTTATTTTTGCCCTCCCTAAATTTTTCAAATATAAAACAAGACGAATATTTAGAATATTATTAATGAGGTTACAAGCTATAACTTTTATATCTCTATGCGCTATATTAATGTTAAATCAGTTTGTTCTTATCCCACAAATTGAGAGTAAACAGGATGAGTTATTATTGGGACCACATGTAAAAGTATTTTATGGGTGGTTTGGTGTAAGTGATATACTATCTGCTAAGAATTTTGCTTTATCAAAATATTGGGGATATTTTTTAGTAATTCTTGTTATTTATGCAATTTATGTTCTGTACCGCTATTATATAGATGGCAAAGCAAAAGAAAAATTATATAAGATTTATAGAGAATTAGCATTTACTGCTACCTTTATGAGGAAAAACAATGATTATAAATTAAATTATGAAGACGGAAAAACTTGTTTAAGTACAATTATAGAATATGTTAATGAAGCTGCAACATTGGGTATATTTACAAAATTACTTCCGAAAGTAACTAAGGGTGTTTATTGTGGTTTTCTTTTGATTCCCGATCCTGAAAAGCCAAAAAATCAATTTATTAATGCAGCCTGTTATTGTTCGAAAAATACATGGCGTCATAAAATCGATATCCTCGCGAAACAACATAAACCCAGAAAACTGGACATCACAAAATTGATTAATTTGTGGAACAGCTGCTTCTCGGATGTTCATGGAGATAAAAAATTTAGTGAGAAATGTTTTCAAGAGAAAAAAGAAGATTATATATCCGCTACTGGAATGGCTTTTGAAATTGAAAGACCCAAAATATTCAATTTTGTGTGGAACTGTTTAGCGCTTTCTAATAGATATAGAGACATATTAAGAGATAATATTGTCAATGAAGATATCGAAATTTATAAAGCCTTGAAATTCCGAAGCTACTTAATTCTACCTTTAAAGATTCAAGCTACAGTTGCTGGTGTAATATTTATTGGTTCTACTCGTCCTTTTAGTTTTAAGGGGTCAATATTACCAATATTAGAGAGCTATTCACATGCTATTGCTGAACTTGTATGTACACTCAGCAACATGGAATTGATAAAAACGCCAGATAATATTCAAGTAGAAGTAAATAAGCACGCCAAGCCATATTATCATATTGAAGAAAGAAAAATTATTCGTGACAACCTGAGAAATATTAATCGCATGCTTCGTAAAGGAGAAAAACATGCAAAACCAATCTGCTTACAGCAAGCATCTGAAGAGTGTGAGGAGGGGTTATCTTGACGAAAATGATTTCCCCCCTTATGATTCTTATAATGATATTTTTAGTTTATTAAGAGATATTTATGACCTTACCCACCAAATATTACTTACAATATTTATTTTATTTTATAACAAATTTTGTAGATTAGATTGAAGAACAAGTCAAGGTGTTCTTAATGTTGGTAAACCTTCAAAAAATAGTATTACTATGAAATCAGGAGAGAATGAGATTATAACAATATTAAAAATGAAGGCAGTAATTATTTTGCACATTTAGATAGCTGGAAGCTAAATTTAAAAAGAAAAGTCAAAATTAAAGAAATTAAGAGAAATTTGATTGAAGTATTCGAAAATAGACATATTAACGAAGATAAATAATATCTAACGTTTTTTAAAAGTCATCATTAAAACAATCAGAAAAAAAATTCTTAATTATTCCTATTAAATAGAATAATTCCATTTATAAGAAATTATTCTTATTCTTTTTTAAAACTCTATTTCCCTTCTCTCACAAAATTATGAACCGATTTGCAATTATATAGCCTATGGGGAAGGGGCTTTGTTGTTGTAAGTGTCTGAGACACAACAATATAAATTACAATACCGCTTTTCGGGAGGAAGGGCACAAAAGTTGCCGTAATAGCCGGCATGGACTGCTTCTTTGGCTCTTACGAACTCCCGGCCGATAACGATACCGGAAAATCGACCGTGGTAACTTTTTTTATCCCGGATATCGGTATCCGGTTCAAGGCTCCTTTCGACGCGGTCAACACCGACCACAGCGATTTCGCCTCGCTACTGGCTTTGCTGGAATTCATCGACAGCAACCAGAAATATTTCTCCAATCACACCTACCAGATTTTCGGTAACAACCAGCACGTTATCAATCTGGTAAACGAGCGCGAAATAGCTCCGATCATGTTTTCTCCCCTGATGGAGAAAGCTCAGAATTACCGCATCAAATACCGCTTCTCTTTGGAATGGGTGCCGACCTGGGATAATTCCGCTTACGATTCTCTTTTAGATTGACCTTGCGCCGGGAGTGATGGTATAATTATATCATGACTCCCAAGACGCCAGGCGCCTTCCTAAAGGACCTCAGCGCCGGAAAATTCCTACCGGCTTATTATTTTTTCGGTGACGATGATTACCGGATAATCGAGGCCGAAAAATATCTCGCCTCCCAGTTCATTCCCGGTCCCCAGTTGACCACCAATTATCGCCGGTTGGACGGCAAGAAAATCTCGGCAGCGGACCTTCTGGCCGAGCTGGCAGTGTACCCGATGCTGGGCGAGCGGCAGCTTATCGCTGTTTCCAGTTTCCAGAGTTTCGACCCGACCGAAATCGAGAAAATTCTCAAAATGCTGAATCCGCCCGACCCCAACCGGATAATCGTATTCAGTTCCCCGGCCGCCAAAGCGCTTAAGAGAAAGTCCGCCTTTGTCAATAAAATGGCGGATATTGCCGAAGTCGTCGAGTTCAACAAACTGACCGCGGTCGAGACGAAAGGAATGGTCAGTCGGAAACTGGCCAAGAGTGAGATAAATATCGACCCCAATGCGCTGAACCTGCTGACCGAACTTATCGCCGGCAATCGGGGAGCGCTCGAATCCGAAACGGAAAAGCTGATCAATTATAAGAATCCGGGGGAGACGGTTACGCTCGAGGATATCAAGGAGATTGCCTCGGGTTATGAGGTGTTCAAGGTGTTCGAGGTCGCCGAGTGCGTCGTAACCGGGCAGGCGAAAAAAGTCCTTCAGCAAATAAAAACGCTGGTGGCCGAAGGCAACAACCCGACCGGGATTCTCTATTATTTAAGCCAGCATTTTATTTCTTTGTATCTGGTCAAAAACGGCAAACCGCTCGAGGCTCGCAAGCGCTGGCTGACTTATAAATTTCGGGAACAGGCCTCGAAATACGAGGTCGACAAGCTGGAAGAAATTATAGTTGAAATCGCCCGGACCGACTCCGACCTTAGAAAGAGCAATATTAAACCGACGTTGGCGCTGGAAACACTGGTTTTAAAGCTGGTCGGGGGAAACTGAATTTTTCATGAATAATCGGGAAGAAAAGAATCCGGGGGCGGTAGTTAATAATAGCGGTAAGAAACTTAATGATACCCCGTCGGATGAGAAAAGCCTGGAACGCCGACTAATTGAAAGCGCCCAGAACGAGGACCGGAAAGCCTTCGGGCAGTTGATCCGGATGCATCAGAAACGACTTTTTCGATATCTTTACGGTCTTTTAGGTTCCTTTGACCAGACGGAAGATATTGTGCAGGAAACGTTCATAAAAGCCTGGAAAGCGATGAAAAGATTCAATCCCGAATACGCGTTTTATCCCTGGCTGGCGACCATTGCCCGCAACACGGCCTATAACCTGCTCAGACGGGAGGAGAAAAAAGAATCGCTCGAGAAAATCCGGGAGAAGGGATATGACCCGGTTTCGACCGAGCTGGGACCGATGGAGAAACTTCTGGATACCGAGGGTAAGAAAAGATTTTATAAGGCTCTTAAAGCCCTGCCGGTGAAATACCGGTCGGTATTTGTGCTAAGGCATTTCGAGAACAAGAGCTACGAGGAAATTTCCTCGTTTCTGAACGTTCCACCGGGGACGGTTGATTCCCGGCTGTACCGCGCCCGGCAGATGCTGATGGAAGCCTTGAAGGATTTGTTGTGAGACAGGAGAGCGACGGATAGAAGGAAATTATGGATCACGGATATTTCAAAGACCGAATTTCAGCCTACCATGACCGGAACCTCCGACCCGAGGAAACGGCGGTTATCGAGGAGCACCTTAAAGAGTGCGCTGAATGCCGTCAGCTTCTCGATGATTTCAAGAAATTCGACGCCCTGGTGGAGAAACACAGCGGTCTGGACGGCGATGATTACTGGGATGAATCGGCCCGCCGAATCGAAAGCCGGCTGGACAGCGAGACGGCGACCGCAATAACCGAAATATCCCGTTCGCGCGGCTGGAGTCTGGCATGGAAACTGGCCGCGGTGGCAGCCTCAGTGACAGTCCTGACCGTGGTCGGGCTGCATCGAAACGAAATCTGGAAAGACACCGAGACCGTCAAAGAAAAAATCGTCGCGCCTGCCGCCATCCCGCAGGTAGATTCTTTAGACTATGACCAAAGCAAGGACGAAATGCGTAATTTGGACTCCGCCTCTGACGTAACACAGCTGGGGAAAGCCGAAGGGACGCAGGCGGACACCAACGAAATTCACCGGGTGCGACAGCCTTCGAATATGACCGCACCTTCGGTCTCACCGAAAGTAACGGACAAAGTAATGCCCGCCCCGCCGGAGTCTTCCCCGCTGACCAGCAAGGAAGTCTCCGCCGGGACGAAAAAGACGGTTAAGACCGACCTGAAGGAAAGCCCGGTCATGACCCCGAAACAGGAAACGGGGGTGGTCATGAAGAGCGCCACCCCGGGGACGACCGATGTTACCCCGCAAAAGAACGAAGAGGTTATGTCGGATTTTGAAGCGGGTCCGTCGCTGGAATCGGAAATAACGGAAGCTGGTATCGAGCTGACGCAGTTGCGCCGCCAGAAAGATTCTCTGTTGAGCCTGACAGGCAAAGACAAAATATGGGATACTTCGGAGCTGACCTCGACTCTGGCTGAAAAGAAAACCCGGACCAGTTTGGTGCCCCAGCCGAAACCCTCGCCAACCGAAATCGAAAACGAATTGATTCAGGTCTGTTTTAAAGTCGGGATGCTGACCGAGAACGAAAAGGAACTAGCCGAGGTCCGGGGGGTAATAGAGAAGGTC
Organism: Candidatus Zixiibacteriota bacterium; assembly: GCA_049324195.1. GTDB lineage: Bacteria > Zixibacteria > MSB-5A5 > GN15 > FEB-12 > JAFGNW01. The sequence goes on along the minus strand of JBMOKZ010000166.1, from coordinate 494 downwards.
GCGAAAGACGAAAATTCGCCGAATCGAAAGCTGGCCGAATCGTATCTTAAACAGCTCGACGACCGTTGATGGAGCGGTATTTTAAAAAGGCGAACTTTTTTCCTCAAATATCGTATTGATAATTAAGGAAAAATTAAGGAGTTTACCGCTATGAATAAACGTCTGTACCGCTCACGGGAGAACAAGATTGTCGGTGGGGTTTGCGGGGGACTGGGTGAGTACTTGGGTCTGGACCCGACCCTGGTAAGAATTATTACCGTCCTTCTGTTTATTTTACCCGGTATCGGTATCCTGACCTATATCATCGCCTGGATTATAATTCCGATGAGACCCGAAGGAGTACTATTAGCCGACGAGGATTACAAGCTTTCGCCCTGAAACAGGTATCTGCCGGGGTTGATTTTGATCGCTATCGGGATTTTCTGGCTGGCCCGTGAGTACTGGTACTGGGTTGACAGCGATATTATCTGGGCCGGGATTTTGATTCTGGTGGG
>JBMOKZ010000165.1:0-2000 GCA_049324195.1 Candidatus Zixiibacteriota bacterium | reverse complement strand
TCGATGGCAAGACCTATCAGCGGATATTCGAATACCTGATCAAAGTATCGTTGTCAGGCAGGTCGATGATTATCCTGACGTCGGAAATTCCTCCCCAGGAAATTCCCGGTTCCAATTTTTATCAGCTCGAGAACGGAGCCCTGGTATGACCCGGATCGTGTTTGTCCTGAAAGAACTGGCGCGAAGCATATATCGCCATCCCGGCACGGTGGCGGCCTCGCTGGTATCGACCACGTTGTTGATATTGCTTTTCGATTTGTTCTGGGTGGTGGTCGGGACTTCGGAAAAGTTTTACAGAGATCTTCTTTCGGACCTTTCGATGGACGTGTACCTTTCCGAGGATTTGCCGGAAGAGGACATCCCGAAGCTGACGGCGTCGCTCGAAGCGGTGGACGGCGTGTTGACGGCGACTTACGTTTCCAAGGAAATGGCCCGCGCGGAACTGGCACACCAGGTCGGGACGGACCTGCTGATCGGATACGATTCGCTCAATCCCTTGCCCCGGTCGTTTATGCTGGTGTTCGAACCGGACTATCTCAACCTGTCCGACCTGGCCGCAATCACCACACAAATCGCCCCACTGCCGGGAGTGATAGAGGTAAATTACAGCCGTGACTGGCTGGAAAAAGTCGAGGAAACGAAGTCGATAATTCTCGAGGTCGGGCTGGTGCTCGGGTTGATAATTTTCCTGTCGGCCATTATCAGTTCCGCCAACAATATCCGGCTGATGACCCGGGCGCGAGTGGGCGGATTTCAGCAGATGTTGCTGTTGGGGGCGGGGCGGATGTTTATCGGGCTGCCGTTTTTAATCGAGGGTTTCATTATCGGCGGTGCGGCGGCGGCGCTGAGTTGGGTAATCGTTTTTTACGGCTATCATCGTATCACCTTTACCCGGTTCGAGATTGTCGTGCCGCAGATGAACGAGATTTATCTTTTTTGTCTGGCCACGGCGGTGCTGGGCGGTATCAGCGGCTACCTGGGGGTCAGAAAGTTGTTAAAATGAAAGCGCGCCTGTTAATATTTATCCTGTCTCTTCTGCTGGTTTTTACGGCGGCTGTTTATTCCCGCGACGACAAGGATAATATTATCAACCAGAAGGATGAGTTGAAAAAAATCCGCGAGGAAGTCGAGCAGAGCCGCCAGAAGCTGGACTCGTTGCGCGGTGAGGAACTCGGCGTTCAGAAAGAAATTCAGGAATACGACCAGAAGATATCCTCAAACCGTAAAATCATCAACCGTCTCAACAACGAGATGGAGCAGTTGAAGCGGGACGTCAATGCGGCGGAAAAGCAATTAAACGAGCGGCAGGAATTTCTCGACCGGACCCAGCGGCGTTATCTGGGCAATATCCGCCAGTTCTATCTTTTGAACAAGCGGGCTCAAGGGCTGTTTATCAACGACCCCAATCAAGAGATGAAACTGCAGCGGCAGGTTCGATACCTGACCAGTCTGGCGAATTTCGAGTCGGTTAAAATTGGCCGGGCGGCGGAGTTTTTGACCCAGTCGGTGTCGGAACTTGAGGACTTGTCGGGTAAACGCCGGGAAGTATCCAGTCTCAAAAAGGACAAGGAAGTTTCTTACAGTCTTGACCAGAGTCGGAAACAGAAAGAGGAAAAGTACCTGAACCGGTTGCGGCGGAAGAGCATGGATGAGGCCGACCGTATCTTCACGCTCGAAAAAGCCGCCGAAGAGATGGAGCGGATTATTGCCCGGCTCGAAGAAGAACAGGAACGCGCCCGCCAGTTACATCGAGGGCAACAGGGAACCTCGGTATTCGCGGCTTTAAAGGGTCAGCTGCTCTCGCCCTTCCAGGGAAAAATAACGGTGCCGTTCGGCAACCAGGTTGACCCGGTGACCAAGCTGAAATCGTTCTCGCCGGGCATCACTATCCAGGGTCGCGCCGGGGGGCCGGTTTATCTGGTGGCGTCGGGAGCGGTCGCTTACACCGGGAATTTGCGCGGTTACGGAAATTTTGTTATAATCAATCATGACCACCAGTA
>JBMOKZ010000164.1:0-15238 GCA_049324195.1 Candidatus Zixiibacteriota bacterium | reverse complement strand
AGTGAATTACAACTGGTTTCTTTTAATATCGGCTCGGAAGAATTCGGAGTGGATATTTTGAAAGTTCAGGAAATAAACCGGATGGTCGAGATAACCAAGGTACCGCAGGCGCCTCATTATGTCGAGGGCGTCATTAATCTGCGCGGGAAAGTGATTCCGATTATCGATCTGAGAAAACGGTTCAATCTGGAAATGAAAGAATACGACAAGAACACCCGTATTGTCGTGGTGGATATCAACAACAATATCATGGGTATGATTGTTGATGCCGTTTCTGAAGTGTTGCGCCTGCCGGCCGATACGGTCGAGCCGCCGCCGGAGCTGGTAACCGGAGTTAATTCCGAGTATATCAAGGCTGTGGCCAAGCTCGAAGACCGTTTGCTGATTTTCCTCGATTTATCGAAAGTTATCGATGCCGAGGAGATGGCGGCCATCGGATAACGATAAAAATCTGCTCTTATAAAAAACCGGCTCATAAGCCGGTTTTTTTTATTATTTTATTAGAATCGCTTTCAAACGAATCAGCTTGTACAACAGTAACATATTCCAACCGTTTGACATACTTAATGTCAATGCGTATGTTAGGCTGGTGAAAGGAGCGGTTCGGTTATCAAGAAAATCGATTTTTTATATACCAACATCGGTCGGGGACATCCCTATTATCTGGATGGCATAATCGAGGCTCTGATACGCAAAGGAAAGATCAAACTCATGCGAGGGGAGAGCGACGTTTTCGAGATTTCCCGGGGGCTGTCCCGTCTGAGCTGGCGCAGCGCCGATTGGCTTTATAAGAAAGGTTCGTCCAGCAGCCTTATCGGTTTGATTTACAACCTGACCCGGTTTCGCTATGATTATAACCGCGACGGACTGATGATGAAAATCATGGGCCGTAATATACGCCGGAAATACTGTCAGAGCCCCGACCCGCTTATTGTCGCCCATCCGACCCTGGTCGGGATTCTGAGGGGCAAGGAAGAGTTGATTTATCAGCACGGCGAGGTCGTTACGCCGCCATCGGCGGTGGTCAAAGGTGCCCGGACTGTGATTGTGCCGACCGAGCAGGCCGCCGAACCGTTTCGCAAAGCCGGGTATGGTCCGGACGCCGTTTTCGTTTCCGGTTTGTGTATCGAGCCGGCTCTGGTCAAGATGGCCGCCGACGCTCTGGACCAGCGGCTGCGGCGCTTTGAATCCGATATGCCGTTGACCGGAGCGTTCTTTTCCTCGGGGGCGGAGCCGGACGCGCACCTTAAAAAAATCGCCGCCGCCGCCGTCTCGGTAGTGCATTACGGGGGACGAGCGATTATTTTCGCCCGTCAGGGAGGCAAGCTGGTGAAAGAAACTATCCGGTCATTCAAGCGCAACGAGTTGATGCTGGATATAAAGGATACCGCTTCGCTGTTTATCGGGCCGCTGCCGCCGGCGATCCTGATAGTTTACAATTCCCGCCGGGAAGAAACGATTTTTACATCGAAACTGTTCCCTGCTTTCGATTATTTCGTAGCCCCCTCGCACGAACGAACCAACTGGGCGCTGGGGCTGGGGCTGCCCATGATTGTCGTCGAACCGGCGATCGGGCCGTTTGCGCCGCTCAACCGGAAGGTCCTCCGCGAAAACCGAGTAGCGGAGTTGTTGACCGATTACGACCAGACCTATTCGTTCGGGATAAATATCAACCGGCTGCGAAAAAAAGGCTGTTTGACCCAAATGGCCAAAGCCGGCTGGCATAAGTTTAATATAGACGGCTATAATAAAATTTCCAATTTTCTTATTGATAGATACGTCAGCCCGCAGCAATAGACGGCCTTATATTTTACGTTCCGGGTGTGGTTAGTTCGGGTATGTTTGGAAGGTTATCTCATTTTTTCAGTCAGTTCGGCAAAGACCTCTGGATTCTGGCGTTCGGCTGGTTTGTCTCAGCTCTGGGCTTTGCCGCCTCGATACCGTTCATTTCCATTTATTTTCACAGTGAACTGGGACTTTCCACAACGGAGATTGGTGTCTTTTTCGCCGTCATCGCCATCGTTCGTTCCCTTTTTCAGGTTATCGGCGGGGAATTGTCCGATCGAATCAGTCGTCGCCGGATGCTGATTCATTCTCAAAGCATCCGGATGGTCACTTTCATATTTATGGGTTTGACAATCCAATTGAACTGGGGTTTCTGGGCGATGGCTGTCTTTTTCACGTGCAACTCGATTGTCGGGGCGGTTTTTATGCCCACCGTCAACGCTCTCGTGTCTGATATGTTGCCATATGAAAAACGGCTCGACGGTTATGCCATTTCCCGTTCGGCGGGCAATCTCGGCTGGGCGGCCGGGCCGGCGATCGGCGGTTTCATGGCGGCTCATTCTTATGCCACGCTGTTTTATCTGTCAGCGGTCATTACGACCGTTTCAGTTATCATTTTCTGGCTTTTTCTGGTGGTGCCCGAGGTTTCCAAAGTTCAGGAACAGTTCAAGTTTTCCGATTTGATCGCGGTTAAAAACGATAAGAATCTCGCCACCCACGCTTTTTTGACGTTCTTCTTGTATCTGGTAGTAGCGCAACTGATAGCTCCGATGTCGGTGTATACCGTCGAGATGGTCGGTATCACCGAGACGCAGCTGGGAATGTTGTTCACCGTCAACGGTCTGATGGTAGTAATGTTCCAGGTGCCGATCACGAGGCTTCTGGCCCGTTTCAAATTTACCACCCAACTGGCTTCCGGGGCGATTCTTCATTTTATCGGTTACAGTCTGTTCGGGCTGTTTGTCGGCTTCCCGTATTTTGTCGTGTACGTGGTTATTATCAGTATGGGCGAGGTATTCATGTCGCCGCCGTCGTTGACGTTGACTTCGCGGCTGGCGCCCGAGGGCCGTATTGGCCGATATATGGGCGTTCACGGTTTTTTCGTCACGGCCGGCTGGTCGCTGGGTCCGCTGTACGGCGGCGTGTTTCTCGATTATCTTGGAAATACCCCGGCGTTGGCCTGGCTCGTAATTTCGTCGCTGGCGCTGTTTTCGGGAATCGGCTATATCGCTTTCGGACGTTACCTACCCGAACGATTTAACCGCAAGGAACTTAGCGGATAATGACAAACTTGCCGATTTGCGTGCGCGTGCTCGATTCCACCACGAAATAATAAATCCCGGTAACTGCCCGCTGGGTATTACGGGTAATCAAATCCCAGGTGTCGTGCATCGATTGCGGTCCGCCGTCGGGATAGTTGTGATCCAGTTCCCGCACCAGGTCGCCATCAAGCGAAAAGATATAAATTTTGCAGACTTTGGGAAGGTTGGCGAAATGAATCCGTCGGATACGGTCGGGGATTTTGTAGGTGTCGTCACGTCCCTCGAAGCCGTCCTCGAAATAGTTCCCGTCGATGCGGTACGGGTTGGGGTAAACGTAAACATCGAGATTCTTAGCCTCCACCGAGTCGGACGGAGTGAGCGGATATTCGACAATCATATTGTTGACGGGTTTCGTCTCGAGCGCTTTCAATCCGGCGATGGGTGAACCGAAATCGAATGCCGTCACCGAGACATAATAGGCGATGGTGGGCAAGATATTTTCGTAAACATATTCGTATTCATAATATTTCGGCAATGGCTGACCATAATCGTACGTCAGTTCGTCTTCGGACCAGAGCGTGGAATCAGCCGGGGGCGGGGAGGTGATTTCCGGATACACCTTGTGAATCCCCCGTAGCGATGACAGGTCCGAAACATTGTAATCCTGCGGTTCGAAATAGAAGAGCGAGTCGTGATATTCAAGAGGCGCGCCCGGGGTGAACTGCAGCGGGTCAAACTCCGGGTCGTCATACAAAATTTTCAGGGAGTCGAGCGTAAACGGCGTTTCTTCCAGAGCCCAGCCATACTCGCCGCCGGGCAGGATTTTCTTGAAATAGCGATTATAATTTTCCTTATCATAAGAACTCAACAGGACAAAACTGCCGGTGCGGTCATCCAAAGCGGCGTAAACCCGGTAACCCTCAAAATCGATTTTTTGCAGAAAAATGTCAGGCGTATTCTCTGAATAATAACCGTTCCAGCGGATGGTCAATTTGCTCTCGGCCGGAATGACCCGCATTCTAGGGGCCGGGGGTGGACCGGCTCCCTTGAAATCGGGTACGCCGTCGCCCTCGTACCACTGTCCGCCGGTATTATCATCGACCGAATCGGTGTTGTCTTTCGAAAAATCTTCGGTACAAATCCGGTATTTTCCGTAATAATTGTCACCATCGGTGTCAACTCCGGGATTGTCGTAAATCCATGACGCCCAGCGGGAATTGAGCGCCAGATTGGAGAAATCAAGGGAATTGTAAAATTCTCCCGGGTTGTAAGGGTCGAACAGAGATTCAAAATCGGTCGGCTCCTGATGCAGATTGTCGCCGCCGACAATCGCCAGGGAAATGGGCAGTTTCTGGCCCGGATCAATGTTGAACGGTCCGAAAGATAAAAGATAGCGGGTATCGTAGCCTTGGGCGTAAACCTCGGCGTTTTCCGGCGGATGCAGCCAGCCTTCGGCTCCATGGTCCACTGCCGTGAACAATAAGTCGTAGTCGAATTCCTCGTGTCGCATAATATAATATTTATTGCGGTCGCCCTCGGGCGTCCCGAGCCGGGAACCGAAACTTCGAAAAGGGTCGCCGGTTGAAGGAATGCGGCGCGGTCCGAAATCACGGCCGGCGTCATAATAGTTGATAATCCACCAGTTGTAAGAATATTTGAGAGAATCCTGCGGGGTGCGAACCACTCTGACTCCGACAGCGGCTTTGGCTGAACGATAATCCCATTCCGAGCCGTCCGGGTCGCCGTCGTTATCGGCGGTGTAGGCGATATTGACGGTATCGACGCATATACCGCCCTCAGGTGCGGGGTGGTCGCGCAGGAAACCGACGATATCGTCATTCCAGCCCTCAGGGTTGTTCCGGCTAACATGCCAGACATCGCCGTCGACCCAGATTCCCATATAGACATTGTTCAAACGCTCGTCACCGATATTTTCGATCTGGTAATCGAAGAGGATAAAATCGTCGGCGTAGTCATAGCTCCAGGCCATCGTTTTTTGGGAGACTTTGATGCCCAGAGGGATATGCGGTCGCTGGTCGAAGCGGTCGTAACTGACATAGGTGGGGTCGGTCAGAGTATCGTAATATTCGCAGGTGATATCTTCCTCGGAATGGGCGTCCTCGTCGAAATAACGGCTGTTGAGGTCAATAGACCGATAGGTGAAATAGGAGGCGTCACCGAATTTTTCACCGGGCCAGAATTCCTGGTTTTCGTAAAAATCTTCGGTGCCGGTGGAAACCAGAGTGTCGCGGCCGACTACCGCCCCGATCCAGAACGCCCCTACCCAGAGATAAACGATATCACTGTTTTTGGGGTAAATCAGCGATTGAATCCGCGAACCGGTGAAGGGGTCGGCGATATCCTGACCGTAGGTGCCGAAAGTGCCGTTGTTGGCAATCGCCAGTTGAATGTTGCCGCGGTTATGGGTCGTATATTCCACCAGCGGTTGACCGAGGGTGGAGTTATCGGGCCGGATTTTGGAGTCGTACCATTTCTTGCGGGGCGAAAGGGTTTGCTGCGCCTGCCCGAAATTTAATAAACCAATAAATAACAAGGCCGTCAGGAATATTATTCGCAGGCGGCCTTTGTTTTTCCAATTAAGAGACATCAAATATGCGGGCTACATGATAATTACGAACTTACCTATTTGAGTGTCGCCTTTTTCATCCTCGACCACCCAGTAATAAATACCGGTAACAACGCGCTGGGTGTTACGAGTGATGAGATCCCATTCGTCGTGCATCGCGGTCGCGTCGGACGGATCCTTGTCGTGGTCAATCTCACGAATCAGATCGCCGTCCAGAGTATAAATCCGAATCGTGCATTTGGCCGGCAGATTGGCGAAATGCAGGCGCCGCATCCGGTCGGGAATATAATAATCGGCGTCACGTCCCTCGTAACCGTCATCGATATATCCGCCGTTGATGCGGTAAGGGTTGGGATAAACGTAGACCTCTAAACCCTGAGCTTCGACTACTTCCGATGAACTCAGCGGATACGCACTGACCGACAGATTGGTCTTGGAGGTTTCGAGCGAACCCAGGCCGGAGGCCGGGGAGCCGAAGTCAAAAGCGGTGACGTTGACGTAATAAGGAACCGTGGGCAGAAGGTTCTCAATCGTATATTCGTATTCGAAATATTTCAGGAAGCCGTCCTCGGTCAATTCCGACGTATCGGCGGAATCGGGAGTTAAAGATGACGGGTAAGCCTGATCCGGGTAAGTCTTCCGAATCGGCGTGGTGGCGTCAACATAGTTACCTAAAATGGAGCGGTTGAAGTCCTGGGCCTCGAAATAAAACGTGAGTACTTCACCGCTGTCATCGATCGTGATATACGGATTGCTCCGGGTATAGTCCTCCGGATCAAACAGGGTGTCGTTGCAGGGACTGCCGTTCACCGTATCTCCGTAAAGGCAACGCAGGGAATCGAGGGTATAAGGGGTTTCGGTCAATTCCCAGGTGTTCCTTAAAACATTGAAGATATATTTGTTGTAATCCTCGATATCATATGAAGCCAGCAGGGAATAGCTGGTTTCTCGTTCGTCGCGGGCGATATAAACGCGGTAACCCTCAAAATCATACATGCGCGAGAAAACGTCGCGGGTCGTTTCACTTCGGAGACCGTTCCATCTGACAGTCAGTTTGCCCACCTCGGGATAGACGCGCAGACTGTTGACGCTGATCGGATTGCCGTTCTTATCGGTCGTGCTGCTCCAGGAAGCCGGTGCCGGAGGCGGCGAAGCACCCTGGAAATCTGGAACGTTATCACCTTTATACCAGAAAGTATCACAAACATAGTATTCCCAGAAGGAGTCAACGACCAGCGGGTCGGTCGAGGTGGTATCAATTACAAAGGCCGAATCCTCGCAGCATTGACGGAACTCGCCGAAATATCTGTCGTCGTCGGAATCCACCCCCGGGTTATCATAGACCCAGGAAGCCCACATGGCGTTAAGACTCATATCATCGAAATTCAGGTTTTCATAATAGGCGTTAGGATTATAATCGTCATCCAGGTTGTCTTCGGCATTACCGGGGTAGGCGGAATTGTGGAAATTCTCGCCGGCCAGATAGGCGAAGGAAATCGGCAGGGTCTGGCCCGGGTCAATATTGAAAGGACCGAACGACAACAGGTAACGAGTGTCATAACCGTTGGAAATATCCTGAGCGATAGTTTGCGGCGGATAAAGCCAGAACGGGTCACTGGCGGAAATCGTACCGGTGAAGACCTGGTCATAGTCGAATTCTTTGTTGCGCAGGAAGTCGTATTTATTGCGGTCGCCTTCGGGTGTCCCGAGTTGACCGAAACCAAGATCGCGGAAATTTCCGGATTTCAAGCGGGGGCCGAAATCCAGTGAGGTGGTGCCGTTGGAAACCCACCAGTTAAAGGAAACTTCAAGCGAATCCGAGGGGGTACGGACAATGCGTGTGGCCGTAACGTGGGGCACCGGCGTGGACAACAAACCGCCGCCTTCCAGGTCACCATCGTTGTCGGCAATCCAGGCGATGAATACGGTATCTTCGAAAATACAGTCGCCGTAGGGGTTCGGATAGGAATAAAGAAAACCGCAGACGTCGTCGTCGAAACCCTCGTCGGAGCCATTGGTTTTAACGTCGGCATCAACGTATACACCCATATAAACCTGGGAAAGAGCTTCCTGGCCGATGTTTTTAATTGCGTAGTCGAAAAGAACGAAATCTTCGGCATACGGATAAGACCAGGCGAACGACCGCTCCGTAACCTCGATATCTAGTGGCTGGTGAGGACGACCATCGACGATATCGTTATCGATACCGGAGACTCCGGAAGTGAAAGTGTCAGTATAAACAGCGATAAAATCCTGTTCGGAAATAGCTCCCTCGAATTCCGGTTTGGCCGGGTCGATAATGGAGCGGTACTCCATCTCGCCGAACGGGGATTCATCCGGGAAAAATTCCCGGGTTTGCTGCCACCCGTCCGCGCCCACCGAAACCAGGGTGTCGCGCCCGATTACGGCTCCAATCCAGAAAGCGCCGGCGAAAAGGTACTGGGAATTGGTATTTTTGGGGTACTCACACGACAGAACCAGAGCGCCGGTGAAACAGTCGGTAGTACTGCCGGCGGCGAAGCCGGTTCCGAAAGTACCGTTGTTGTTTACCCCAAGTACGATTTTACCGACATTATGGGCGGCAATACAAAAAGCAGGTGAGGCGGTGGTAAGGGTGTATCGGTCTTTGATATCATCCGGGTCATATAGAGCACGACCGAAGGTCGCGGCGGGGATAATCATCAGAAGTGAAAATACGATTAAGACCGACATAAATTTGTTCATTCTCATATCTCGTCCTCTATATAGTACAGTTAAATAATTTACGTTGCTAACCGACCAACACGCTAAAATCAAGCGTATTTTTACTATAATTATGTCAAGCTTAGAACCTACAAAATTATTCCAACTTTGGCAAGCGCTTTTAACAAAAAAAGATAGGATTTGAGAATCTTCAGCAATCCGAGTCGTGCGGTTAAGTGGTTGTAAGATAGGCCAATAGGACAAGTCTCTCAATTTCACGCGAGAATATGGAGATTAGCTTTTTATGGAGTTTAACCGGACTGAAATACTTGTTTTTATTAACGGGTCCGAACCGGATAAAAAAGCCCCCGGACCTGCCGGGGGCGGGCAAGTAAAATTTGCGTTAACCGTTACATGATAATCACAAATTTACCGATTTGCGTTTCGCCGTTTTCGTCTTCCACCACCCAGTAATAGATACCGGTGACAATACGTTGGGTGTTCCTCGTGATTAAGTCCCATTCGTCGTGCATCGAAGTCGGATCAGACGGGTCCTTATCATGCTCGATTTCACGAATCAAATCACCGTCAAGAGTATATATCCGGATCGTGCACCTGGCCGGCAGGTTGGCGAAATGAAGGCGGCGCATCCGGTCAGGAATGTAATAAGTGGCGTCGCGTCCCTCGAATCCGTCGGTGATATAGTTGCCGTTGATGCGATAGGGGTTGGGATAAACATAAACCTCCAGTTCTTTTTCTTCGACCTCGTCAACCGATGACAGGGGATAGGCGATGATGGATAAGTTTGTTTTCGAGGTTTCCAGAGAGCCCAGACCCGACTGGGGCGAGCCGTAATCAAAGGCGGTTACGTTGACATAATAAGGCACCGTAGGCAGCAGATTTTCGACGGTGTATTCATATTCAAAATACTTGAAATAACCCTCTTCGGTCAGTTCCGAAGGATCGCACGAATCCGGGTTGAGATGAGTCGGGTAAGACTGGTCGGGATAAATCTTTCTTATGGGGGTATTGCTGCCCTGAAAATTGGCCAAAATTGACCGGTTGAAATCCTGGGGTTCGAAATAATAAACGTGGATTTCCCCGACACTGTCCGTGTACAAAAGGGGATTGCTGCGGGTGAAGATATTGGGGTCGAAGAGGGTATCGTTGCACGGGTCGCCGTTGGCGTCGCTGCCGTAAAGACAGCGTAATTCTTCCATAGTGAACGGCGTTTCGTTGAGTTCCCAGGAATTATTGGTGGCGACATAATCATAACGGTTGTAATCTTCAATATCATAGGAAGCCAGCATATAATAACTCGTTTCGCGGTTGTCGCGGGAAACATAAATGCGGTAACCCTCGAAATCCATCTCCCGGGAAAAAATATCGCGGGTGGTTTCGCTGCGGTAACCGTTCCAGGTGAGGTGCAGCTCGCCGACGGCGGGCTCGATCCGGAGAGAGCCCCAGGAAGCCGGGGAAGGCGGCGGGGCGGCGCCGCGGAAATCCGGGACGTTGTCGCCTTTATACCAGAAAGTATCACAAACGAGATAGCTCCAGGTCCAGTCGGCGGGATCCCTTTTTACGATACTGTCGATTATCAGGGAATCGAAGGGATTGTAGAACGTGTCCATAGTGTCGAGCGGCAGGGAATCCTCGCAGCACAGCCGGTATTCACCGAAATATTTATCATCGTCGGTGTCGACCCCGGGATTGTCATAAATCCAGGAAGCCCACATGGAATTAATACCCAGGTTGGTGAAGTTCAGGTTATCGTAATAAGTGTCGGGGTGATAGTTTTCGATTAAGTTTTCTTCGCCGTTGGTCGGGTAGACATGGAAATTATCGCCGGCCAGGTAAGCGAACGATACCGGGAGCGCCTGACCGGGGTCAATGCTGAAGGGTCCGAAAGAAAGCAAAAAGCGCGTATCGTAACCGTCGGCTATATCATGAGCGATCGTCTGGGGGGGATAGAGCCAGGTTTCGTCGGTGGCGCTGATCGTGCCTGTGAAAATCTGGTCGTAGTCGAATTCCCGGTTTCTCAGGAAATCATATTTATTGCGGTCGCCCTCGGGCGTCCCCAAGCCGCCGGTTTCCAGATTACGAAAGTTTTCGCTCTTTTCCCGGGGGCCGAAATCCAGCGAGGCATTACCGTTGGAAACCCACCAGTTAAAAGATACCTCGAGCGAATCCTGCGGAGTGCGGACAATTCTCATGGCCGTGGCATGAGGCACAGGGGTTGAAAGCATGCCCCCACCGGTCATCTCACCATCGTTATCGGCGATCCAGGCAATAAAAACGGTGTCGATAAATGTGCAATCACCGTATTGTATGGGCAGATCATACAAGAAGCCGCATATATCGTCAGTGAAACCGGTAACATCGCCCCCCTCCTGGTTAACGTCAGCGTCAACATATAGTCCCATGAAAACATGGTTTAACTTTTCATACCCGATATTTTTGATAGTATAATCAAACAGGATGAAATCCTCGGCATAAGGGTATGACCAGGCGTAAGAGCGTTGGGTGATTTCGATATCGAGCGGGATGTGAGGCCGGCCATCGATTTGGTCCGGGCACAGAGCCGGGACGCCACTGGTAAAGGTGTCGGTATAAACGGAGATATAATCCTGCTCGGATATAGCGCCTTCATAACTATCACTGGAGGGGTCGATAATCGACCGGTATACCATCGTGCCGAACGGTTCTTCATCGGGGAACATTTCCTGGCATACCTGCCAGCCGTCGGCGCCGACCGAGACCAGGGTGTCCCGTCCGACCACAGCTCCAATCCAGAAAGCTCCGGCAAACAGATAGCTGGTGCCGGAACCTTTGGGGTATTCACAGGAAAGCACCATCAGACCGGTGAAACAGTCCGAGGCTGCCCCCAGGGCGAACCCGGTGCCGAAAGTGCCGTTGTTATTGACGGCCAGAACCAGTTTGCCGACATTGTGAGCGGCGATACAGAACGCCGGGGAAGCCGCGCCGGTTGTGTAAATTTCTTTGCCGTCCTCAACCGGCATTTTACTTCGGCCGGAAACGATTGCGGGAAAACAGATAATAATCGCGACGATTATTATTAATAGATTTTTTTTCATTTTTTAAGATACCTGCCTTTTGTGAAACTGACCCATGACTATCCTATTAAAGGAATTACGCTGATAAAAGTCAAGAAGTATCAGCAGATATACGCCTGTCGTCGAGGGTCGGGCAAAAAAAACCGGCCCGCCGGGGGGCCGGTTTTGCTCGTGCGAGTGTTTTATTCGGTCGGTTTTTCGAAAATGCCGGCAGGAACCTCGGCATTAACATTGTATTCCGACAAGGACTGCTGGCCGAACTTCTGACCGTCCAAACTGCGGGTGCTGGTCATCGGCATGACAACCCCCGAAATTTCCTTGAAATCGGAGAAGATATTGAGAATATTGCCCTCGCCCATCGGGGAAGAGCCCCAGTACGAGGAGGAATAAAGCTGATGGGAGTCGGCGTTGATGCCCAGGCGGCAGATTTTGTCGCCGTTTTCCCTCAGGAGAGCTACGTATTCAATCGTGTTCCCGTCGATGTTCTCGGAGCCATCATACACCGCCCGGTAGGCGGGATTGTCGCATTGACGGATAATCATGATCAAATTACGGTCATCATCATCCTTGCCATCGGCTATTTCCTCGGCGGTTTTTTCGACGATACCGCCGCCCTGGTCACTTCGCCAGCCCTTCTCACCGTTGGTGATGTCGTACATTTTACGACCCATGAAAGTTATCAGAGAATAAGAGCGGTCGGGGATACCGCGGTAATCCTCGAACGGCAGGGGAAAATCGCCTTGCGGGGTGGAAATGGTGAAGGTGCCTTTCATATAAAGGGTATTGATTTTCTTGAAGTTATCAACACCGCCATGAGCCTCAGCCATAAGCTGCAGTAGCTTTTTGCCCTTGGCCATGGTTTCGTCGTTTATGACCAATTCTTTTTGTTCCACCGGTTTGGGGATGGTAATGTCGATAGTATCAACCGGCAGGCCGAGGGAGGACAGCGGTTCCTCGAAATTGGCTTCATTACCCACAACCAGTATCACCATGCTGTCCGGTTTCAGATTTTTCCGGGCGGCGGCCATTACGGCTTCAGGGGTCACTTTCTCGACGCCCTCCTTTTCCAGCTGGAGGAAGTTTTCCGGGAGGTCGTAAAAATCGTAGGTCATCATCCGGCTCAAAACCTCACCCTTGGAATCGAAATTGAAAACGAACGAGTTGAGATAACCATCCTTGCCCTTTTTCATTTCTTCTGCAGTCGGCATATCGGTGAGCATCGTTTTAATCTGGGTGATCATCTCTTTGGCGGCGAGGATGGCGCTTTCCGGTTTAGTGGAAGCCAGGGCGAAGAAATACCTGGGATAACCGAATTCGGAAATATAACGGCCGCCGGTGGAATAAGCCAGTCCCAGGCGGGTGCGGACATTGTTGGTGATGCGGCTGCCGAAACCCTCGCCCAGCACACTGTTCATGACAATGCGGTCGGTGTAGTCGGCATCAGTCACCATGCCGCCGATATGGCCCATGCGGATATAAGCCTGTTCCACATCGGTTTTCTCTATATAATAAACCTTGCTGCGCCATTCGTAATTGACTTCGGGAAGCGGAGGAACGGGCGTATTGCCGCGCTGCCAGTCGCCGAAATATTGTTTGAGCTTGGCAATTATTTCGTTTTTGTCGAAATCGCCCCAGATAGCCATCTGGATATTTTCCGGTTTCAGATATAGCTGATGGAATCCGACCAGATCGTCGCGGGTGATGGCATTAACGGTGGCGTATTCGGTTTGACGGGCGTAGGGGGAATCGGCGCCGTAAATCAATTTGCTGTATTCCCGGCGGGCCAGAGTGGCGATATCGTCGTTGCGGCGGGAAATATTCGAGCGTTCCTGCACCTTCGCCAGTTCGATTTTATCCTCGTCGAAAACCGGCCGGCGCAAAACCTCGGCTAAAACTTCCAGTCCCAGGTCGGTGTAGTCGCTGAGAACGTTGACATTGGCGGAACCCATGTCGATGTCAATACCGGTCTCGACCGAACCGCCGACGCCTTCCAGTATTTCATCGATTTCATCACCGGTCCATTTTTCGGTGCCACCGGTGCGCATGACCTCACCGCAGATAGCGGCCAGCCCGACCTTTTCGGCCGGTTCCAGGTAGGAACCGCAATTAATGCGCACGTTGACGCGGAAAATCGGCAGTGACCGATCCTCGAGAAAGTATACACGCAGACCGTTGTCGAGCGTGATTTTCTCGACTTCGGGAATCTGAATCTCGTTCAGCTTGGGATATTTCAGTTTGGAGACATCCTGAGCCTGAATCGCCGGGGAAAACGCGGTCAGTATCACGGCGCTCACCAGCAATATGTAAAATATTTTTTTCATTTTCTTAACCACTCCCATGATTCTATATCGTATTCAGCTTGGCTACCGTACGGTTGTCCTTGGTGAAATATTTTTCCGCAACCCGCTTGATATCCTCGGGGGTCACGGCGTTGATACGATCCAGTTCCTTGAACAGCTGCCGCCAGTCCCCGAACTGCTGCCAGTACATCGCCAGCTGCATGGCCATGCCCATGTTGTTAGTCAGGCCATTGATTAACGAGGCCTTGGCTCGAGCCTTGATTTTCTCGACCTCTTCAACCGGCAGCAATTCGGTTTTGAGTTTTTCGATTTCGTTAAAGATCTGCTCTTCGCATTCCTCGTTGGTATGCTCCGCGGAAGGCATGGCGTAAACCAGAGCCAGGCAGGGGTACTTGTTGCCTGGATAACCGGGGAAAGCGCCGACATTGGCCGCGATTTTCTTTTCCTTCACGAGGTTTTTGTAAAGCAGAGAAGTCCGGCCCTGACCGAGATAATCCATCATCGCCTCGATAGCCGGCCAGTCGGGGTCCGTAGCGCTGGGAATGTGCCAGGCGGCTCCGAATAACGGCTGTGACGGGTCGCTGAGTTCTACCCGTCGTTCACCCTTCTGTTCGGGCTCCACGGTCGCCAAAGCTTCGGGTGCGGGCTTGTAGGGAATCCGGCTCCAGTATTTTTTCGCCAGCTCAATAACTTCTTTCGGGTTGACGTCGCCGACAATGCTGATAATCAGATTCGAGGGAACGTAATACTTTTCGTAATATGCTTTAGCGGCGTCGCGGGTGTAATTCTGGATATCCGACATGTGCCCGACAATGGAAATACCATAGGGGTGAGCGGTGAAAGCGGTCGATTTCAATTCATCGATTGTCCGCCCGATAGGGCTGTTTTCCAGCGTCTGGCGGCGTTCTTCAGCGATGACATTACGTTCGCGGTACATTTCCCGCAGGACCGGTTTGTAGAATCGTTCCGATTCCATGGCCATCCATAATTCCACCTTGTTCGAGGGCAGGTTGGTGATATACATCGTCTGGTCCATTCCGGTGCCGGCGTTTAGCATCGCTGAACCCTCGGATTCCAGAATCTGGTCAAAGGCGTTGGGTACCACCAGCTCCCCGGCGGCATCGATGGCGTCCTGGAAAGCCTTTTCCAGTTCCGCCAAGCGGGTGGAATCAGCCTGCTTGCCTTTTTTTCGCTCGGCGCGCAATTCATAAAAAATGGAATCTTCGACCTGCATCAGCTTCAGTTCCCGGTCGATGTCTTTGGTGCCCAGGGTCGTAGTGCCCTTGAAAGCCATATGTTCAAACATATGCGCCAGGCCAGTGTATTCCTTAGGGTCGTTGGCTCCGCCGACATTGGCGAAGGTAATAAACGAGACAACCGGAGCCTCGTGTCGTTCCATGATAATAACTCTCAGTCCATTATCTAACGTGGTCTGGGTCACGGTCTTTTCGATTTCTGAAAAGTCAAACCCGTAACTTCCGGGAACGAACATCATAAGCAGAAAAGTAAAGAATATCATAATCCCCAGTTTGTTACTCTTCATGAGTT
>JBMOKZ010000163.1:0-15299 GCA_049324195.1 Candidatus Zixiibacteriota bacterium | reverse complement strand
TCCACTGGTCCCGACTGAATCTCTTACTCTATTTTTCAAACCTTCAGCCACCGGTTAAAGCTCATGGGGCGAGGGACGGTACCGTCCGCTGAAGGTCATCTTGTCGTTTCATGTCTATTTTATATCAAAATCTTTGCCGAAAAATGGCAGGTTGATTTTCAACGATTTACGCGAATCTCCCGCCCCCGAAATATTGAGTTTACCCAATATTCTGCCGACTTTTCCCGTATAATTAAAATCTTGCTCTCGTTTGAGCGAGCATGTTATTTTGGAGAAAATTTGAAACTCTTCAGAAAGGACAAATCATGTCGGATTTTCAGTATATTCACGCCCGTCAGATTCTCGACAGCCGCGGCACGCCCACCATCGAGGTCGATGTCTGTCTGTCGGATGATACCCTGGGCCGGGCTGCCGTGCCCTCGGGAGCCTCGACCGGCGCCCACGAGGCGGTGGAGCTTCGCGACGGCGACGCCAAACTGTATTTCGGGAAATCGGTTTTAAAGGCGGTGGAAAACGTCAACAAGAAAATCGGCCCGGAACTGATTAAGAACGAAATCGACCCCTTCAACCAGGTGGCTGTGGACAATTTCCTGATGGGGCTCGATGGCACCGAGAACAAGAGCAAACTCGGCGCTAACGCCCTGCTGGGCGTTTCGATAGCGACGGCGAAAGCCTGCGCCGAAAGCCGCGGGCGGTTTCTGTACGAATATATCGGCGGCTGCAACGGCAAGATTCTGCCGGTGCCGATGATGAATATTCTTAACGGCGGCAAGCACGCCGACAACAACGTCGATTTGCAGGAGTTCATGATTATGCCCGTCGGCGCGAAGGACATCGCCGGGGCGCTGCAGATGGGAGCCGAGGTGTTCGGTCATCTTAAAAAGGTCCTCAAGAAAAAAGGCTACAATACCGCCGTCGGCGACGAGGGCGGGTTCGCGCCGGATTTGAAATCCAACGAGGAAGCGCTCGAGGTCATCATGGAGGCGATTGGCAATTCCGGCTACAAGGCCGGCAAGGATATTATGATCGCGCTCGACCCGGCCTCGACCGAGTTCTACGATGTCAAGACCAAGAAGTACCATCTCGCCGCCGAGGGCAAAAAGCTTACCAGCGCCCAGATGATTGATTTCTACGCCAGGCTGGTCAAGAAATACCCGATTATATCCATCGAGGACGGCCTGGCCGAGGACGACTGGGCTGGCTGGAAACAGATGACCGCCCAGCTGGGTGACAAGATTCAGATTGTCGGCGATGACCTGTACGTCACCAACCCGAAACGGCTGGCGCGCGGCATCAAGGAAAAATCGTCCAACTCGATTTTAATCAAGCTCAACCAGATCGGCACCCTGACCGAGACCCTGGATACGATTTATATGGCTCAGAAAGCCGGGTTTACGGCGGTGGTGTCGCACCGTTCGGGAGAAACCGAGGACTCTACGATTGCCGATGTCGTCGTAGCCACTGGCGCGGGGCAGATCAAGACCGGTTCGATGTGCCGCACCGACCGCATCTGCAAATACAACCAGTTGTTGCGTATCGCAGAAACAATCGGCGCCCAGGCCGAATACACGGGCATCAAGGCTTTCTACAATTTGAAGAAATAACGGTTCTTTTTTATCGTCAGGGGCTTCGCCGATATAATCGGTGAAGCCCTTTATTATAAGCGGCGCGACTGAAATTTCGCTTATAAGAGTCTCTCCCTCACCTGGATAAGAAATATATGTTGACCGGGAGCAAGATCAATTTCAATTATGGCATGAAAAGTCGCTTTGAAGCTGACCGGATATAAAGTATGTCATAATAATCATTGTCTTTAGGAGGAAAATATATACTTGACAAAAATGAACTGTGGTTCTATTCTATTAATACCGGTTTGTGCTTGCTCCTTTGATTATACATCCTGCCTATTTTTGAAATATGTATATAGATAATTATGACTGATGAAACAAATATCGAGATATCGTCCCGTCCGGGTTATTTGTTTATCCGGACCAGCGGTACCTGGACAAGAGAAACATCGCTCTCGCTGATGAATCGGTTAGTGGTGGCGATTACGGAAGCCCGTGAGATTAATATCCTGGTGGATTCTCGGGATTTGGAGTATGATTCCTCTATTTTTTCCGATTATCTGGTTACCCGGGAGATGAAACTGCTGCAGCCGCCGGGATCAAAACGTATCGCAGTAGTGGAAAAGCCTGAGATAAAGAGCAATGTTGAGTTGTTCGAGTTGGCGTTACGCAATTTGGGCATCAACACGCGTTTCTTTTTCGATGATAAAAAGGCTTTGAAATGGCTCGAAGGCGACGAATTCCAAAGTCAGAAAGCCGTTTAAAAGAACATCAATATTAAGCGGGGAGTGGAGTTGTCTGAATACGCCGGCCGGCTTATGTCGGTGAGTGTATCCGGACGTTGGTTTATTCATTCAAATTATTATGAGTGGCCATCTCTCTTTTGAGGTAATCACTCTGCTCGGAAAGTTATATCCGGGATGGAGAGAATGGGGACTTGACGGGGAAAAAAGTTCATCACTGATACCGGATGGCGAAAAAGGGAGAGAAAATAATTTAAATCGTTCGAGTGGAGACAGTATTTCCGATTGTTTAAGAATAGTAGCCGATAGTACTTTATAGCTCATGGGGTAATGATTGAAAGAGAAGGATAAAGAAATTTCCTATGAGGTAATCAAAAACGATAACTTTTTGCACCTTCGTTATAGCGGCGTGTGGAGCGGCGATACGGCTGAAACCGTCATCGATAAAATGATTGAACTGATGGCCGAGTATCGGCAGGACCGGGTGTTGATCGACGTTCGGGGGGCGAAATATCAGTCATCGATGTTTTCCGAATATATAATAAGTCAAAAGATTCAAACCACCCCGCTGGTCAAAGCTAAAAAGATAGCCTACGTGGATCTGATTTCGAGAAAAGAGTCTGCTGATAATATTTCACAGATGATCCGCGTCTTCAGGTTGCCGATACGATTCTTTTTTTCCGAGGAAGATGCTCTTGCCTGGCTTCTTGAAGATATCAATCAAAGCTAATTTATAAAAACAAAAACTCCCTCAGGCCGGTATGCCGGAAACCGCAGACGATATCGATATCGGTCATTTCATCGCTTTCCAGTTTTATATTGATTTCTATTTATAAGCCATATTTATTTGAAAAATGACTCACCGGATAAAGAAAAAAACATCGCTTTTAGCCCCCGCCGGAAACCTTTTAAAGCGACTTTCAAATACCGACGCCCGTACGCGCCGCCGGGTATTCAAAATCGGGTTATGGGTGGCGGCGGCCTTTTTTCTTTATTCATTCATGAGCGGGACCTACGGTATTACCCGTATTATCCGCCTCGAGATGGAGCGCTCGCAGTTGATCGAGGCCAATCAGCGGCAACTGGTGGAGCTTATCGACGCCGTCAGGGTCCGTAAAATGCTGGAAAGCGACCCGGGGTTTATTGAATATATTGCCCGCACCCGCTACCACATGGCTTATCCCAACGAGACCATATACCGCTTCCGGGGTCAGTAAGCGTTATGGCCCTGCAGAAATCCGAAGCAGTTATCCTTAAAAAATTCAACTGGTCGGAATCCTCGCGCACGGTGCATTTTTTTACCCGTGATTTCGGAAAACTGCCGCTCAACGACAAGGGGGGGCGGTCGTTCAGGTCGAAACGGGGCCGGATGGTACCGTTTTGCCGGATGGAAATAACGTTCTATAAATCCGAAAAAGAAACCGCCGGATATATAGCCGACAGCGAGATTCTCGAGGCTTTCGCGTTCGAGAAAGACGGTTCGCTGGGGCGCCTGGCTTACGGTTCGGCCGGTTGTGAGCTTTTATATCTGCTTCTGCCCGAAGGGGAAGCCCAGGTAATGCTGTATAATTATTTCCTGAGTTTTCTCAGAGTGGTTGACCGCTGCGACAAACGCGGCCTTTCCGCCCTGTTTATCACCTTCTTCCTCAAGACTTTGTCGCAGCTGGGCTATCATCCGTCGCTGAACTATTGTGTCGGGTGCAATCGAGAGGCCAACGGCGCTGAAATGAAAGGCGCCAATAACGGAGTGACGAAATTTAACGGCGAAATGTTTTTTTCGCCGGAACGGGGCGGAATCGTATGTCCCTCTTGCCAAAAACCGGGAGAGTATTATATTAGCCTTTCCGCTGACAGCCACAGACTGTTGGCGGCGTTGCAGACGGCTTCGCTTAACGAGGCGGTTTCCCTGCCGCTCGGTTTTACCGAGGCGGGGCAGTTGTTGGATTTGCTGGCGAAATTCTTAAACTACCAGTCGGGTTTAAACACCAGTTTGAAATCGCTGGAGTTTCTCGATAAATTGAAAAACAGTCAACTAGCAGGATAGAAAGAAGACCATGGCCAAGAATGAATCAACTAACGATACGATGGACAAACTGACATCGCTGTGCAAGCGCCGAGGATATATTTTCCCCTCGTCGGAGATTTACGGCGGGCTGGCCTCGAGCTGGGACTACGGTCCCCTCGGAGCGGAAATGAAACGGAACCTGAAAAATTTCTGGTGGGATACGATGACCAGCCGCCGGGACGATATCGAGGGTATCGACGCCGCGATTTTCATGCACCCCAAAGTCTGGGAAACCTCGGGCCATGTCACCGAGTTTAACGACCCGATGGTTGACTGCAAGACCTGCAAGGCGCGGTTTCGAGCGGATAAGCTCGAGGAAGCCCGGTGCCCCATCAAGCCTTCGAAATCCCCGCTCACCTGCGGCGGCGAGCTGACTGAAGCCCGGCAGTTCAATCTGATGTTCCGCACTCATATGGGGCCGGTGCCCGACGACGACAATATCTGTTACCTTCGTCCCGAAACCGCCCAGGGAATTTATGTCAATTTTCTCAATGTCAAGAATTCCTCGCGCCAGAAAATCCCGTTTGGAATTGCCCAGATTGGCAAAGCTTTCCGCAACGAAATCACGCCGAGCAATTTTATCTTTCGGATGCGGGAGTTTGAACAGATGGAAATGCAGTTTTTCGTCCATCCCGACGATGACCAGAAATGGTTCGAGTACTGGCGGGAACAGCGCTGGGAGTTTTACCGGCAGTTGGGCCTGAATATGAACAAGCTTCGCTGGCACCAGCACGGCCCGAACGAACTGGCTCATTACGCCAAGGCGGCCTTCGATATCGAATACGAATTCCCCTTCGGCTGGCAGGAACTCGAAGGCGTGCACAACCGTTCCGATTTTGACCTCTCGCGGCATATGGAAGCCACCAACAAGGATTTACGGTATTTCGACGAACGGTTTCCCGAAAAATTCATCCCGTATATCATAGAAACCTCGGCCGGCGTCGACCGGACTTTCCTGACTCTTCTTGCCGATGGTTATGACGAGATGGAGATTAAGGGTGAAAAGCGCGTGTTTTTACGTCTATCTCCGAAAGTCGCCCCCATCAAGGCGGCGGTTTTCCCGCTGGTAAAAAAGGACGGTATGCCGGAATACGCCCAGAATGTTTACAAGGAGCTGGGGCGGCGGTTCAAAGTGTTCTATGATGAGGCCGGGGCGGTCGGTCGGCGTTACGCCCGTATGGACGAAGCCGGCACGCCATTCTGCATCACCATTGACGGGCAGACGCTCGAGGACGACACCATGACCGTCCGCGACCGCGACTCGATGGAACAAAATCGTATGAAAACGGCGGAAATAATTGATTTTTTAAGCAAGAAAATTAACTAAACGGGTGACTTAATATTTACGACCTGCAGAGGCTTTCAGAAACTCCAGATGTGCTTTTCGAGGACGTCGGCAATGTCATCAATGCCGGGGTACATTTTGGGTTGTTTCTCGCGCGGTTTGCTGCGTGACTCGGTTAAAACATCACCGTTAATAATCAAGGTTGGCGAATCGACCGGCTGGTCGGATTCTATAAATCTGGCAAGGACCCCTCTGTCGCGAATAAATTGCCGGACAAAATTTCTTACTTTAGCCTGACGCGGGTCGTCCTTGGAATAAATAAAACTGATCTCCATAATTTTTTTTCTCCGCGGGCTCTATATATATTTACTATATAAATCGGTAAATCAACAAGAATTTTTTACCACGTTATTTTCAAATCGTCTCAAAAAACTTAAGTAGTTAAGTCGTATAACCTTAATATTTTTTTTATAAGATTAAAATGCGAGTCAATTGTTAAGCCCGGTTAAAGATACTATTAATTTTACGCTGATGGTTTTACTTTGTTCGAAAATAATTGTTGATAAGATGTAAATTGACGAAACGTTTTTGATTTGTTACTGTTGAGAGATATAATTAAACATAATAATATTGAAAGGAGAGAGACATGGCACATACCCTGCCGAAACTTCCGTATGAAATGGACGCCCTGGCTCCGGTTATTTCCAAAGAGACGTTGGAATACCACTACGGCAAGCATCACAACGCCTATGTAACGAATCTAAACAAGCTCATCGAGGGTGGCGAATTCGCCAATGCTTCGCTGGAAGATATCATCAAGAAAGCCTCCGGGGGCATTTTCAACAATGGCGCCCAGGCATTTAACCATAATTTCTACTGGCATTGCTTCAGTCCGTCCGGGGGCGGCGTTCCCAAGGGCGATTTAGCCGCGGCAATCGAACGGGATTTCGGATCTTTCGAGGAGTTCAAAAAGCAATTCACTCAGGCGGCCGCGACCAATTTCGGTTCCGGCTGGACCTGGCTGGTGAAAGGCGCCAATGGCAAACTGGCGATTGACAATACCAGCAACGCCGGTAACCCGATTCGCGACGGCAAGACGCCGTTGTTGACGGTCGATGTTTGGGAGCATGCTTATTATATTGATTATCGCAACGCCCGCCCGACCTATCTCGAAAAACTCTGGGACATTTTCAACTGGGATTTCGTGGCGAAGAACCTGAAATAAATAATTTATATCAAGTAGTTGTGCCGGTCGGGGATAACCCGGCCGGTTTTTTTGACCCCGATTTTTAATTATTCAACCACGATGGGATATTCAGTTTTATCCGAGATCTCACCGATTCGCCAGCAGGGGAGATTGCGAGCGGCCATGTCCCGTTCAAAATGTTCGGCCCGGTCGGGGTTGATGGCTATCAGCAAGCCACCCGAGGTTTGAGGGTCGTAGAGGACCTTAAGCAGATTTTTCTCGATATTATCCGCTGTTTTAACCTTGTCAGCCAGGTAAGCACGGTTGTCGTTGGCGCCGCCGGGTATCATGCCGTCGGCGGCCAGTTGCAGGGCGCCCTCGAGCAGAGGCATACACTCGGAAAAGAATTTTATCGTAACCTCCGAGGCGGCGGCCATTTCATAAGCATGGCCCAGCAGGCCATATCCGGTGATGTCGGTCGCGGCATGGCAACGATGCAGAACCATCAGCTCCGAAGGTACCTTGTTCAGGGTGGCCATCTGTCTGGTGACGAGCTCGGTCAGTTCCAGAGAGACTTTCCCGCGCTTGATGCCGGTGGTGATAATACCTGTACCGAGCGGTTTGGTCAGAATCAGGACATTGCCGGGATGCGCCCCGGCATTGGTGACCATTTGTTCGGGATTTACAAGGCCGGTGACAGCCAGGCCGAATTTTAATTCCTGGTCCTTGATGGAATGTCCGCCGACCACCACCGCTCCGGCTTCTTCGACTTTTTCTCCGGAGCCGTGAAGGATATCGATAAAAATGCTCGGTGGCATTTTCCCCACGGGAAAGCCGATCATGTTCAGCACGGTCAGCGGCTGGCCGCCCATGGCGAAAACATCGGAAAGTGCGTTGGCCGCCGCAATCTGGCCGAAGGTGAAAGGGTCGTCAACAATCGGCGGAAAGAAATCGATCGTCTGCACCAGGGCCTGGCGTTCATTGAGCAGATATACCCCGGCGTCGTCAGCTTTGTTAAACCCGACCAGGAGGGAGGGGTGTCGCGACTGGGGCAGGTTTTTAAGGGCGTCCGCCAAAAACTTTGGCGCAATCTTGGAGGCTCACCCGCTGCAGCTGACTTCGGCGGTAAGTTTTATCTCGTTTTCCCGGCGTTTATCTTCCATGCCGCCAAAGGTAATAAGATTTAACGGTGATGGCAACCGCTGTATGAAAATTGAACAGAAAAAAGCTGTCATTACCCCTATATAACCCCGGATTTATACCGATTAAGAGATAAGAAAAAGGGTTTCAGACAGTCTTTGACGGGAATAAAGCGTCCGGGAGGATTATCTGATATCCGGGGTGAGTTAAAAAGTTACAGGTTGGGCTTTTTCAGCACGATGGTTTTTTACATCCGGGACGCGTTTAAACGAGAAGTCGATGGGTACTCAGAACAAATCATCCAGGGATAATTCACAGTACAAGCGAATTGACCAGATTCTTCTCGAGGAAGGTCTGGTAACTGAAGAACAAATCAAGGATGCGCTGCAATCCCAGAAGGAGTACAGCGGTAAAATCGGTTCCAATTTGCTGCGTCACGGTTACGTTGATGAGGCCGCCCTGGTCAAGGCGCTCAAGATTCAGAGCGGGAGCGAAGGCGTGGTTCTCTCGGAGCTTGAAATCCCACCGGAGGTAGTCAAGTTCGTACCGTCGGGGGTGGCTATCGCGCGCCGGGTGATGCCTTTCGATTACGACGTCGATAACAATGTTCTCAAAGTAGCCTGTGAGAATCCCTTCGACGAAGATTTGATTAACGAGATTAATTTTGTCGCCCGCGGAAAAAAAGTCGAACTGTTCGTGGCCGTCGAGTTGTCCCTCAAAACCGCCATTGCCAAGTATTATATGTCTTCGGGCGAGGTGCCCGAAGATTTTCTGGACGATAATAACGAAAATGATTTTACCCGCCTTTCCGATGCCGCCCTGCCGGCCGGGGACAGCCTGGCGGAGAGCGAAACACACCGGGGCAATATCCTGCTGGTGACCGATGCCGAGGACGGCGGCATCAAGTTGCGCTATATTCTGGAAAAAGACAATTACCGGGTGGAGGTTACCGACTCGGCCGATGTCGCGATCGACATCATCGCCGGCCGGCAGTTCCATACCGTGTTCATCAAGGATACCGTTCCGGGCGATTATCTCGATTTAATCGACCGGCTGCGGAAGCTTTCACCCCGGACTAAAGTGCGTTATTACGAATCTTCGGCTGACCTCCTTCTGGAACGGGAAACGAGCAAAATGGAACTGGAATTGATTCTCAAGAATCTGGAACTGTTTACTTCGCTGTTGTCGTCGCGGGACAACCTGGGTCACAATCACAGCGGTACGGTCGGGCAGTACGTGGACCAGCTCTGCCGACGGCTGGGTCTGCCGGACAAGGAGCGCATAACCATCGTCAATGCCGGTTACCTTCACGATATCGCCAAATTCTATTATGGTAAAAACGATCCCGCGGGCAATCCCCGGTCGTTTATCGAGCTGACCTGGAAACTTCTGGATTCACTCAATTTCCCGCCACTGATCGTGGAAATCCTGCGTTCGATGTATATCAACCTGCGGCAGAAATATACCAAGCGGCTGCCGATCGAGGTGCTGGGCGGAAATATCCTGACGGTGGTGGATATTTTCTGTGATAACCTGACCGTCAACGAAAAACTGTCGCTGGACAAATTCGACGCCATCAAAAAGAAATTCAAGGACCTGACCGGGAAGCTGTTTTTGGAGGAAGTCGCCGTACCGTTTATAGACATGATCAAGGAAGAGGTGTTGGAGGCTCAAACAGAGGAGAAATATAACCAGGTGATGCTGTTCGCCGACGCCTCGGAGATGATTTCTCATTTCGAACTGCGCCTGCGGCAAGAAGGTTTCCGGACTATCTCGGTCAGCTCCACGGATACTTTCATCGAGCTGTTCAAACGGAGCCGGCCGGAGATGATGATTCTTCTGTCGCAGGGCGATGCTCGGGCGATTACCAATTTCGTCGACAGCATGATCGAAAACGGAGTGGATATCTCCGGAGTACCGACTTTTCTGCTGACCGATTCCTCGGTCATCTCCGATTTGACGATAATGCTCGAAAAGGGCATCGAGGATATCATCCCGGTCAACGATAATCCCAACTTGCTGATCGTCAAAATGAAAAAAATCCAGCAGCGTCTTACGGAAACGGCAATGAACGCCACCAACGGGATTTCGGAAAACGGCGCGCACGGAAGACTGGAAGACATGAACCTCATCGACCTGCTGCAGGCGATGGGGCCAAGCCGCAAGACGGTTCGTCTGGCGGTCACATCCGAGCACAATGAAATAGTGATTTACCTGGAACAGGGAAATATCGTGTACGCCAAAGGCAACGACTTCGAAGGCGCCGAGGCGGTGTACCAGGCCCTGGCCTGGACGGACGGCAACTGGAGCGTCCAGCCTGTCTCGCGCAGTTCCATTCCCGCTCCCAACAACGACATCCCCAACGAATCGATTCTCATGGAGGGCTGTCGCCTGATGGACGAACGGCAGCGCGACCAGACCTCGAACACTCAGGACATAGTCGTTCCGGAAGGGAACTGACGGTTTATAAAACTGATAGATTACCGGCTGTCGGGGAGCCCCGGAAGCACAGGTTTTATTTAGCCTGAACGCGACCTTTTATGAGTGAAAGTTCAGGTTCGCGCCGCTCTTTTCAGTTCATCGATATGGGAACGTTGCCGCTTGGCGGTGTCTTTCGGGATCTGTTTGAGATATTCCCGGAGGCGTCGTGCGGCCTGACGAGCCTCGTCGGGCATCTCGAGATTTTCGAGGCATTTATATATATAATAATCACATTCAATCAGATTGTAATAATTGCCGGGGTCCGGGCTGATTTTGGCGCGCAGGTCCCGATAAACGCACAGCGCTTCGGTGTAATCATGTTCGAGAAAATACGCCTGGGCGAGCGGCCAGAGCAACGACTTGCCCTCGGGATATTTTTCCGCTCCGGTGGAGGCGATGACAATCACCGAGTCGTACTGCTTCATGTCGAGCCAGACCCAGACCAGGGCGGTTCGGGCTGACTCACGGGAAAGAAGCGAATGTTCGGCGGCGCGATAGAGCTCCTCGATACCCTGTTCCTTCTGGTCCTTGAAGAGACCCACCCAGCGCAGGACACCGGCTTTGGCCGATTTCCAGTAATGGTACGAACCCAGTCCGAGATATAAATCCGAAAGGGTGCTGTCAGCCCTGAGCCCTTTTTCGTATTCCCCCTTGGCGTCGAACGCCGCCCTGAGGGCGCTTATAAAAGAACCGAAACGCGATTCCCAGATAGACCGATAAGCGCGTGCGTGTCCGGCGAAAAGGTGCATCCAGGCCCGGGTGCGAGGGAGAGCCTCGGGTATTTTTTGCCCGGCTATATTTTCGACCGTGGCGAGCAGGCGCAGGAACCTGTCCTCGTGCAGGTTTTCCTCGCGGTCAATCATCTCGTTCATCAGGGCCGCGGCCCGGAAAAAATAACCGTCCGGGTCGTCCGGGTAACGGGCGATAATGATCTCGTATAAAGAATCGGCAGCGGAAAAGCGGTCGTCGAACAACAACCGCTGGGCATCGATCAGCATCCCGGTCTTGACGCTGTCCATGTAGTCGTCACTCCAGACGGCCTGTGGAGAGAAAAGCAGGAAAACAGTGGTGACGAACAAAAGAATACCGGCATGATCTTTCATGCCGGTAAAATTATTCGAGGTCTGAAAGGAAGGCAAGATTAAAAAGCAGCGTTCTCTCAGATGGCCTGCTGACCGGGAATGAAATCGAGCAGGTCGATGTTTTTCTCAGTGGTGGCAGTGATAATCATCAAATCTCCCACCTGGTGGAACACCAGCCGGCAGCCACGGCAATAATGGTCGTAAAACGTGGTGCCGTTAAGCTTGACCTCGTGATTTTTCAACTCCTCGTCGATAAGCATATCTTTGGCCGGGACGACAAAAACCGATACGATTTTATGTTCGCTGGAATCGGCGTAGACGAAGTGCGTCATATTCGCCTGCATGATTTCGGTGTTCTGGCCGCCGATAAGCTGGAAATTTTTCACCTTCTGGTCGAGCTTGTAGTGCATGTCATTGCTGACATGGGTCAAAGCGGCGTAAAGGTGCTGGACATTTTTAAAGGGGGTGAGATTGCCGCCGGCGTTCCAGTGGGCGCGTTCCAGGGGAATATAGTATTCATCGTGATGGAAAAGACTGTTGATGAAGAATCCGGCCGCGACGATAATTACGACCGCAGCGGCAACCGCCAGTATCCTGGTCGTGCCGAAAAACGGGGGAGATGGTTTTTTCGGGGAAGTTTTCGTTTGGTGCGTCGCTTCGTGGTTGTGGTTGGGGCAGGAGTCGATTTTGTCCAGTTCCTTGAGAACATTGGCGCGGAGGGCGTTCAATCTCGGGGTGGGAGCGTTGTCGGCGTTTTTCAGTTTTTCATTCAAAAAGACCTGCATCTTTTTTTCGACTTCGTAAACGCCGAAACAGTCCTTGCAGGTTTTGAGGTGTTCCTCTACTTCTCTGACATCGATTTCAGAGGCTTCTTTATCGATGATATCGTACAGCAGGTTCAATACTTCCTGACAATTCATTGTGCTTTATCCTTGATGTATCCGTTCTTAATAGCGTAGTCAAACAACTTTTTCTGCAGAAGTTTCCGACCGCGATGCAACCTCGACTTGACCGTCCCCAGTTGCAGGTCGGTAATATCCGCAATTTCCTGATACGAAAAGCCCTCCAGAAACGATAGAACGATTACCATTTTAAAGTCATCGGGTAGCTCTTCTATCGCTTTCTTTACGTCATCGTCAAATATTTTCGAGAATAACTGTTGTTCCGGATTGTCGCTTTCGTCGTGATAATCCAGCTGCTTGTAAAGGTAATAATCATCGACTTCATCGACATTCACCGAAACCGGTGATCTTGATTTGGAGCGGTAATCATTGATAAAAATGTTGGTCATGATTTTGAACAGCCAAGCCCGGCAGTTGGAGCCGGGTTCGAACTTGTCCCAAAATCGGTAAGCTTTAGCAAACGCTTCCTGTACAAGATCCTCCGCGTCATTCTGGTTTTTAACCATTCGTAAAGCCGTTCGGTAAAGGGCGTCCATATGGGGCAACGCTTCTTTTTCGAACGCTTTGCGTTTTTCTATAGTTTGAGACATCTGGTCGGCCATGGAATTTCCTCAATTCTCTCCGACCGGAAAATCACCTTGTTTATTGATACAACAGGCTGTCCGGTCTTAAAGTTCCCCCCGGTTATAGAGTTAGTTTCGTTGAAAGGGGAAACTTCGTTTCTTCTATCGAAAGCATCTATAGTATAAGAGCTTGTGACCCGACAAACAAGCCTTTTAAAATGCCGCGGCTTGTTTTGGGTAAACGTAAATGACTTCCTTTTTATACTCAATTAGATACTAAAAGGTATAAAATGATTCATAAATAATTAAACAAGCCCTTTAACTTTTTACGATTAAAGGGCTTGAAGATTGAGTAAATAAGATAAAAAAGGTTTACTATTCTTTTTCTTCGATTGTTTCCCCGCTCGCGACCACTTTGGTCGAGGCCGGTAGCATATCAAGCCGTTCCTTGACTTTGGCCAATATTTCCTTGTAAACCTCTGGGTTTTCTTCGAGGAAGCGTTTGGCGTTTTCCCTTCCCTGGCCGAGCCGGTCGGCACCGAAACTGAACCATGAGCCGGATTTCTCGACGATATTATGGTTGGAGGCGATATCGATCAATTCGCCGCTTTGCGAAAAGCCTTTACCGTAAATGATATCGAATTCCGTTTCCTTGAATGGCGGGGCGACCTTGTTTTTTACTACCCGAACGCGGGTACGGGAACCGATAACCTCATTGGTGTCCTTAATCGAAGCAATCCGCCTTATATCCAGCCGGATGGTAGAATAGAATTTGAGGGCGTTGCCGCCGGTGGTGGTTTCCGGATTGCCGAACATCACCCCGATTTTCATCCTGATCTGGTTGATGAAAATGATCGCGGTTCGGGACTTCGAGGTAATCGCGGTCAGTTTACGCAGCGCCTGTGACATCAGCCGGGCCTGGAGACCCATATGGCTGTCACCCATCTCGCCCTCGATTTCCGCCCGCGGGGTAAGCGCCGCCACCGAGTCCACCACGACAACATCGACCGCGCCGGAACGCACCAACGTCTCGGTGATTTCCAGCGCCTGCTCACCATTGTCGGGCTGGGAGATAAGCAGATTGTTGATATCTACCCCGAGATTCCTGGCGTATGTAGCGTCGAAGGCATGTTCGGCGTCGATAAACGCCGCGGTACCGCCGGCTTTCTGGGCCTCGGCAATGACGTGCAAAGTCAGGGTGGTTTTGCCGGAAGCCTCAGGACCGAAAATCTCGGTCACCCGGCCGCGGGGAATGCCCCAGACCCCGAGCGCGTAATCCAGCCCGAGTGAACCGGTCGAGATGACCTCGACTTCCATAACCGTACTGTCGCCCATCCGCATTATCGAGCCCTTGCCGAACGAGCGTTCAATCTGAGACAGGGCGGCGTCGAGCGCCTTCTTGCGGTCGGGCATGGTATTGGTGGCCATAGCTGAGGAGCCTTTCTTTATTTCTATTTTTTTGTTGGTCATGCGCTAAATATCCCCAATTCAAACCTTAAAGTATATCACATTTTGCCGGGAATGATAGTTAAAATAACAGCTTTCACTGTCAGCCGGCGTCAGTAAAAAACGGGTAAATTCAAGTATTTTTTATATGATACTGATGATTTATAAGCTTTTCAAGTTATTTATTATAAACCCTTAGATCTGATAAATTCACACTTAATTTATAAAAATAAGTAATTAATATTTGACAATATGTATGGTATAACATACATAATGTTTATCTGAGATAACTATAAAGTAATTTGTTGATGAAACTTAAAAATCATATCAAGCAACACCGCGCCCGGCTGGATATGACTCAGCAGGATTTGGCGGAAAAAGTTTCGGTGCGACGGCTGACGATCCTGGCAATCGAGAAAGATCGCTACGTGCCCTCGGCGCTTCTGGTGTTTCAAATCGCCCGGGTACTGGGGATGAAGGTCGATGAGCTTTTTGAACTGGTCGAGGATGGCTCAGATAATGAAAAATGAAATGAACGCGATGAATATGAACGAACGCCAGCGGCTGAGCTGGTTGTGAGCCAACCGGTCTGTTGAGTCATTCCTCGACGTTCGGGATGACGGGGGGTAAACTCAGGATGACAGGATCCTTTTAAGTCACTCCGAGCGAAGTCGAGGAGTGATTTCGTCCTTGTCATCCCTCGACTAGACTCGGGATGACGGGGAGAGGGTTCGGGATGACGGGGAGGAGGCTCGGGATGACATTGAGTGTAGCTTTTTATCTCGTTCCCACGGTCTCCGTGGGAACGCCGTTCGAGACGCTCCGCGTCCCCCAAATC
>JBMOKZ010000162.1:0-15504 GCA_049324195.1 Candidatus Zixiibacteriota bacterium | reverse complement strand
TTGTGCCTATTTTTGACATGGCCGTATTGCCTTGTCGCTGTATGGCTTAGCGTTCAAAAGCCGCTCCCGGTGGCGCTTGTTCGGGGCGGTATCGGCGGTTTGATTTGAAACATCGACCTCGTATCATTCCCATAGCAAAATGCGATTTTAAAAAAAATGTCGCATATTGCAATATTTTTTTCAAAAAAACCTGTTAAGATTTTGCACTGTCTGACGATTTAACAGACATACGATATGGTCAATAAAAGATTTATGGATGTTATGCATAAAAAGGAGAGGAAAATGAATTTCTATTCACGGATGAAATTAATTTCCGGACTACTGGTCATCGTTGCTTTCGCGTTTGTCATCGGCAGCCCCGACCAGGTAGTTGCTCAGGATGTAGCCGTGGGTGAAGCAACCGCGACAATCTTGACGGCTCTGACGGTGACCGCTGACAGCGCTATTCGATTCGGCGACGTTCTTCAGGGCGTACCGGTTAGTGTATCCAATGCTTCAAACGACAGTTCCGGTGTCTTCCGTATCGTCGGCGCTCCGGGCAGAGAAGTTTCCATTTACCTGGCGTTGCCGGAGTATCTGTCTCATACCACCGGCGGACAGGACCGGATGGTGATTTCATTTGCTGAGACCGATGGTGCCTGGGACGACGCTCAGGCTCCGCTGCCGCAGCCGGAATCCGGCACTTCAACCGCTTTTAACCCTTACGCGACTCAGACTCTCACGCTTGACGCCGTAGGTGGTAATATGGCCATCTTCATGGGTGGTACCGTCCATCCTTCAGTGGACCAGACAGCCGGGTCATACAGCGGCGATATCGTCATGACCGTAGCCTACAACGGCAGCTAGAATTTTTATAGGAATATGGAAGTCCTGTTATAGGAGATGCATTAAATGTTCAGTACAAAGAATAAAAAAGCATTCTGGCTGATATTTGTTCTGGCGGTTGCTCTGTTTATTGGAGGAGCACCGACCGTCAAAGCTCAGGATGTAGCCAACGGTTCGGCGACTGCGACCATTCTTACGGCTTTGACCGTGACAGCCGACAGCGCCATCCGTTTCGGCGATGTCCTCCAGGGTGTCCCGGTCTCGGTGTCCAACGCCTCCAACGACAGTTCCGGCGTGTTCCGGATAGTCGGCGCGCCCGGCCGGGAGATATCGATTTATATGGCTCTGCCGGAATATCTGGCGCATACGACCGGTGGACAGGACCGGATGGTTATAGCTTTTAGCGATAACGACGGTGCCTGGGACGATGCTCAGGGTCCGCTGCCACAGCCGGAATCCGGGACCTCGACCGCTTTCAACCCGCACCAGTCTCAGACACTGACGCTGGATGCTGTGGGCGGTAATATGGCCGTCTTTCTGGGCGGTACGGTGCGGCCCTCGGTCGACCAGACCGCCGGCTCGTACAGCGGTGATATTGTCATGACAGTGGCTTATAACGGTAATTGACGGAGTTATTATTGACCTGAAACCGCAGTCTTTGTTAATTTCTCGAAAGGTTTGATCAGGATTTTCGAACCGAAAGAGAGAATAAAGAAATAAAACATAGGATGTATGTAAGATGAAAAATTCCACAAAATTTCCCCGCAAACCGGAGAAAAACGGTTGGCGGGGACTTGTTATTGCAGTCTTCCTGTTGTTGTTCCCCCTGACCGAGCTTATCGCCGGCATCCTGGTGGCGCCGACGGTCGTGTTTCTGTCCGACCAGAATCGGACCGGGCGAATGATTGTCCGCAATCCCTCGGCTGAGCCCAAAGAAGTCGAGATTCGGATGGGTTTCGGGCTACCGATTTCGGACAGCCTGGGCAATGTCCGGGTAAGACTGCAGGACTCCGCGGTGACGGACCCGCGCTCGGCGATGGATTGGATAAAACCTTTCCCGCGCAAACTGGTGTTGCCGCCAGGCGGTTCGCAAACGATTCGTTTCGTCGCCAGCCCGCCGCGGGATATTCCCGACGGCGAATACTGGGCCCGGGTAATTATCCGCTCCCAGGAAAGCCAGGTGGCCGTACCCTCGGCCGATGCGGAAGAGGGCATCAGCACCAACCTGAACATGATCATGCAGACGGCGATATCCATGAAGTATCGTAAGGGGAATCTTTTCTCGAAAATCGAGATGACCGATGTACAGGCGAAACTGAGGGAAAACATGGTCGAGGTTATGGTTGATATGGTCAATCGCGGCAATGTTTCTTATCTCGGCGTTTTGAACTGTCGCCTGCTCGACGCCGACAATAACGAGCTCAGCCGCCAAAATTTCGACCTGGCGGTTTATTACGACCTGAAGAGGAAGATAGAGTTGCCCGTTACCGGTATCCGCCCCAAACTGCCGTACAGCGTGGATATTCTGATAACCAATGACGGCCGAACGGATGTCGAACCCAAAGACCGTATTCGGGGTAACGAAATTAAATATTCCATGGTGGTGGAATAAAAACCGGAATAATTATTAATGTGAACATATGGATATGTTCAACGACAAATTACATCGGAAAAGACCGGCGTGCCGGGGTCTTTTGATAGGCCTGGCGGTTTTGCTGGTGTTTTTTCCATCCTTTACCCGGGCTGAACGCTTCGAGGAAATCGTGGTCGGTTTCGACGTTCCCCGGCTGGTGACCCGGGATCTCATCGTCCAGTACGACGGCGAATCGGTCTATCTGCCCCTGGTTGAAATTTTCAACGCTCTCGGTATCAATATCAAGGCCGACCTGACCCAGAAGATATTCAGCGGTCAGTTCTACCGCGACCGGGAAAATTACGAACTCAATTTGAACCTGATGAAATACAAGTTCCAGGGCCGGGAAATCGTCATCAACCGCAACGAATTCGTGTTAGCGGGTCTCGACGTATATCTGAAAACGAGTCTTTTTTACGATTTGTTCGGGCTCGACATGACGTTCGATTTTTCGACGTTGACCGTGCACGCCCCGCTGGACAAGGATTTCCCCGCCTATCGCAAACAGATGCGGGAAATGGCGCACAGGAAGCTGGTCAAGGACGTCACCGAGCTCAGAGATTTGCAGCATCTGGAGCAGCGCCGGGAATATTTCAAGGGCGCGGCGGTAGACTGGATGCTTTCGGCCAGCCCGCTGGGCAGCAACAAGACCCAGTATTACAGTTTCGGTTTAGGGGGAATGATTCTGGGCGGTGATTTCAACACCACCCTCACCGGCAATTCCGAGGCCGGTTTGCAAACCGACCAGATGAATTATCGCTGGCATTATTTTGTCGGGGAAAACAGTTACCTGACCCAGGTTGATCTGGGTGATATTTATTCCACCGGGGCTTTCTCGCGGGGGTTAACCGGCATCAAGGTCACCAACAAGCCCCAGGTTCAGCGAAAATATTTTCAGACGATTCAGCTTTCCGACCATCTCGGCCAGGGTTGGGAGGTCGAGCTCTATCTCAACAACAAACTCGTCGATTACGCCTTCACCGACCAGAATGGTAACTATAATTTTATCGTCGATATCTATTACGGGTCATCGCGGATGATGCTGAAAATGTACGGACCCAATGGTGAAATCCTGACCCGGGAAGAATTCGTGAAAGTGCCCTATAACCTGATTCCCCAGAATACGGTCGAGTATTCGCTCGGTGCCGGCAAGACCTCCAATATAAATGAGGAGGACAACTGGTATTCGCTGGCCGACGGGTATTACGGTATTCTGAGAAATTTGACCGTGGGGGCCAGCGCCGATCTGCCGCTTAACGGCGCGGAAGACGAGAAACCGCTGGCGGGCGGCGAAGTAACTTACCAGCCGACCGGCGATTTGACCGTCAACGGCTTCTTCTCCCCGAGTTACAAGGTGACCGGGAATATCAATTACAGTAAACCATCACTTATCAGCGCCAACGGAAGTTTCACCAAATTTTATGAAAACGAATTCCGCAACAAAGCCGAACAGGATATCGCCGTAAAACTTTCGCTGTCCTCCCCGTTAAAAATCAAGGACCGCTATATCGGGCTGCGTTATGCCGTCAATTACGACAAATACGCGACCATGGATGTCGTCAACATGAATTACGGGTTCAGCGCTTCCGTATCCCGGTTCAATATCAACTATATCGGGAATTACAAAATTTCCCGCTACACTAACCGTTCGGTCAGCTATATCACCAGCCAGATTCTGCTGACGCCGGAGTTGCTTCGCTGGGTCCGGCCGCAGTTCCGCATCGATTACGACCATACCGACAACCAGATTACCAGTTACGGCATATATCTGACCCGCCGGCTGTTCAAGACCGGTCAGTTGAGCTTTTCGTTCCGCCGTAACGTGTTCAGCAAATCTAATTTGATCATGCTGACCTTTAATATCTTCAACAGTTTCGCCAACTTTTCCTCGAAACTCCTGTTCTCCGACCGCCAGGTAAGCATGAGCCAGGTGCAGAAAGGCTCGGTACGCTACAATCAGGACGCTACCAATTTCCGGTTTGACCGGGGCAGCAGTGTCGGATACGGCACGGCGGTTTTACGGCCGTTCATGGACAATAATTTCAACGGCGTTTACGACAAGGGCGAGGAATATCTGGAAAACCTGCAGCTCAAGGTCAAGGGCATGGGCGGGAAATCGTACGGCAGCAGTATGCAGCATTATTATGACCGGCTTCGTCCCTACCAGGAATACGTATTCCAGATTGACCCCAACAGTCTGGACAACCCTTTGTTGAAGCCGGTGCACGAAAATTACACCGTCAAGGTCAACCCCAACGTGGTAACCTCGATCGACATCCCGCTGGTGATCGGCGGCGAGGTGAGCGGGTACGTACAGCGGAAAACGCTCGAGGGTGAGGTCGGAATCGGGGGTATCAAAATCATGTTCCTCAATATGACCACTGAAACGGTAACCGAAGTATCGACTTTCAACAACGGCGATTTTTATTATCTGGGTCTGATTCCCGGCCGGTACCGGGCTTATATCGACAACGAACAGCTGGAAACTTACGGCTATGTGTCCGATCCGGTAGATATCGAGTTCGAGGTTGAGATGGTGGAGGGGGGCGCGATAATCGATGATGTCGGTTTCAAGCTGGTACCGAAAGAATAACGAATCGAAAACTCTTTCCTTTTTGTAGTTTTCTTATAAAAAAAGGCCACGGTATCGCCCGCGGCCTTTTCTTTTGCTTTGTGATTTTTATCAGCCTTCGTTGAGCAGTTCTTCGAGCTCGTCCACCAGCTTGGCGAACAGCTTGATGGTGTTGTTGACCGGGTTCGGGGTGGTCAGGTCAACGCCCGCGATTTTAACCGTTTCGATGGGTGGTTTGGAAGAACCGTGCTTGAGAAACTCCAGGTAGGCTTCGAGCGCGCCGTCTTCCTTGTCGATAATTCTCTGGGCGATATCCAGAGCGGCGGCGTAACTGGTGGCGTATTTATAGACATAAAACTGGCGGTAGAAATGACTGATGCGCATACCACCCATGTCGTAATTCTTGGCGATAAAGAGATCCGGCCCCCAGTACCTTTCGTAGCTTTCCCGGTAAACGGCCTGAAGGTAATCGGCCGAGAGGGCATCGCCGTTTTCGACCCGTTCGTGAATATTCTGCTCGAATTCCGAGAACCTGACCTGAGTGTAGAAGGTCCCGAGGATTTTTTCGATGTAGGTGGTGAGCAGATAGATTTTTTCGTCTTTGCTTTTGGCGTTTTTCAACAGGTAGTCCATCAGCAGAGCCTCGTTGCAGGTCGAGGCGACCTCGGCCATAAACAGGGGATTATAACCGTAAATATAGGGTTCATTCTGCTGGGTATAAAAGCTGTGCATGGCGTGACCCATCTCGTGAGCCAGGGTAAAGACGTTGTCGATGTTATTGCTGTAGTTCAGCAGAATATAGGGGTGCGAGGAATAAGTGCCCCACTGGTAGCCGCCGGAGCGTTTGCCCTCGGTTTCATAAACGTCGATCCAGCCCGAATTCAAACCTTTCGTAAAATCGGCCACGTATTGTTCGCCGAGAGGGGCAAGCGCTTTAGTAACGATTTCGCGGGCCTCGTCATAGGAATATTCGCGGGTTTGTTTTTCAACCAGGGGTACGAGCAAGTCGTAAGTCTGCAGGGTATCTACCCCGAGAAGGCGTTTGCGCAGGGTCGCCCATTTATGCAGGGGTGCCAGGTTGTCGTTGACAGCCTTAATCAGGTTATGGAACACTTCGGGCGGGATATTGTCGTTGAACAGAGCCATATCCAGACAGCTTTTATAATTGCGAGCCTGGACGTAGAAATAGTCCTTTTTGACCGAGGCCGCCAGGCAGGCCGCCAGGGTGTTTTTATATTTAAGGTAGGCGTCGTTGTAGGTTTCGCTGGCGCGGCGCCGCAGGTCGCGGTTCTCCGAGCGCAGAAAATTCACGTAACGCTCGTTCGTCAACTCGACCTCGTTGCCGTCTTCATCGATGACCGTTCCGAATTTAATGTCGGCGTTGTCGATCATGCTGAAAATATCCTGGGGCGACCGCGAAAAGGGCGTCAACAGCGCCAGGAGAGATTCTTCCTTGTCGGAGAGAATATGTTCCTTGCTGCGGATAATTTCGTTCAGGTAGAAACTGTATTCACTGAGCTCTTCATTGCCGTTGATGAACGACTGTAACCTGGTGTTGTCGATACCCAGAATTTCCGGCTGGATAAAAGAAACGGCGTTGTTGTACTGGGCGTAGAGAGAGACGATCCGGTCGCCCATTTCCTGAGCCTCGCTCAAGCGGGTGTCCTCGTCGCGTTTCAGATAAGAATAGACATAGAGATTGTCGCCGATAATTTCGACGCTGTCGCGGAGTTTCAGGCAGGCCAGAAGGGTTTCGGCGGATTCGCCCAGTTTGCCCTGATATTGCGCGAAGAGCAAAATGGCGGCCTTGAAGCGCTCATAATCCTTGTCCCAGGACGCCTGGTCCGGGTACATGTCGGCGAGATTCCATTTGTACCGGTCATCGATATCGGCCCGCTGGGGAATGGCTTTCGCTTCCTGAGCCTGAGCCGATGTCAAGCTGGCGGCGGTCAAGACCGCGAGCCATAAAAGAATCATGATGGCTGGAATTGATTTACGAATCATGATGTACTCCCGATAAGTTAATATTGAGAAGTTAATATTTTTTTAACAGGTTGGTAAGATTGTCAATATCGATACAAAAGACAAGCGAATTTTGCCGGAAACGAGCCTGATAAAAAAAGCCGCCCGGGGTCAATCCGGGTCGGCTTTTAATGCGGAATTTTAACGGACGCTCATAATTCGGCCAGCTCGGATTTCAGGCGACCGACCAGGTAATCGAGCTGGTCGATAACCGCCTGGATAGGTTCGGATTTGGTCATGTCCACACCGGCTTTTTGCAGCAGGGCGATCGGATAATCGCTGCCGCCGGATTTGAGCAGAGTCAGGTAGCGTTCCAGCGCGACCTCGCGTACTTTTTTATCGGGCGAAATGATTTGATTGTGCAACTGAGCCGACGCCGCGAAACTGGTGGCGTACTTGTAAACGTAATAAGGCGCCCAGTAGAAATGCCCGATCCGCGTCCAGGTCACCTTATACTTGTCGTCGAATGCCACCGTCTCACCGTGCTGTTCCTGCCACAGGCGGGCGTACAGGTCGCTGAGAACGTCGGCGGTAATGGGTTGACCCTGCTCCACCATGCGGTGAGCTTCCATTTCGAAGTCGGCAAAAAGGACCTGGGTATAAAAAGTACCCTCGATATTGTTGATTGCGTGCTGTAAAAGCGTGATGCGCTCGCGGGGATCGCTGGAATGTTCCAGCAAGTAATCCAGAAGCAGAGCTTCGTTGAGGGTGGAGGCGACCTCGGCCACGAACAGGGAATAATCGGCGGTGGCCTTGGGCTGGTGTTTGTCGGCCAGCATGGTATGCATCGCATGACCCAGCTCATGGGCGAGCGTGAAGACGTTGTCGAGGGTTTTGTTATAATTCATGAGAATGAACGGGTGTACGCCGTAAACACTGGCGGAATAGGCGCCGGTGGATTTTCCGTCGGTCTCGTAAACGTCAATCCAGTTGTCGTTCAGAGCTTCCCTGACCATATTCTGATAGTCTTTGCCCAGCGGCGCGACTGATTCGATAATCCATTTGGCGACATCGTCATATTCGTATGTTTTTTCATATTCAACGATGGGAATGGAGGCGTCATAACCGTGATAGTCCTCGAGACCGAGGACTTTCTGACGCAGGCGGTAATATTTTTGCAGCGGGGCGGTGCCGGCCTTGACGGTACTGACGAGATTCTCGACAACTTCGACAGGGATATTGTCGCCGTCGACGGCGGCTTCGAGGCAACTGTTGTAATTGCGTGCCTGAGCCTGAGCCCAATCGCGCTGGAGCACCCCGTTATAGAGGGCAGCGTAGGTATTGGCGTTGGCCTCAAACACGCTGTAAAAGGTTTCGAATGCCCGGGCGCGGTCGTTCTGGTTGCGGTTGGTGGCCAGGATATTGTAATATACTCCCGGTGTCACGGTCACCGAATCGCCGTCGCCGAACTCGGTGCGGCCATACTTGACGTCCGAGGTGGTCAGCTCGTTATAAGCCGCCTGGGGGGTGCTGTTGGCGGGGGCGAAATACGACAGCAGCCGTTCCTGGTTTTCGTCCAGGACGTGTTCCTGCTGGCGGAGCAGGTTCTCGATATTAAACCGGTACGGAGCCAGTTCCTCGTTGTCAACCATCCAGCCGTGAAGCGATTCCCAGGGAATAGCCAGCAGTTCGGGTGTGAACCAGGCGGTGGCGACTCCGAAACGGCTGTAAAGTATCTGAACCTGCTGGAGTCGTCCGGCCAGCTCGTTGTCGCGGTTGTCCAGGGCGCGGGCAAGCTGGGGATAACGGAAAACCTTGTAGGCCAGTTTGTCAAGCTCGTCGCCGAGCTTGTAGGCTCGAGCCAGGTTGTCGGCGCCACCGGCCAGCGTGCCCTGAAGGGACGTATATTCGCCCATCATTTTTTCCAGTTTCGCCAGGTCGCTTTCCCAGGTTTCCCAGTCTGGGTAAATCTGGGACAGGTCCCATTTGTATTTGTCGTCGATATTTTCCCGTTTGGGGATGTCCTCGGCGGCGGGGACGGCCGGAATGAAAGTGAGGAGAGTGAATGCCAGAGTAAGGATAAAGGCAATCTGGGGACGGGTAAATTTAAATTGCATAAGGCAAGCTCCCTTGTTAGTTTAATCGGGTAGTCGGTTGTTTATCGCTTTATATACGAACAACCGCCGAAATAGTTTAATCGAAAGGCGCCAAAACCTTATGTATAATTATCAGACCTCGGTCAAGCTGCACGACACCGATATGGCCGGTTTTCTGTTTTTCGGCCACCAGTTCAAAATCGCTCACGACGCTTACGAGGAGTTCATGGAGGCGGTGGGGTTGGGTTTCGCGCGTCTGATTCATAACGCGGAATTTCTGTTGCCCATTGTCCACGCCGAAGCCGACTACAAGACGGTACTTCAAGTCGGCGATAAACTTAAGGTTCAGGTGCAGGCGGTCAATATCGGGAAAACCTCGTTTACACTGGGTTACAACCTGGTCGGAATCGACGGGGAAAGCGTGGGGACAGTAAAAACCGTTCATGTCTGTGTTGACAGCGCCCGCAGAGAAAAAATGCCCCTGCCGGAGAAACTTCGCAAAGCCCTGCTGTCGATTACTGACAAATCCAAAACTAAGTAACCAGGCTGCGGGCGAGTCTAATAAATTCTTCCCTTTTCGGTTTCAAATCCTCAAAAGCAGCTTTCTCAGGCCAGGGGAAAAAGTAATCGGGAATTTTATAGCGGGGAAGGTGTGTTTGCAGGTATTTCTCCAGCACCGCCCGGTCAGGTTCGGAATTATCAGCGGTTTTTATGAAGGCGGCCGGGCGGAACCCGAATTCCTCCGATAGTACCGGTACCACCAGAGCGGCGGCGATATTGTCCGCGCGGCAGAGCAGACGCTCGATTTCTTCGGGCTGGATGTTCTCGCCCCCGGAAATAAACAGGTTGTCTTTGCGGCTGATGACAATCAGGTAGCCATCGCGGTCGATAAAACCGCAGTCGCCGGTCGCGAACCAGCCGTCGTTATCGAAAGGTTTTACGAGGTTGTCTTTCTCCCGGTACCCCGCGAACAGGCAGGGTCCGGATACCAGAATTTCCCCCGAATCGGATATTTTTACACGGCGGTATTCGAGTGGACGGCCCGAGGTAGCCGCTTTCGCGGGCATATCGCCCGGAGCGGTGGTGCAGACCTGCGAGGCGGTCTCGGTCAGGCCGTAGGTTTTGTAAAGCGGGAGTTCGACCGCCAGCGCCTGATTGAGGAGACTTTCGGTCGTCGGTCCGCCGCCAAGCAAAACCGCCCGAAGCTGTTTTTTTACTTCAGGGAGATTCTCTTTTTCCTGCAACAGCCGATAAAGCTGGGTCGGTACAAGCGAAAGATGGGTGATGCGGTGTTTCAGTATTTTCTCCGTGAGAGGGAGTTCACCGTTGTCTATCACCGCCGCGCCGCCGCCGAGAGCGGCCCGGAAAAGAATCGAAAGCCCGCCGACATGATA
Organism: Candidatus Zixiibacteriota bacterium; assembly: GCA_049324195.1. GTDB lineage: Bacteria > Zixibacteria > MSB-5A5 > GN15 > FEB-12 > JAFGNW01. The sequence goes on along the minus strand of JBMOKZ010000162.1, from coordinate 5,022 downwards.
AGCCGGCAGCGACCAGAGCCAGTGGTCGCCCGAACCGAACGGGAGATTGCGGTTGGAACCGAGAGCGTTATAATAATGGTTGCCGTAAAGGTGAAGAACCGCCTTCGGCTCGGCGGAGCTTCCCGAGGTCATCATGACCGTCGCGGGCTGTTCGAGATTTATTTCAGGTATGATTTCAGACGGACTGTAAACGTTTTTTAAAACAGTTTCTGCGAATAAGTTATTGAACCGATTAAAATCAGCACGGCCGGTTATATTTATGAATCGCGGGTAATGGAAATCCTTCAGATAAGTTTCGATAATATTTGTCGGATGGTGATGGCTGAGCAGATGCACCGTCGTCCCGGCGCGGAAAGCGCCCATCAGAAGCGGCGGGAGCAACGGGGTATTTTCAGCCATGACAGCCAGCTCGGGCAATTCCTGTTCTTTAAAGAAGGCCGCTGCGGCCGAAACCTGCCGGTCATATGCTTCGAAGGTGACAATGCCGTCCGGGGTAATCAGGGCAGGTCGGTCCGGGTAACTTCGCGCCGCCGCCCGGACGGGGCAGACAACAAAATTATCCACAAACTTATCAGTCATTGCTCAACTCTCTCAGGTAAGTGGGCTTTAGAGGAAAATGGAATGGTTTCAGGGGGGCGATTTCGACAGCGCCGTCCGCGACTCGGAACGGGATATCCGAAATGTCGTCGCCGAGTCTTCCGGCGGTCCCCAGACCGTGGGCGGTATCGGAATCGTTTAGAGCGGCGGCGAGATGAGTCAGCGCGTGCAATCCCGCTGGAGTTTCGAACGAGGAACTGACGACGGCTTTAAGATTGTCGCGTTGGGCGCGGCGGGCATAGCGCATGGTGGTTTCAAATCCGCCCAAAAGGGTGGGTTTCAAAATCAGCGCCGCGGCTCCATCGGGAATAACGATTTTCTCCGGTTTGCTCTCGCGCAGAGATTCGTCGAGCGCGAAGAGGATACCGGTGCGTTCATGAAAATCCGCCAGCGCCTGAGAATCAACCAGGGGTTCTTCGATATAGTCGATGGCGCAGTTTTTTGTCCCGGCGGCGAACGACACCGCTTCGTCCAGACGCCAGGCACGGTTGGCGTCGAGCCGGAGTACGGTCCGGTCACCGATAATCTGCCGGACCCGGCGGGTGAGGGCGATATCGGCGTCGAGATTTTTACGGCCGACTTTCAATTTAAATGTGCCGTACCCCGCTTTGAGGTATTCGGCGGCTTTTATTGTCACCTGGTCGTTGGTCCCGCTTAACAGGGCGTTGATGGTAATCGTCCGGGCGCTGGTGTCGCCGAGAAGTTCCACGAGCATGCCATTCCGGGAAGAGGCCAGAAGGTTCAAGACGGCCATTTCGATTCCGAACCGGACCGAGGCCGACAGGTCAAGCGGCCGCAGCCAGCGGTCGAACCCGCCGGAGAGTTCCTCGAGATGATCCGGTAGGGTGGTGCCGGTCAGATGGTATTTTAACTTTTGTGACTGTTCGATGATATCGTTCGATTGTTCGGAGCTGAAACCGGGGAGAGGGGAAATTTCGCCCCAGCCGTGGCGGTCGTTGTCGTCGGTAAGGCGGATAAAAAGCCCTTCGCGATCGACAGTCTTCAGTCCCTTCATGGTCAGCGCCCTGACAAGAGGGATTTGGTATGCGTAAATTGTGAACCCGGCAATTATCATAAGAGCCATCCGATAGAGAAGATCAGGCTGAAAATCAACAGCAGTTTGCCGGTTGCGGCCAGGGCGTTGTTTAATTTCTCACCCTCGGTGCGGGTGAAAACGGTTTTGAAAGTCGGAATGGCGAGTACAATAACAACCATCGCTACCAGAGCATAATAGCGCTGACCGGAGATCACGACCATAGTTGCCGGTATTAACGAAGCGATAACGATCGAGAGCAGGTATTCCCAGCGGCTGAAAGACCGCCCGAAACGAACCGCCAGGGTTTTTTTGCCGGCTTCACGGTCGCCATCGATATCGCGCAGGTTGTTGACGGTCAGGATCGCCACCGAAAACAAACCGGGAGCGGTTCCGGCCAGGACAACGAGAGCATTGATATCGAGCGCCTGGACATAATAAGTACCGCCGACCGCCACCGGACCGAAAAAGATCAACACGAATATCTCGCCCAGGCCGTTGTAGCCGAGCGGGTAGGGGCCGCCGGTGTAGAGCACGCCGAACAAAATCGAACAGAGGCCGATAACGACAATCGGCCAGCCGCCGCGCCAGACGAGAAAGAGTCCGGCGAGTACCGCCAGCAGAAAAATCAATGCGGTCGCGCGTTTCATGGTGGTCGGTTTGACCAGCCCGGCCTGGGTAACTCTCATGGGACCGAGCCGTTCTGCGGTGTCGGTACCTTTTTTATAATCCAGATAATCGTTGGCGAAATTGGTGCCGATTTGAATCATCACCGCTCCGAACATAGCGGCCAGGGCCGAGAGCGGATGTCCCGCGCTGTCGGCACAGGCCAGGGCCGTGCCGATGATGACTGGCGCCACCGCCGCCCAGAGCGTTTTCGGGCGGCTGGCCAGAACCCAGACTTTTAAACGGGACATGCTCATGTTTCGTTACGGGCGTTTGGGAAATTTGGAAAAATCCGGCGGCCGTTTTTCGTTGAAGGCGTTGCGTCCCTCCTGGCCCTCCTCCGACATGTAAAACAGCATGGTGGCGTTGCCGGCCAGTTCCTGCAGTCCCGCCTGGCCGTCGCAGTCAGCGTTCATCGCGGCTTTCAGACAGCGGATGGCGATGGGAGAGTTGGCCAGGATTTCCCGGCACCACTGGACCGTTTCCTCTTCGAGTTTCGCGAGCGGCACGACAGTGTTGACCAGACCCATATCCAGTGCCTGCCGGGCATCGTACTGGCGGCAGAGAAACCAGATTTCGCGCGCTTTTTTCTGGCCGACCACCCGCGCCATATAGCTTGAGCCGTACCCGCCGTCGAACGACCCGACCCTGGGGCCGGTCTGACCGAAAATCGCGTTATCGGCGGCGATTGTCAAATCGCACATCAGGTGCAAAACGTGTCCGCCCCCGATGGCGTACCCGGCCACCATGGCGATAACCGGCTTGGGGCAGGTGCGAATCTGGCGCTGGAAGTCAAGGACGTTCAGATGATGCACGCCTTTTTCGTCTTTGTAGCCGGCATCGCCGCGGATTTTCTGGTCCCCGCCCGAGCAGAACGCTTTCTCGCCCTCGCCGGTGAGAATCACCACCCCGATTTTTTCATCCATGCGGGCGTCGGCCAGGGCCTCCATCATCTCGTTGACCGTCAGCGGCCGAAAAGCGTTGCGGATTTCCGGACGGTTGATGGTTATTTTGGCGAGACCCTCGGCCTTGTGATATTTTATGTCGGTAAATTTTTTTACCTCGATCCAGTTTACGGTGCTCATGATTTCCTCTTTATCGTAACAAAAATTGTTTTACCTGTTCGGCATATTCGCGCGGTTTCTCGAAATGCACGTTATGGCCGCAATCCTTTATAATACAAACTTCGCCGTATGGGCACAAGTCGCTCATTTCCTCGGCGATTTTTTTGTAACGGTCGTCGTTACCTCCGGCGATAAACAAGATTTGATTCTTGATTTTCTTGAGATTGGCCCATAACGACGGCATCATCCCGGTTCCCATATATCTTAACGACCGGGCCAGTTCTCCGGGTTGATTTTTTAATCTCTTTTGAAGAAGCCTTTCGAATCGTTCGGGGTCATTTTTAATGCCTTCGAAAAGCGGCTGGCCGTACCAGTATTCGAGAAATTGTCTGAAATCTTCATGGTTTAATCTTTCCGCCAGGGCATCATCATCGATGATGCGTTTGCGCATATCTCCGATAACTTCATATCCCGGCGAACTCGATTCCAGGACGGCTTTTTCGAAGTATCCGGGAAATGCGAACAAAAGGTAATGTCCCAATCGTCCGCCCATGGAATAACCTAACAGATGAGTTTTGGAAATTTCATTGCTTTCAAGAAAATGTACTATGGCCCGGGCAGTGTTGGGCATGGAATAAAAATCTTCCGGGCCGTTGACGAAAGTCTCGCCGTGACCGGGTAAATCGACAGCTACGATATAGAAATCGTTCTCCAGATGAGGCACAATATCCCTCCAGTCGGACTTGTCGCCCATAAAGCCATGAAGCAATAAAACGGCGGGTTTCTCCGGAGATCCGGAGGTTATGTAACCGAAGCGGCAGGCGTCGTTTCCGAGGCGGGATATTTTATCGAGGCGCTCGGCGAATTTGATCAACAGTTTGTCATAGTTTTTTTGGTTTTGAGCCGCGTCGATTTTGATTTCGATTAGAGTCGAGTTTTCGTTCACCGCCCGTTTTTCGAGGGCTTTTATCAGTTCTTCAACCGATTCCGGGTGGTAGTAATTGAGGCCGAACATGGCGGCGGCTTTTTCGAAATCGAACGGATGCGGGGTGAGAAAATATTTTTCGAAAATATCTTCGCATCGGGCGACCGGCAGTCGCTGGAAGATGTTTCCGCCGCCGTTGTTGACGACTACCACCGTGACCGGGCTGGGGTTGTCTTTCAACAGCGCCAGCGAGTTTATATCGTGAAGCAGGGCCAGATCGCCGATTAAGAGCGTTACCGGTTTTTTATGTCCGACTGCGAACCCGGATGCCGAGGCAACCGTGCCGTCGATTCCGCTCGCCCCGCGATTGGCGCCGACCGGCATCGGCCGTTCGCATATCGGGCCGAATGAATCCATATCCCGTATCGGCAGACTGCTTGCCAAAAAAAGGGCGGAATTGATATCGGTTAAATGCATCGTGAGGTAAGCCGCACCCGGTTGGGTTATTCTTTTTTCTATGGAGGTTTCCCTCAAAATAAACTCTCGGGCGGTCATGTTGGCGAGCTTTAAAATATGTAATCTTTCATGTTCGCACGGGACCAGCTTCGGGCACAGTTTATCCGTGAAGGCCGCGATGTCATTATTGATGCGGCAGGTGACTTTGAGTTCGGGACTGTCTTTGTGCCGGTAATCAGATATAAGGATGTATTCATCATATTGGCATGTCTGTAAAAATT
>JBMOKZ010000161.1:0-2053 GCA_049324195.1 Candidatus Zixiibacteriota bacterium | reverse complement strand
GAGAAAACGAGGTGATTGAAATGTTACGCAAAATCAAGAACATTATGACGCTGATGACAATCATGATTGTCATGGGGGCGATGACGGCTCCGGCCCAGGATAATATTACGAACGATTATCACAATGACGACAATTACCGGGTCGGTGACCGGGTCCGGGTGGATCGGTATCTCGATATCGAGCTGTGGACCAATCACGGCGATGACGAGTATTACGAAGGTGATAATATCGCGCTGTATTTCCGCGCCAATCGCGACGCCTTTATCGCCATTTATTCCATCGATACACGCGGCCGCGTGAATCTTTTGTTCCCCACCAATCCGGCCGAGGACAATTTCATCCGCGGTGGAGCGACCTACAGCCTGCCGGGTGATGATGACGATTTCGACCTGGTGGTCAACGGCCCGGAAGGTATCGAGAACATCCAGATAGTCGCATCGCGCGATAAGTTCCCGATTCCCGACTGGTACAATCACAGCGGTTTGATCTGCGACTGGGACGACCGCTATGATTATATGGATTACCTGAACGACACCTATTTCGTCCGCTACGACGGCCAGAGTTTCGCGTACGACCGGCTGGCTCTGTTCGTCGATGAATGGGAACCCGATTATTACCGGCCCGTTTATTATCCTTCTTATACAGCCTGGTCGGTATGCGGCAACGTTTATATTGATTATCCCTGGGGAGCGTCGATTTATATCAACGGCATTTACTGGGGTTGCGCGCCTCTTTATGTTCCCCGGCTTTTGGTCGGCTGGCATACTCTCACGATTTATGACTCCTACGGCTATTGCTGGGAACGCGATTTTCACGTAAGCCGGTACAATACGGTCGTGTTTGACCATGCGATTATCAAAACCAAGCAACATGTCGTTTCCCGGTTCAAGGATATCGGTTATGTCGACCCGGTGACCCATGGCTACCCGACTTTCAAGAAAAACGTAATCGCCTCCAGCAAAGACGTCGTCACGACCAAGAACAACGTGGTGGTCAAAAACAACGTCACGGGAGTCAAGTCGGCCGATGTCAATATTACCAAGTCGCTCAAAAAGAGTTACGTCCGCGGGTCGGCGAAAATGATCGAGACCGAGAAGGGTTACGAGACCGACAACACCTATTCGAAGTCTTCGAAGAGCGCCCAGTCGAGCGGTGCTTACAAGAGTGCGAAAAATTCTAACCAGGGCGGCAGCAGTTCGAGCCGGTCATACAAGAGTACCTCGACCGAGCGTTCATCCAAATCGAGCGCGGGCAGTTATAAAACCGAAACTTCGCAGAGCACGAAGGATTATTACCGTAAGAAATCCGGTTCGGTGACGAAACAGAGCGGCGGCAAATCGGAGAGTAGCAGCTCGCGGATTTCCAAGCAGAGCGACAGTTCGTCCGGTTCGAGTAAATCGTCGGCCGGCAGCTACAAATCGGGCGCCTCGAAACAGTCCCGGAGTTCGTCCTCAACCGTGACCAAGCAAGCCGCGCCGAGCAGAAGTTCGGGCTCGACGGGCAAAAGCTCAGGTTCGACGGGCAAAACCGCCAAGAGCGGCGGCTCCGGCTCGAAAGGTACGAAAAAATGACGATTCTTGTTGACGCCGACGGGAATCGTGATAAATTTACGATACGGGAGTAAATTTATGAAAAGAATGATGACATATTTGTTCTGTACGATGTTTCTGTTCTCGCTGAACGGGTCGGCTTTCGCCGTCGAAAAGAAGGTGAAAAAGACCGAAGTCAAGAAAACGGAAGTAAAAAAGGAAACGCCTCAGGCGGATCTCAAGGACAAGAAAACCGACAGCACATCCGGGAAGAAGTATGACACCTTCGTTGATAAAAACAACAATGGCATCGACGACCGCAAAGAGAACCTGAAAAAGAAAACGACAACGACCAAGAAAACCGAGCCGACGAAAACCGACGAAAAGAAATAACACTCGAAAATAGCTCAAAAACCGCCGTTATCCGAATAAGGGAGCGGCGGTTTTTTTATTCTGATAAAAAATGTGAACCATTTGGCTTGACTATTATTATAAAATATATTATTTATTAGCACTCTATCTGT
>JBMOKZ010000160.1:0-2060 GCA_049324195.1 Candidatus Zixiibacteriota bacterium | reverse complement strand
GACCGTCTCCCCCAGGTCGGTGGAATAAGCCAGGCCGGTCGAGACGCCGTCTCTGGCGTCAGCGGTCCCGATTAAAAGGCGGCCTCGGAAATCCATCAGAGCTGTAACGAATGGACCGGGCAAGCCGTCCTGAACCAGCCGGGTAATCCATTTCCCGCCGGTTTTAAGACGCCGCGACAGACCCTGGTCGCCGCCGATGAACATGTAATTGTTTTCACTCCCGGTGCAGGTGTCACAGAACGCGACCCGGTTCAGATAATGCGAAGACAGCTTTTCCTGAGGCTTGGCGAAAACGTATTGAAACACGCCTCCGGCCGTTCCCGTCCAGAGAAAAACCGAGTCGCCGTGCGAGGTATCGACCACACAGGAGAAATACAACTGGTGATTCTCGGGAGAGTTGAGATATTCTTGGACGGTGTCAACAAAATATACGGAGTCTTTTTTGGTGGGGAAAATTCTTCGCCAGCTCTGTCCCCCGTCCTGGGAAGCCATCATCCCGCCGGCGTAAGCGGTAAAGAACAGCCAATCGACATCATGCTCGAAGAAATTAACGTCGTGGTGACCGGATATATCATAAATAGTCAAATCTCCGCCCCAGACAAAAGGTATATTCAGACCGCCGGAGCCAAAATTAATCTGGGTCCAGGTATCGCCGAGGTCGTCAGAATATGATAAACCGTCCGACATAATGGCGCGATAGTCTTCACCGTAATAATCAATGATGGTATCATGGTTGGTCGCCACCCAGAGGCGGTTGCCTATCGAGTAAAGAGCCGACAGGTTCTCACTCACCAAACCGTTGGATTTATCATAGAGCAGCCAGGTTTCACCGTTATCGAACGAGTAATTCACTCCTTCGCCGGTAGCTAACCAAACCCCTCCCTCGTGCTCGATAACATCCGTCACGATATTTGAGGCCAGCAGAGTATCCGGCTCGTCCAGAAAACTGACGATACCGGCCGAAACCGGCAAGGAGAAGAGAGACAGGAAAAAAACATATAAGAGAATTTTTTTCACAATTTCACTCCGATAATTTAATAAATTTTTCCCATGAATTTTCCGAAAGGATACATTTTTGTTTCAATTTTTCCTTGTCATCGAATTTTTTAAACAGACGGCAAAATACTTAAATCTGTAATCAGAAGCAAGTTATTTCAGGTACCTTTTTGTCAACTCAACTATTATAACCTCAAGGAGTTATATCGGTTCCAAAATAGCGCCTCGCGAGGGCGGCAACCAGTTACATAAATTATGTTTATTTCCCCGTATTGAATCGCTATATTCTTGCCATGAGTATAATTGTTAGTATATTAAAAGAAAAATTTAATCTCGATCTGAAAAAAATGGAATAATCATATAGATGGGGCACGCTTATGTATGGTCCTAAGTTTTTTTTAGCCGCCTTTTTACTTCTGCTTTTGACCGGTTTATGCTTCACAGGATGTGACGAACTGGTCACGGAAAACAACACCATTACTTTAATCGACTCAACCCTGGGGATGGAATGTTTCGACTGTCACAGCGACAGCGACAATCCTTTTTTGAGACCCAAAGGCCAATTCGACAATTCCGCGCACGCGGCCTCGGCCGATTTAATCGACGCTTCGGTTAGTATCGACGACGCCATGTTCAATGTTTCTTCCTGCGGCGCATCGTGCCACACTCACGAGGGTTTCCTGAAAACTTTCGACAGTCTCACGATTACTACGGTCGGTTATTCCGGCATCAGTTGTTTCACCTGTCATATGCCTCATACCGGCACCTATCAGGATTGGGACCCGGATACTCTGAGAGCCCTTTACCCCACCGTGGAACTGACCAACGGAGAATTTCTGAAAATGGGCAAATCGACTCAGTGTGTGCACTGTCACCAGGCATCCTCTGCCCCGGATATCATTTCCTCGACGATGCTTACGGCCGGCTGGGGACCCCATTACAGCCCCCAGGTTGATGTCCTGACCGGCTCCGGCGGCTTCTTTATCGAATTCAACCGCGATGACAACTATCACCTGGGAGACACTATCACCGGCGGCTGTTTTGACTGTCATTATGGTAAAATT
>JBMOKZ010000159.1:0-2063 GCA_049324195.1 Candidatus Zixiibacteriota bacterium | reverse complement strand
TGTAACGCTAAGCATATTGCATATACCTTTCTGATATTTTTCTACATTTGACTGGAATATAACAAAAAAGATTCAAAAAAGTTAAAAAAATAATCTCGATTTACCGGCCAATCTCGATAATACCTGAAAAAAGCCCCGGCGGTCCTTGCCGGGGCTTAGTGTATCTGACTGTTGTCTAAATACTTACGGACATTCGGGTAAAGCCTTGTGAGATAAGTAGAGATGATCAATCAAGGCCGTAATATCGGAAATATCCGGCTCCCCTCCGCTGGCGTTGCAGTCAGCTTCATCAGGACAGCAAAGAGGACCGTGACTGAGATACAGAAAATCAATCAACCGGGTAATGTCCGAAATATCCGGCTGCTCGTATTCGGAGCAATTAACGTTACCCCTGAATTCGATGCAGCAAGGCGGCAGGTAAGTGAAACTCCAGCTGGTGATACAGGTATCCAAATTGGTGTTCCCGCCATCGTCGGTCACCCGGAAATAAATATCGTGTGGACCAAGAGCGACCTCGGGAACCTGCCAGTTGATATTTATCTGGGTACCGGTAAAGCCCGACCAGATAACCGTCCAGTCGCCGGTGCAATCATCGATTTGATAACTTCCCTGTGCCAGGTCGACATCATCCTCATAAAAAATTGTAAGAGAAGGCATAGTGGTATAAATGCCTCCCGAAGGCGGCGAAGTGACGATGACATCGGGAGCCTGGGTATCAATACGGAAGCTAAAGGGTACGGGCTGAAATCCGCTGTGATGTTCCACCCGGTCGACGGCTTCCACCCGCCAGTACCAGACGTCGTCCGTCAGTGCTGAGGGCGGGCTATAATTATTGAATTCCAGGCTTTCGACCGTAGTGACCTCGAGAGTAAAAGTTTCATCGGTCGAATACTGCAAAGTGTAACGGCCGGAAGCGCCCGAGGTGGATGTCCAGCTGAAAAGAGGATTGCAGTATTTTATACAGCAATTGTCAGTCGGCGTCAAAAGCTCGGGTATCTGGGGCGACTCGGTATCCACCGTAAATCGCATCGGAGCCTGGTAACCGCTTTGGTTCCCGGCCTGATCGACTGCGTAAACCGCCCAGAGCCAGGTCCCGTCTTCAAGGGGGTCAACGAGAGTATGAGTGGTATCGGTGATATCATAAATCTCGACGTCAAATTCCTGGAAAAGATAATCGTCGGTACACTTCAGAAGGTAACTGCCGTTCGGCCCGGCGGTTGGACTCCAGGCGAATTGAGGCGTATTGATTGCGATGTAACTCAAATTTTCCGGTAAATATCTTGCCGGTATGTCCGGTGGTTGCGTATCAACCGTGAACGAACCCGGGACAGCCTGGTATTCACTGCTGTTTTTCAGAAAATCGAGCGCCTTCACCCGCCAGAACCAGAGGCCGTCGCTGAGACTCGAAGGAATACTATAGGCGGTATCGGTCAGGCCGGTTTCGGTTACCACTCCGGCAGTAAAAGTAATATCCTGAGAATACTGCAGGTCGTAAGTTCCCCCCTCCCCGGCAGTAGCCCCCCAGACCAGTTCCGGTTTATCGTTGTTGGTAAAAAACCCTTCCGTTGGCGACAACAGCGCTGGAATGGAAGGCGGTTCGGTATCGACGGTAAAGGTTGCCGGTGAACTTTGGAAACCGCTGGGATTACCGGCCATATCGGTAGCCTCCACCCACCAGTACCAGCGGCCGTCATCCAGCACCGCGGTCGGCAGGTAAAATGTATCCGTCAAATCCGGTAAACTCACCGTCCAGGTGAAAGCGGGATCCTGGGTGTATTCGAGAAGATACGTTCCCCCGGTTCCAGCGGTCGATGTCCAGGAAAAGAGCGGGGTGTTATCGTTGGTATAACTATCGCCCCCGGGAGTCATCAGGCTCGGAAATTCCGGCGGTTCCGTATCAACCATAAAACTGAATGGTTCAGCCTGATATTCGCCGGTGTCGCCAACGAGATTATATGCCCGGACATGCCAGTAATATCCGCCGTTGGCGACAGGACTGATAAGAGTAAAGGTCGTGTCGGTCAGGTCGTCAATCGTCACCACCCCGTTCGTGAAGGCGTCGT
>JBMOKZ010000158.1:0-15900 GCA_049324195.1 Candidatus Zixiibacteriota bacterium | reverse complement strand
CAAATATTGTTTCGGGAAGACACCGAGGCAAACATTCATTGACTCGATACCTTTGGCCAAAGAAAAAATGTTGGATGTGACCTTACAGACAGGATCGGCAGTGTCAGGTTAAGTCTGAGTTAATACAACTTATGAATTGTCTACTTGACAGGGAAGCTTACGAGGCTACCCAATCAGGACCTCTGCAAAAATTAGTATCCACCACCACCCGCTCTATCTGATTAGTCTCGACATTAAATATTTTAAACCCGGGTAATTGGGAAGGCGGGTCGGTTCCACTGCGGCCGGGATTGGTATAGAAAACATATTCACCGTCAGGAGAGATAGCCATATGACCATATCCGGGTACAAGATAATCACGGAAGATGATTGAGTCCGCAAGGATATCATAAACCTCAAAAGCCCAATGCCAGGTCATTATACTTACATTAAGAAATAACTTTGTTTCATCAAGAGAAGGAAGAACATGGACTATGTTGCCCTCGGTGTTGATGTCAATTTTTGTAATCGGATAATTTGAATCAGTAAGATCAACTTTATATACTGAAGTATAAGCATTACTGTAGAAACTCCCTCCGTCAAAAGAAAAAACACTGCTCTGAACCGGTAAAGTGGAATCTTCAAAAATAATCGAATAGTCAGAGGTACTGAGTATTTTTACCCCATTTTTTGATATGGCAATGAATCAATTATCGGGTGAGACCCCATACACCGGTCCCGGTAAATCAGCTACATTAGTCAGGTCATCGGCTCTTACCACAAATGACGGACTACTATAGTTATTATCATAAATATAAAGCAACTGCCCGTCCGCTGATACCTTTATAAGATCTAGATTCCACTGAATATCGATAGAATCAACCCGCTTTGCTATGGGATAAAAGGTGAATAACTTCGCTGGATTGCCTGCCGGGTCACAGAAATAGACCGGGTAGTCTTTGGCTTTACCCGGCACGGTCGGATAGTCATGGTCGTCACACCCGCCGGTAAAATTGATAAATGATAACGTCAGGATTGATATCAAATGATATAGTACTTTTTTCAACATGAAAAAATCCCTGTGTTAAAATTATTGAGGTTGTCAGTAATAATACGTCGCCCGTGTACTCTATGAATATATATAATAACCCGACATAATTTGTCAAGAATTTTTTGAAATATTACATTCAATATTATGTCACGAAACATGAAAATACTAACAGGTCGCGTCAGTCAGGTATTTTTTGATCTTTGAAATGATTTCTCCCGGGTTCCCACGGAGACCGCAGGAACGAGATTTTGTGCTGTCGGAGCTCCGACTTCGACAGTTCCGTAAATGTCCGGATGTCAGGGAGAGACCCCTGACACTACAGCACGAGGTTGTAAAACTTGACAAAAAGAAGTATCTTTGTATTTTATAATTATAACCAAGGAGTACCATTGCGTTAAAAGCTTCCCCAATTGTATCCAGCTTCTAAAGGCGGAGGCAAACATCCGCCGCTGACGAAATCGTAATGCTTTCAATGTTGCGAGTTTCGTTACTTTCTTTATCTTTTAATTGGGAGCATAGCTATGGGATATAAACCGCTTATCAATATCAAAAATCTTACCCTGTCGTATCTGAATAAAACCTTTTTTGAAAATTTGTCATTATCGGTTGGCCAGGGTGAAATCGTCGCTGTGATCGGGGCTAACGGCTGTGGCAAGACGACCCTGCTCGATTTTATCCTGGCGGCTTACACGAACGAAATCGATGCGCGCCGGGAAAAAAACCTGATTATCAAGGGGGAGCTTTTCCTTGCTCCCAAAACACGCCTGGCGTACCTTCCGCAAAATCTTAGGGGAGAGATTGCCGGCGAAGGGTTGTACAAAGCCAACATGACCTCGGCGATTTATAAGCGTCTGCTCGAGGAATTTTCCCTCGCCCGACTGAACTATCAGGAACGTTACCGCGAGGGCAAACCGATAGAGGACAGGGATGGGGAGTTCCTCTCTGAAGGAGAACGGCAGAAGGAAGCTATCGCGATGGTGTTCGGGTTGCTGGCGGATGTTTTACTGTTCGACGAGCCGACCAACTATCTCGATATCGAGGGTATCACTGTTTTCGAACATGAACTGGAGCAGGCGGCGGCGCGGGGGTGCGGGATGCTGCTGGTCAGTCACGACCGGTCGCTGATTAACAACGTTGCCGACAAGACGGTGTATCTCACACCCAACGGGGCGTATCAGACCGAGGGCGGGTTCTCGGCAGTCTGGTCGCTGGCGGGGTCGGATTTCGAGGCCAGGCAAAAAGAGGCGCGCGTTATCCGCAACAAAATCACGCGCCTTCAAACGGAAATGCGCACCCGCATGAACTGGGCGGCGCAAAAGGAAAAATCAAAAATAGGGGCCGGCAGCGAGAAACCCCATATCGCGAAAATGGCGGCCAAGATGGCTTCGCGGGCCAAAGCCGCCCGTAATAAAGCCGACAAAGAAATCAAAAGACTGGAAAACACCAAACCGTTTATTCCCAAGGAGGTCAGACTCAATTTCCCCAAGTACCGGGTGCGGCACCGCGAGGTGTTCGCGCTGCAAAACATCTTTTTCGATTATTCGCTGATTGGCACCGACGGCGAACGCCTCAAGGATTTCCCGATGTTGCTCGAGCATATCGATCTAGCGGCGTCCACGCGTGACAAGCTCTGCCTGATGGGAACCAACGGCGCGGGCAAATCGACCCTGCTGAAAATAATTTTAGGGGAGATTCGGGCGCAGAAGGGGGAACGATGCTTCAACGAGAACGTCCCGATCAAATATCTCCCGCAGGGGCTGGCCCGGTTTTTTACCGAGCCGCGGCTGATTGACAATTTCCGCGATACCGGTTGCGACGAAACCGGGGTGCGCAGTTATCTCGGTAGCGTGCTGCTTCGCGGCGACAAAGTCACCGAGCCGGTGGACCGCTTCTCACAGGGGGAGCTGATGCGGGCGGGCATCGTCAAGTGTATCCTGCAACAGGCGGAGTTTCTCGTGCTCGATGAACCGACCTCGCATCTCGATATCGAATCGGTGCAGGTGCTGGAGCGGGTGCTGGGGGCGTTCCCCGGCGGGTATTTGATAATTAGCCACGATCGGACGTTCGTGGAGAACGTCGCCGAGCGGCTGTATCTGCTGGAGAACGGGCGAATTATGATGGTGTGAGCAATTTCTTGTGGTGTCAGGGAGTCTCTGACGGTCCCTCCTCGTTCCAACGCTCTGCGTGGGAGCGAGATTCTCGACGCTCCGCGTCGATTGGGGGGACGCAGAGCGTCTGCAGCGGCGTTCCCACGGTGACCGTGGGAACGAGGGGAAAATAACGTCATTGCGAGCGGAGGCCGATGACTCTCAGGTCGCAGGCCGGAGTGTGGCAATCTCTCCGTGATGTATGAGCCGATATTACGAAGAGATTGCCACGTCGTCCGCTTGCGTCGGACCCCTAGCAATGACGTTGTAAGTGCGCTACCAAATCCTCATCTTTAGTCATCCCGAGCGGAGACGAGGGATGACAACCGAAAAGACACTCCTCGTCTACGCTTGGAGTGACTTATTGACTAATGTCAGTTCACACTCACCTTCGGCGAGCAGGAACTGACACTACTGAAAGGCTTGCTGTTTATTTCAGCTTTACTTACCTTATCTGCCAGGAGACAACAAATACTCGTGAAAACTGACGACGCAACAACCCGGAAGCTAAACTACATACCTTACCAAAAAGGGTCGGTGGTGTACTGGATGCAGCGCGACCAGCGGGCCGAGGATAACCACGCCCTGCTCCACGCCCAGCAACTGGCGCTTGAACACAAACAGCCGCTGCTGGCCGTTTTTTGTCTCGCCTCGTCTTTTCTCGGTGCCACTCTCCGCCAGTACGGGTTCATGCTGCGCTCGCTCGAAGAAACCGCGAAAAACCTGGCCGCGAAAAATATTCCTTTCGTTGTCCTTCCCGGCCCGGCCGACAGGATCCTGCCGCCGTTCGTCGACAAGCACGGTATCGGCGCGGTCGTGACCGATTTCTCGCCGCTTCGTATCGGTCGTAGCTGGCGCGACACGGTCGCGAAAAAATGCAAGGTGCCCGTGTACGAATGTGATACCCACAATATTGTGCCGGTCCGGGAAACCTCGCCCAAACTCGAATACGCCGCCCGCACTATCCGCCCAAAAATCCATAAAATGTTGGACAAATATCTGGTCGCCTGCCCGAAACTTAAAAAACATCCGCATACGCTGACAAAAGCGATGCCGGCCAATGACTGGGCCAAACTGCGGCAGTCGCTGAAGGTCGATAAATCCGTCACGGAAAGCACCCTGGTAATACCGGGGGAGAAGGCGGCGGTGAAACATCTCCAGGAATTCATCAAACACAAATTATCCGGCTACGCGGCGAAACGCAATGACCCCAACCGGAACGCCCAGTCGGGACTCTCGCCGTATTTTCATTTCGGACAGCTGGCTCCGTTGCGAGCAGCGCTGGCGGTGAAGCAAGCCGACGCTCCGGCTAGGGATAAAGAGGCTTTTCTCGAGGAGTTAATCGTCCGGCGGGAACTGGCCGAGAATTTTTGCTATTATCAAAAAAAATATGACTCGGTCGCGGGTTTCCACGACTGGGCAAGGCGCACGTTGCAAGACCACGCCCGCGACAAGCGCGAGTACCTGTATACCCTCGCGCAGTTTGAGCAGGCTGAAACCCACGATCGGCTCTGGAACGCCGTCCAGAAAGAAATGACTGTCACCGGCACGATGCCCGGCTACCTGCGGATGTACTGGGCGAAGAAAGTTCTCGAGTGGACCGCCTCGCCCGAAGAAGCGATGGAAATCGCTGTCTATCTGAACGACCGTTACCTGCTCGACGGCCGTGACCCCAACGGCTATGCCGGGATTGCCTGGTCGCTAGGCGGGGTGCACGACCGGCCCTGGTTAGAGCGCGAGATTTTCGGCAAAATCCGGTATATGAACTACAACGGCTGCAAAAAGAAGTTCGATATCGAGGCTTATATCGCGCGGGTGGAAAAGCAGATGTAGTTACGATGTAGGATGTCGAAACCGTAAAGGTTTCGACCTACAGGTCAAAAGCTTAAAACTTTAAACCCAGTTCTATCAACGCTTCCTCGAGCTGGAGGTAGTTTTTAAAAACGATCCCTTTGATGCCCAGTTTTTCGGCGGCGGTGACATTGGCGCGATGGTCGTCGATAAAAATGACGTTGTCCGGGTAACGGCTCTTCGCCAGCGCGATCTCGTATATTTTCGGTTCGGGTTTCAGAGCTCCGACTTGATAGGACAGAATATGATCCTCGAAAGCGTTGATAATCGGGAAATGAAGCTGCGCGTATTCGAAATGCCACTCGTTGGTATTGGAGAGAAGTAAAAGCTGGACCTGTTCGCGCAGGCGGCGGACGATATCGGAAACATCGAAGTTCTCCTCGAACATGTCAGCCCAGATAGTTTGCAGGCGGTTGTCGGGGAGGTCGATTCCGAGCGCTTTGCGGCAGCCCTCGGCGAATTGCGCCCCGGTCAGCAAACCTTTTTCGAAATCGTACTCCAGCTTGTTTTCGTAGACGGCGTCGAGCACGACCTCGGGCAGTTTTTTCGCCATCCGGCCGAGTATCACGCAGGGTTTGACGGGGTCGAAAGGCAGGATGACGTTGCCCATATCGAAAATGACGGTTGTATTTTGCATATTATTTAAAATAACCGATGATATACTTAAGCGCAATAAAGAGCAGGATTGTCACCAGTATAGTTTTAATTATTTTCTCCTTGATAAATTTCTGGATTCTCGCCCCGATATAGATGCCGGCGGCGCCGCCGACGCCAAACATCGTCCCCAGAAGCCAATCGGGGGAGATGGTGAGACCGGACGAGGTGTAGAAAGGGGCGAGGACGGTGTAAAAGAGCACACCGGCAATAGAGGTTACGAGCGTCCCCAAAAGCGCCGCCCCGGCCACGGTATGAACCGGCAGGCCAAACACGGCCACAAAAAACGGTGCGATAATGGCTCCGCCGCCGATGCCGTAGGTACCGCCGATAATCCCGACGATAAAACTCAGCGCCATAATCGGCAGAGTCGGGGCGTAATACGCTTGACCGTTGAATTCGTACCCGATTCTTCTGAGGTTAAATTCCAGCGTCGCGACCTCGAACCTTCCCCTTTCAGCCGGCCGCAGCGCGGTTTGTTTCTTTCGGTAGATTATATCCCAGCCCAGTTTGAACCCGAGATACAAAAGAACCAGGCCAGCGAACAGCTTGAACGCACCCGGGTCGGGGAGAAACTTGATGCGGATGATTGCCCCGATAAAGATACCCGGCAGGGTGCCGATGATGGTCACCCAGGCCAACGGCCAGACCATCCGTTTTTCCCGGTGGAATCGGTATACTCCGGAAGGGATGGCGATGATATTATAAAGCAGATTGGTAGGGCTGACCGCCGGGCTGGTAAATCCGAGAACGCTGACCTGGAAAGGAAGCAGGACAAATGCCCCGGACACCCCGCCGGTCGAGGTCAGGGTTGAGATTGTGAAGGCGGTCAGGACCGGCAGCCACCACCAGGTTTCGACGCTGCTTATGGGAAAGGTTATCATCGGGCACTTCTTGTAAACTCAGGGTTTTGACAGATATGATTAAGTAACGAAAAGATGGTCAGTTATCAATAATAAATTGCCTGGAAAAGCTTTTTTCAACCGGTTTAAATTGTTAAAAAGAGCTTGATTTTTCCTCATAACCCCTTATTTTTCAAGGAAATTAAGCATGAAACCGGGACTGTTTTTTCTCTTATGGGTATAAGTGTAGTATCTTTTATGTTTGAGATGGGATATAACTTTTTTTTGAGAGGATAGGTTCGGATGAAATTCGATGATTTAGTACAGGGCGACATTGTGATTCTGGATGTTTCCGGGAAAATTATGGGCGGTGAAGAAACCACTATGTTCCACGGCAAGATTCACGAGTATATCACGCAGAAAAAGAAGAAATTCGTTATAGACCTGGCCAGGGTTGATTGGATGAACTCGATCGGTCTGGGGATGCTTATTTCGGCGTTTACGACCGTGAAGAATTCCGGCGGCCGTCTGGTTCTGGCGAACATTACCAAAATCGAATCGGTGCTGACGATTACCCGTCTGATAACCGTGTTCGAGCATTTTGACAGCCGCGAGGATGCGATTAAATCGTTAACTTCATAAGCTGTTCGCAAAGCTGACATCAAAGCCCGCATCAAGGCGGGCTTTTTTGTGCCCGCGCTCTTTCAAATTTGTCTTGTGAATGATATTTAACCGCAAAGCGATTGCTTAATTGGTTTGAGGACATATATTCTATTTTCTATATGAACAGACTGCTGGATAACTTGAACGAACCGCAGCTCGAGGCGGTGACCACCACCGAGGGTCCGCTTTTAGTGATTGCCGGAGCCGGTTCGGGGAAAACGCGGGTGCTCACCCGGCGGCTGGCCTATCTGCTTCGGCAGCGCCTGGCGCGCCCGGAGGAAATCCTGGCGGTGACTTTCACCAACAAGGCCGCCGGCGAAATGAAAGAACGCGTCGCCGACCTGCTCGGCGGATTTATCGGCGGCATGCACGTCTCGACCTTCCATTCCTTCTGCGCCCGGTTTTTGCGCCGCGAGTCCGACAAAATCGGCTACACCACCAATTTCGCCATTTTCGACAGTATCGACTCGCTGGCCTTATTGAAAAAATGCATCAAGGAACTGGGGTTTTCCGAAACCCAGTTTCCGGTCCGGGGGCAGATGCGGAAAATTTCCGACGCCAAGAACAACCTGGTCAGCTCCGAGGAATTCGCGCGGCGGGCCAACGGCTATTTCGAAAGCCGCACGGCCGAGCTTTACCGCCTCTATCAAAAAAACCTGCGTAAGTTCAATTGCATGGACTTCGACGATTTGCTCTTTAACGCCGTACTGCTTCTGAAAGACGATGAGGATACCGGCCGCAAATACCGCGAACGGTTCAAGTATCTTATGGTGGATGAATACCAGGACACCAACCATGTCCAGTACCTGCTTTTGAAATATCTCACTGGCGACCATCACAATATCTGCGTGGTCGGCGACGAGGATCAGTCGATTTACGGATGGCGCGGGGCCGATATCCGCAATATCCTCGAGTTCGAGAAGGATTTTCCCGGCGCGCGCCTGATCAAACTGGAGCGCAATTATCGTTCGACCTCGATAATCCTCAAGGCAGCCTCGGCCGTCATCAAGAACAACGAAATGCGCAAGGAGAAGACGCTCTGGACCGATGTCGAGGGGGGCGACCCGGTGCAGTTGATTCTGGTGGACTCCGCCGACGAGGAAGCGGTGCGCATTGTCGAAACCATCGCGAGCAACCACAACGGCAACGATTTGAAAGAGACGGTCATTCTTTATCGCACCAACGCCCAGTCGCGGCCGTTCGAGGAACAGCTGCGCCGTCTGAATATGCCCTACCAGATAGTCGGAGGCGTGTCATTCTACGAACGCAAAGAAATCAAGGACCTGACCGCTTACTTGCGGCTGATTGCCAACCCGAAAGATGATATCTCGTTCGAGCGGGTACTCAATTACCCCCGAAGGGGAATCGGTTCGAAAACGGTCGAGACGATAATCGCCCTGGCCAAAAGCGAGGGACTCTCTTATTTCGAGATTGCCGTCAAATGCGAGGAATACCCGGACCTTTTCGGCAAGACCAAACGCGTGCTGCCGTTCGTGGAGCTGATTCAGAAATATCTCAGGGACAAGGAAACCAAACCGGTCGATTTGCTGATTCAGGATCTGGTCGAGGACCTGTCGCTGATCGGTGTGCTTCTGGAGGAGGACAAGGTCACCGGCGAAACGCGGGTGGAAAATGTCGAAGCCTTCATCGAGGGTGCGGTGACTTACGCCCATGAAAACGCTGAGGCGTTGCTCGACGACTATTTAGCGGAGATTTCGCTCTTTTCCAGCATCGACCAGTACAAGGAAATCGAAAACAAGCTCACCATGATGACAATTCACACCGCCAAAGGGTTGGAGTTCGACAACGTCTATATCGTCGGGTTGGAGGAAGGCCTGTTCCCGCTGCAGCGCACGCTGACCGAGCCGGACGAACTGGAGGAAGAACGGCGGCTGTTTTATGTTGCCGCTACCCGCGCCCGCAAGCGGCTGTTTCTCTCGACCGCCACCACCCGGTTCCGTTTCGGCGAGGTCGAGTCGATACCCTCGCGCTTCATCGAGGAAATCCCGAGCGAGCTGCTTCAGAAAAGTGATTTGCGCTCCCGGCACGTCTATGCCGCCAGCGAGCGTCCCCGGCCGAAACCGAAAGACCCGGCGGTCGAGGGCGTGCATTACGAATACGAGGGGGAGGAGATGATGCGCATGGGGAGGATCGTGATGCACCCGACGTTCGGGCGGGGGAAAATCGTCAAGGCCGAGGGATTCGGGGAGACCCTGCGGCTGGAAATCATGTTCTCCGGAGTGGGCCTGAAAAAAATCATGGCCAAATACGCCCGGCTGAAAATTATCGGATAAGTGACCGTTGCGGTCGTTCACCGGGTACGAGTTCATGTAAGTCGAAAGTCTTGCGCTTTCGACATCTTCAAATATCAGTTGCCGGGTTTCTCGCTTTGCTCGGACCCCGACCTATAACTATAACTTCTCCAAAGGATGGGGTGGGCCCGTGGCAAATATGCCCTTTCCGGTAATAGCATCAATCACGTTTCTCAAATGATTTCTTTGGTTTAACGGGATATTTTTTCGCCCTGCCCCAAGCGGGTGTTCAATACCATAAATATGAATATCCCAAACCGGCTTCTCTTCCACCCTGACATCTGAAAATAATACGTATAACGCCGTTATTTCTACCGCATCTCTATAATCTACAATTACTTCCTTCATGGCCTCAAAAAATGAAGTCTTTGGCACATCTCCTGGAATACCGTGATATTGTCCGTCGCCTACAGCACGTATACCGTTTTCTGCGATATCCGCCGGTGGAAGGATTGGCAGCGCACTTTCGGAAACACCATCTTCTACAGCGACAATTTTTATTAGTGTGCCCTTATTCTTGTCAAGATATGTATGTACGGTTTTATAATATTCCATCCCTTTAGAAAGCTCCTCGTCTATGAGACCAAAATCGATATCGAAGACAACTTCCCAGACAGTATCGTTGTTAATAGTTTCTGAGAGAAAAGGAGTGGTTGAATCGTGAAGGATAACACACTCAGACTTGGTTAACGCTTTGTCGATATTGAAATCTTTAAGATTCTGAATTCCAAGATAATCAATTGCTTTCGCGACCGCTTCCTCGGAGGTCAGGGCGCTCTTAGTTTGAACGGAATCGTCATTGTCCTTATTTTGAGCCGGGGTGTTAATACCCAGCAATAACGTCGTGACAACGGTTACGATTAGTATTTTCTTTAAGGACATGATATATTCCTTTCTTTTATTATACAATTTAAGGTAATGGATTTTTATCCCAAATATAAATGGTTGAGTTATTATAGTCTATGCCCCATTCATGGAGATTCTCAGAACCAATCATCTCGCTGTAGGTTGAGAAATGGGTATCGATAAAACCTTCTCTTTCGGTTTCATATTTACATTCAGATATCTTACATCGATCATTGTCCGTACCCGCCATGTCTGTTTCGGGACAGTAAATTTCACCTGTCCATGAAACAGATGAACCATATGTATTTTGCCAGGCAGAATCGGTTATCGGCCAAATCAGTATCTGGTCATAGTAAGAGCGCCATGTACCAGTACCGACTTGTAATGAACACATATATAGGTGCTCTTCTCCTTCATTTGGTGATGACTGGAAAGGATCATTTTATGATGGTCATAAAATTTCACAACCGAATTATCATAATCTAACACCGCAATCTCTACTATATCGTCTGCAGGATCGTCTGTGAGAGGTATTCGGGCGGCATCGACATCCCGAATAGAACCAAAATTATCCAAGATCGAATATTTGTAAGTCAGTTCATCACTATAGTCCAGATAATATACTTGTACTCTGTTGTTATAAGCATCCGCAACAATCCAGCACCAATCTACAAAAGCGATTGCAGCCGGAAAACTAAAGTTGCTAATGCCGGTTCCATGTGAGCCGTAATCGGTGATCCAATGTGTTCTTTCTGACGCAATAATCCGGTTCCACCCGGGATCAGTAATAAAAAGATAATCACGACAGTAATCAGAGACCGGATCCTGGTAGATTATTGCTATTATCCCATAAGGAGCGCTAATGATGTTACCCTCAAACTCGTTATAACTGACAACCTTGTTGAATACCGAGCTCCCCCCGTATAATTCTTTCGGGATAAAAAGGTAATCGCTCTGGTAGTCTGTTACTGAAAGTGCATTTTTAGAAGAAGTTGCGGTTTTTTGATTGATAAATGGACTTAAAGTTGTGATTGCATTAGTGTTAAATTCATCGATCTCTTCAAGAACTTGATTAAAATTGAAAAGAATCGATTTATTATTCTGGTTTTCGAATTTCAATATTATGTCTTGCTGGGCGGTGTACTCGGCTATATCATATAATACGGTTAATTTAACTTCAGTAATATCCGATTCAATTATATTTTCGTTTACCAGTAATAAGTAATTTTGTGTGGTTATCTCATCTTTTGATTCTTTTTCTATGTTTGAGAATTATGAGATAAACTCAATATTTTATTGGCAGCTTTTTCCCTTGAATCCGCAGGTACCATATTTATAATTGCTTTTAAATTAATATCGCAGGGATTGTTTAGTGCCTCTTGGATTGAGTGAACCAACATCTTTATCTTTTCCTGATTATTGAATTTAACAAAAGATGCCTCAGTTGTTGTCACAGCCAACGTGTTGCTGAATAACATAATAGACAGGATTATTGTAAATACAACAATCAGAAGAAAAAGGTAATAATCTTTTTTTAACATGTTCCCTCCATACCTTACGTTATATATTTTAAATTTTTCTCTTCTTTCACCGGCCGGGCCGGGCAAAAGAGTCGCCCTCGGTCTCCGCCCAGCCAAGGCCGGTTTACCTCACGTTGTCGAAAGGAGATCCTCACTCCTTGGCATTCTATAGCAACAATAACCGTGCCGATAATGCAGGTATTAGTATATTTTCTTGTATCTTATTGAGCGGCGAGGGGATGAGACAGTTGTGGGGTGCTGTGATAATGGAGTATATAAGTGCCTTTGCGACGCAAAACGGGCAGAACTGCGTCGCACTGCGACGCGGTTTTTTCAAGTGGTTGATTTTCAAGTGATTATGTTTTTAAATTGTGTCGCAGTTTGCGTCGCACGGCGCTTGTTTCGTCGTGTAAGGGATTGTCGGCGTGTGAATTACAGCGCGACGCAGGGCGTCGCAGGGAGTCTCGTAGGTCGAAAGCCTTGCGCTTTCGACGTCTTTTTTAGTAACCTCGATTTGACGTTCAGAGAAAAGTTCAAGCCCCAAGTAGGCTTGACCAACAATTGCTGACGGTGGGTAAGGGTGTTAGTTCACACTCGCCTTTGGCGAGCAGGTACTGACACTACACAAAGATGCGGCGAGGTCATGTTTCTCGATCCAGCGGCGGACAGTAGCCTCGCTGATTCCCAGCCGTCGGGCGGCTTCCCGCCGGTTCCAACCGCAGACTTCGAGCGTTTGTAAAAGCTGCTCCCGTTCGGTGGCGGCGCTGTAGTCGCGCGCGAGTTTAATCAGCTGCTCGATATCGCCCCTCGACTCGAGCCACAACCGGTTGATCTCGGCGCGCAGTTGGCGAACATTGCCTGGCCAGATACGCTGCGAGAGAATCTCCGCCAGGTGTTCGATACCCCTGTGCCCATTGTTAAGCCCGGCGTCGCGAAGGAAAAATTCGACCAGCGGGACGAAATCACCGGGCCGGTCGCTCAGCGGGGGGAGGGTTATCGGGATTTCGTTGAGCCGGTGATAGAGGTCAAGCCGAAACCTGTTTTCGTTGACGAGTTCTTTCAGGTCGTGGTTGGTGGCCGCGATAAGCCGGAAATTGACTTTGCGTGTCTGGTTTTCGCCGAGCCGGCGGACGGTGCGGCTTTCGAGCGCCTCGATCAGTTTCACCTGAAACTCGAGCGAGGCGTCGGCGATTTCGTTGAGATAAAACGTTCCGTTGTCGGCCATCTCAAACAGCCCCGGCTTGTCGTGTTCGGCGCCGGTGAACGCGCCTTTTATGTACCCGAACAGCTCCGACTCAATCATCGAGTTGGGCACGGCGGCGGCGTTGAATGCGACAAAATTTCCCGGGCGGCCGCTTTGGTAATGGATATATTTGGCGAAAAGGTCTTTGCCGGTACCGGTCTCGCCGGTGAGAAGCACCGTCATCTCGGAGCCGGCAACGTGTTCGGCGAACGTCACCAGTTTTTTCAGCGGAAGACCGCCGGTAATAATCTGCGGACAACCGTTGTTGTCGGATGCGTCGCGGTGCGGGTGGGGTACGGGATGCTCGGCCAGCGCTTTTTTGAGTTCCCGGTCAACCTTTTCGACATAGTGCTCGATATCTTCGGACTCGAAATACTCGCGCGCCATATAGAGCGCGGCGATACGTTCGCCGTCGTAATACAGGCCGTCCCTGGCCGCGAGGTAGCGGGTGACCGCCAGCTCGTAGCGGGAGCTTATCTGGTTGAACAGCTCGACCGCTTTGGCGAACCATTCACGCGCTTTATCGTCGTTGCCGCGTTGATGCTCGAGCTGTCCGAACACGCGCCAGCAGGCGGCGATTTCGACCCGTTCGTTGATTTTTTCGGCGACCGCGAGACCCTCGGAGGCGTACTTCTGCGCCTTGTCGTACTCGCCGGTAGCGAAATAAAGGTCCCCGAGCAGACGCTTGGTCTGGGAGATATGGTCGGATTCGGGCGCGATTTCAAGAGATATTTTCAGACTTTGCTTGAGAGCCTCGAGCGCGTTTTGATAGTCCCCGGCCAAAAGATATATCCGTCCCAGATGTTCAAAATACTGAGCTTCTTCGTGCTTGAAGCCTTTGAGTTGTATATATGATGCTTTTATGAGTTTTAAAGCTTTTTCAATATCACCTTTGTAAGCGAGAGCGATAGAGTATGCGAGTATAAAAAGACCTTGTTTCTTCGGTTTCAAGTTAATTTGTTCTTTTGAATTAGTTTTGTAAATATCAATGGATTTTTTTAATTTACCATTTATCATATATATTAAAGCTAAATTTAATTTGCAAATTAGATAGCTATTCATTTCATTACATTTTTCAAAGTATAACATGGCTTTATTTAAGTTGTCAATTGCCTGTAATATGTCACCTAAGATTTTACAAACAAAAGCTAATCTATTTAGGGTACGTGCCATCCATGACAAATTGTTAATTCGAAGAAATGATGCGTATGCTTCTAAAAAAGACTCTTTAGCATCTATATGAGACCCCAATGATTGTAGTTGCCATCCTTTAAAGTATTTTGCTTTTGCAAAATGTTCGTGTTTAGATGAATTTCTAAAAATATCGATTGCTTTATCTATGTGGTTATGTTTAAAATCACCCAAGAATAAACTACACTCACCTCTTAAAAGATAATATTCCCCTTTTTCGTATAAATCCAACTCTTCATAATCAATATTATCAAGTAGCTCTTGAGCTCTTCTATAAAGATTACTCTGAATATGATTTTTAATCTTTTTTAGGTCTACTTGTGCTTGTGTTTTCTTCATTATCTTCATTGTCAGAAATAATATTATGATTTTGTGTTGAATTATTATCTTTTAAGATATCTTGATTAATTATAAAATATGTTTGTGGTACATATATATTATCCATTAAGAAATAAAATACATATAACTTAGCTGTATCAAAAAATATCATTATATTATTGATATTAGTTGTCTCTATTTGTGGTACTCCATTATTCGGCTCTCCCCATGGGTCACTGTCCGTACTCGCTACACTTTCAGTGGCTCCGTTGTACCTTGGGTCGAGGATATCGTATTGAGATGCCAGAATCGTTTGTGAGGTCAGCGTTAGGGCAAACAGCACCGCCATTATTACCCCTGTTATACGCTTCATCTTATACCTCATATGTTTAAAGTTATCGGTTTTCTGTTGCCTGCTATTTCTAACAGGCAGGCTTACAGGGCTCCTGCACTACATTTACTTTCGGATGCTGGGGCACATGTGGACATGTGCCGCCCACATTTAACACCAAAACCGCGTCACACCCGTTCAGTTCGGGTAACCGCGGTTTGAGCGCTTGTTTTTCATAAAAGGAATACACCCTTACTTTCAATATTTTCTGATTCACCTGGTGCCGGATTCGCTTGATGACAACTTAATATATAAAAAGGCACTGACACCTCGTGTCAGTTTAAAATAAAAAAAATTCATTTTTTTTGATTTTTTTTTGATATTTTCCCGCTCCGAGCCTTCGCGACCCCGCACAGCAGAGCTATGCGATTGCGGCCCAGGGGGATAGAGAGTGTGTGGGGTAGGGGTGTTTGCTCTGTGGAGTGTCGGGTCACACTCGCCGAAACGAGCAAGACCCGACACAACTCCAAATATTTTCTCCGGCGCCGGGCGGTCAACCCGACGCCGGATGATTTGTATCAGTTCGACACCATCATGTTCACCAGGCCGATAAGCGCACCGAGAGTTACCATCATCGTACCGGTGACATATAACCGGTATCCTCGAGCCGTGAAAAACGGCCGCGTTTTCCATACCGGCATCCAGTAGCACGGGTTGAAAAGTCCGGCAAATAATTTAGGCGCCTGCTCGGTGCGATACGACAGAGCCGCGTAAGAAAAGGCCAGCCCTGGTATGATAAGAAATAGTGAAATTATATAAATAATTTGTACTGACCAGTACTTGAGTTGACAGTCATTTACCTCTGGTGTTTTTTTATGCCGTCAGTTTTTCCTCATTTTCCAAATTTGCCTTCTTAGCCAAATCAAAACCGTCAGTAAACGTCTCCATCGGC
>JBMOKZ010000157.1:0-2135 GCA_049324195.1 Candidatus Zixiibacteriota bacterium | reverse complement strand
GAGTATCTTTTTTTGATGGAAAGTACATCGTTGCCGCTGAAACATTCAAGAGCGACCTGTTGGTATTTGACCAGCTAGGAAGGCTTGTTAAAACCTTGAAGGTCACAAATCAACCCGGTCTGACCTACATAATGCCAAACGGCTTGTGCGTGTATGAGAACCGGGTTTATGTCGCGGACAGAGCGCATAACGTCGTTCTTGTTTTCGGCAGAGAAACATAGGTAATTACTCAGGCACGGGTTTCAGGGATGAATTCTGACCCTGAATAAATACCATTTTTTTTGATATTTCTGTTCTCTGTGAACTTTGTGCCTCTGTGGTGAAATATTTTGGTTCCGGCTCGTCCGGATTAGGGGGAATTAGTCATGCCGGGTAAAAAAAGAAGGTTGTTGCCGCTCGCTCTTGCAATCGCCGTTATGCTGGCGGTTTTGAGCGGGCGCTTCCTGACAGCCGCCGTCGGCACCGATGTTTATGACGGCGGTCAGGATAATCCTCCTGCGGAAGAGTTCGCACCCTCCGCTACTGATACCGACCCCCCCGCGCCGCCCACCGGGCTTACCGTAAGTGACCCGGGAACCGGCGACTACCTGGTGCTGCGTTGGAACCCGAACTCGGAGCCGGATCTCCTCGGATACCGTATTTACAGGGCGATAGGCGACGGGGTAAACCCCCCTTCCGACGGCGATTATCAACGGCTCGGAAGCTCCATGGTGGACACCCAGGTTCCCGAATACACAGATACCACGGTGAGCAGGGACGTCTACTACTCCTACCGGGTGACCGCTGTCGATCAATCGGGAAACGAGTCCGGAGTCCCAGCGGCCGGTTCCACCTTTGCCGTAGACATTACCCCTCCGGCGACACCACAGGGATTCAAAATAAAGGAGCTTGATACCGGGCATGATGCCGTTATCTCCTGGCAGGCAAATACCGAGCCCGACTTAGACGGCTACCGGCTCTATAGGTCTCTTGAAGCGTCAGGGCCTTTCGAACTATTAAAAACTTTGGAACGCGGCGAAAGCGTCTATAAGGAAGAAGGGCTCACCCAGGGCCAGTGGTATTACTATTACCTTGAGGCCTTTGATGAAAACGGCAATAACTCCGTTCCCACGCCGGTCCTTTCGGTGCGGCCGCGCCAGGCGGTATCCGTAGGCTTCGAACAGGAAGAAGCTCAAATGCCTGCTTATTTGTATATCGAGACAGACTGTTCCGCACTCTTCCTCAATATTCCGGGAGACAATATCAGAGTCCGGGCCCGCGCTGTAGATAACAATGGTAATGAGGTGCCTCTTTCAGGGGTATTTCGCTTCGCCGCTGCGTTCGGGCGCTTCCAGAACCCCATAGTGACCGGAACCGGCACGGCTGAAGCCACATTTAACGCCGACCGGGTCGGCGGCGGCGAGATTGCGGTGGAATACTTCCCAACCGGAACAGAGGACCCGGCGCTGGTGGACGGCACAAACGTCCGGGCTCTGTACTGGCGGATTTCCCTTTCGGTATCCGGCAATAAGACAACCACAGGGTCAAGCGATATCGGCCTTACCGCTCAAGTGAATGACCAGGAGGACAAACCGGTTACCGATTATGCGGCGAAAGTTGTATTTGAAACCACAACCTCACCGGATCCGCTTAAGGACAAAGGGAACAAAGAAGACAAAGGCGTTAAACGCCGGGCCGGGCGCTGGCACGGGCGCGCGCACGCCGATATCGTCTCCAACGGCCGGCCAAGCGGCATATCCTCAGGGTCCCCGGATTCCGACGGCACAATCGAGGCTAAGTGGGTAGCGAGCACCGTCCCCGGCGCCACACGCGTGCAAGCGGTCCTTTATTACGATGATTTAAGTGGAAGCGAACCCCGGCCCAAGCGGGTTGATGCGTCCGGTACGTACACCGTAGAAGTCATTCCGGGACCGGCGCGCTATGTCGGGTTTGAGCCCGAGAGCGTAAGTTTCAACGGCAAACGCCCAGAAAAAGTCACTGTCCAGGCGTTTGACGCCTTTGGCAACCCGACATCCGACTACGGCGATCTCAAAATTTGGGTTCAGGTTCCACCAGACGCTCCAGCCACTTTCTCTAAAGATAACGGTGAAACCTGGTGTGAAACCGGGGTCTGGGTGCCAGTGAAGCTGAAAGAT
>JBMOKZ010000156.1:0-2141 GCA_049324195.1 Candidatus Zixiibacteriota bacterium | reverse complement strand
CATAAGGCTTTTTTATTTTGAATTTATCGAGAAGTTCCGGTTGGGAGCGGGGAACGAGATAGATTACGGGAAGCTTTTTTTCCCGGAAGAATTTCTTCACGGCGTCCTGGCCGGGCTGGTCGATTTCAAGCAGACATACATCGGGCAGGGGTATCTGGCTTTTGTCAAGATCAGTCAGGGAGCCGGTCAAAAAGACTGCGGAATAGCTGAGTCCCTCAAGTTGTTCCCTGAGATCTTCGATATGGTCCGGGTTGGAACCGTAAATCGCTATTTTTGATTTTGACATACTGTAAGATATCCCTTCTCCCTAAATACCTGGAGACTGTTTCAGGCTCGATTTCCAAGTCCCGAACCTCAGGTTCAAGCCCATGCTTCCCCTTGATACAATCTGACTATGACTCCGACAATGATATGATGACCAACCTGGGGCATTGGCTTATGTATCCTATGGCTGTTTTATTAAGCTGTAACACACCCCTTGATATTCACTTATATTACCATATTTATCGGTATTTCAGGGCTGGTATTGATATTCCGGAACAAATATTATATGGATTTTATAAAGATCAGCCGGTTAAGTTAAAACGATATGGTTCCTCAATATCATCTCTCCACCAAAATAATTATATCGCTAATTGTCTTATGGGAGTAGTCGTCAAAAATTGACAGGGGGGATTTAAAAAACCGGCCCCCCTGTAACAGGAGCAGCCGGTTTGGTTGAGGATTAAGGACTTCTTACGGGCAATCGGGGAGGGCTGAGTGGGACAGATAGAGATTGTCGATCAGTTTGGTAATGTCGGAAATATCCGGTTCGCCGCCCGAGCCGTTGGCGTCGGCTTCCTCGAGACAGCACAGCGGGGCATGGGACAGATACAGGTAATCAATCAAACGGGTAATATCGGAAATATCCGGGTCGCTGCCGGAGCAGTTGGCGTCTCCGGTCGTACCCACACAGCAGCCGAGGAATATCTTTTTGAAATAATGGTACCAATCCATAAACCAGTCGAAAATTCTGTTTATTAATCCAAAAAAGAAATCCAGGATACTCGGAGGCGTTATTTCAACCACAATAGTCGTTTTCTCAACCCATATTATAAGAGTGTCTTCAGGTTCGAAGTCATAGCTGTTGAAATAGGTCAGAACGACATGCTGATCCTCAGAGACCGATGAAGGCTGGGCATTCAATCCTTCATTAGCCATCATGTTAGCCCAGAGTTCTTCGGGTACGAAACCGTTGGCCGGATAGACATAGTCTTCGTTCAAGGCGGTATAACCGCCCCAGATAGGATCAGTATGAAAAACCGTAGAATCAGCATTATATTCTTCTTGAGTATAATATCCTAATCTTTTTGCTCCTCCAATGCGAGTATTGTTGTCGATACATTCCAGGGAATCACCATGCGGTTCATCGTATTCACCGCCGACAAGATAGATCACGCCATTGACCGGGTCGGTGCCAGCGGTGTTGTAAGAACCGGTGTCTGATGGAATGTCCCAGTCAAAAGCTTCTCCTATCACAACGTCATAATGTGGCAGAGAGTCAAATACCCAAATTCTTATCATTTGGATTATTGCGTAGCGACTAGTGTCCTTCTTGGGGGCGTAATATGTAATTTCGAGAACCAAAGTCGAATCGATGGTGATAAAAGAACCGGTATGGAAACAATCATATAAAGAGTCTTCATAATGGGTAGGTTTCGATAATTCGACGCCGCTCTTGGAGAACCCGGTAACCGGTTTGAATCCGTTGGGGTGTTCAAAGCCTTGACCGAAGATCGCCCAGCTGGCGGTTACGGTGGTGCCGCCGTCGGTCGAGGTCAGAATAACCGGTGAGGCATCGCCCAGATAAACCGTGGCGTCGCCCGGAATGGTATCCGTGGTGCCGCTGGCGTAGTTCGACGAGTCGTCGCACTCTATATCGGTGCCAAAGAAATCCATATTAACACTGCCGCTGTAGTTGTTGCCCATATTACCGTTGCTGGAGACAACCAGGCTTATAAGACCGGTTGAAACGGTATCCCAGACGATACCAACCACGGTATCCGCCACGTAGAAGTCGATTTCAACAAAGGCCGTGTCCAGACCAACCTGGCGAGCCCATTCGAAGCCAACCCGACCTTGAAGCTGAACAACCGTGCCCG
>JBMOKZ010000155.1:0-2155 GCA_049324195.1 Candidatus Zixiibacteriota bacterium | reverse complement strand
CATCAGGACTTCCTCGGAAAGGCCAACCTGTTTTAACGACGGTTTTTTGGCGATTTGTTGTTTTTGCGCCATTTAACCTCCGTTTTTATAATCTAAATATTAAATTATTCAATCAGAAAACACGGCAATGGGGGCCGAGGTTTCAAAAATTATTTCACTTTTTTGGTTAACGCCTTAAAGTACTCCCGATTCATTTTCGCGATACATTCGACGCTGATATTTTTGGGGCATACGGCCTCACATTCGTAATAATTGGAGCAGTTGCCGAAGCCCTCTTTGTCCATCTGAGCCACCATATTTTTCACGCGCCGTTCGCGTTCCACCCGGCCCTGGGGCAGGTAGGTAAATTGCGAAACCTTGGCCGAGAGAAAGAGCATGGCTGAGGCGTTTTTGCAGGCG
The DNA here is from genome assembly GCA_049324195.1 of Candidatus Zixiibacteriota bacterium. Classification (GTDB taxonomy): domain Bacteria; phylum Zixibacteria; class MSB-5A5; order GN15; family FEB-12; genus JAFGNW01. Next base: position 1,756 of record JBMOKZ010000155.1, on the reverse strand, counting down.
GCGACACAGGCTCCGCAGCCAATACAGGCGGCGGCGTCCATAGCCTTGTCGGCGTCGATCTTGGAAATCGGAATAGCGTTGCCGTCGGGAGCCGCCCCGGTACTGACCGAAACGAATCCACCCGCCTGCATAATACGGTCGAGCGCCGAGCGGTTCACCATCAGGTCCTTCACCACCGGCAACGCCTTGGCCCGGAAGGGTTCGACATAGATTTCGTCGCCGTCTTTGAACTTGCGCATGCGCAGTTCACAAGTGGTGGTGCCCTTGTTGCCGCCGTGCGGCAGGCCGTTGATGACCAGCGAGCAGGCGCCGCAGATACCCTCGCGGCAGTCATGGTCGAAATGAATCGGCTCGATACCCCTGTTCACCAAATCCTCGTTGACCACATCAAGCATTTCTAAAAACGACATATCGGGGGTAATATCATGAGCTTCGTAAATCTCCATTCTCCCCTTATCCTGGGCGTTTTTCTGACGCCATACATGCAGTTTAAAGTTCATTATTTATAGCTCCTTGTGGCCAGTTCAACGTTTTCAAATACCAGCGGCTCCTTGTGAAGTTCCGGTTTCTGGTTGTCACCTTTGTATTCCCAGGCCGCCACGTATGCGAATTTCTTATCGTTGCGAAGAGCTTCACCGTCTTTGGTCTGGGATTCTTCGCGGAAATGCGCCCCGCAGGATTCTTCCCGGTCGAGGGCGTCACAGGCGAAAATTTCGGCGAATTCCAAAAAGTCCGCCACCCGGCTGGCTCGTTCCAGCATCTGGTTCATACCGTCGGACTGACCAAGCACTTTAATGTCTTTCCAGAATTCCTCGCGCAGAGCCGGTATCAACTCGAGCGCCTTCTTCAGGCCGGCTTCGTTACGCGTCATACCGCAATATTCCCACATGATATTGCCCAATTCCTTGTGGAACGATTCGGCGGTGCGTTTGCCGTTGACTCCCATCAGTTTCGCAATGCGGTCAGACACTGTTTCCTCGGCGCGCTTGAATTCGCTCCGGTCGGGGGTGATATTCTGGGCGCCGACGCGGGCGAAATAGTCGCTGATGGTGTACGGCAAAATGAAATAACCGTCGGCCAGCCCCTGCATCAGCGCCGAGGCTCCCAGCCGGTTAGCGCCGTGGTCGGAGAAATTAGCCTCGCCGATGACATGCAGGCCGGGAATATTGCTCATCAGGTTGTAATCGACCCACAGCCCGCCCATGGTATAATGGGTGGCCGGATAAATGCGCATCGGCACCTCGTAGGGATCCTCGTCGGTGATGAGATGATACATCTCGAAGAGGTTACCGTAGCGGGCTTCAATAATGTCTTTTCCCAGCCGCTTGATGGCGTCGGCGAAATCGAGATAAACACCATAACCGGTGGGACCCACCCCCCGGCCCTCGTCGCAGACTTCCTTGGCGCTGCGCGAGGAAATGTCGCGCGGAGCCAGGTTGCCGTAACTGGGGTACTTGCGTTCGAGGTAATAATCGCGTTCATACTCGGGAATCTGGCTCGGAGACCGTTTATCGCCCTGCTTTTTCGGTACCCAGATGCGGCCGTCATTGCGCAGCGATTCCGACATGAGGGTCAGTTTCGACTGGAACTCGCCGGAGTATGGGATGCAGGTCGGGTGAATCTGGGTAAAACAGGGATTGGCGAAAAGCGCCCCGCGCTTGTAGGCGCGATAGATGGCGGTGACGTTACAGCCAAGACCCATGGTGGAGAGATTAAAAACACGGCCGTACCCGCCGGTGGCCAGAACCACGGCATC
>JBMOKZ010000154.1:0-16397 GCA_049324195.1 Candidatus Zixiibacteriota bacterium | reverse complement strand
ATAGTGGTGTTATGAAGTTAGGATTAGGCTTACAACTTAAATTAAAGCAGACCCTGGCGCCCCAGCTGATTCAATCGTTGAAGATGCTGCAGATGCCCATTTTGAAGCTGGAACAAACCCTCAGGCATGAACTGGTGACCAACCCTCTCCTGGAGGAAATCGAGGAAATCGATGAAACCGCTTCCGACGAACAGGAACAGGAAAGCAGCGAAGAAAAGGAAGAACCGGTTGACTGGGACGAATACCTATACGAGGAAGAGGAAGGTTACAAGGTTCGGGAACAGAAAGAACAGCGGGATGACAATTTCGAGAGTATCGTCACCACTCACGAAAACCTTTACGACCATTTGTCCGAACAATTGTCTTTCCTGAAATTGTCCGAAGAAGAGCACCTGATTGGCGAATATATCATCGGGAACATCAGCCCCGACGGTTACCTGACAATCAGTGTTGCGGAGATGGCGGCCGAGATGCAAATCGAGGAATCCCGAATCGAAGACATCCTTAAAAAGATCCAGCGGTTCGACCCTTCGGGAGTCGGCGCCCGCGACCTTCGGGAATCACTGATGATTCAACTCGAGGATAGAGGCCAGACCGACACGCTCGCCTATCGCCTGGTCAACGAACATCTCAACGACCTGGAAAAGAAGTCAATCCTCCAGTTGTCCAAAATCATGAAAGTGCCGTTCGAGAAAATTCAGAAGGCGGTCGAGGTTATCAAGGGGTTATCGCCCTCGCCGACCTACGGTCGTTTCGACACCGCCGCCATGCCGGTTGTCCCGGACCTCATCGTGGAACGGTTCGGAGACGAATTCGTAGTTTACCACAACGACAAAAACATCCCCCGCCTGCGTATCAACGCCAACTACAAGGAACTGGTGAAACGCGGCAATAAATCCTCCAAGGATACAAAAGATTACATAAAGCAGAAACTGGAACAGGCCCGCTGGCTGTTGAATTCCATCAATCAGCGCCGTTCGACCATGATCCGGGTGATGGAAGCCATCATCGAGGAACAGAAGGAATTTTTCGACAAGGGTTCGGCTTTCCTGAAACCGCTGATTATGGAAGATATCGCCCAGAAGCTGGACATGAATGTCGCCACCATCAGCCGGGTCTCTAACGGCAAGTATGTTCAGACACCCCTGGGGGTTTATGAAATAAAATATTTCTTCAACTCCGGCATTTCCCGCGAGAACGGCGATGATATGTCGAAACGTTCGGTCAAGCAGCATATCGAAGAAATAATCAAAAAAGAAAATCCGGAGAAGCCTTTATCCGATCAGGAGATATACCGGATGCTCAACGATGAGGGTATCAAACTGGCGCGAAGAACCGTCACCAAATACCGGGAAGAATTAAAAATCAAACCGGCTCGTTTCAGAAAGAGAATTTCCTGATTTGAATTGTATAATCAGATATACGGGGGAGATTTGAACTGGTCACTTTTAGCATAGGATGTGGGACTTACTTGAGACCGGATTTTTTGCTTGAATTTTTCATATTTTTTGCCATATTAAATATATGGCGGGCTTTTCTTTTTCCCAGGACATACATCACGACCATCAAAAAACAAACGGCAGTTTCGGACGCCCGTATGTTGTTAAAAACGCAATGCATAACTATGGTTATAAATAATAATAAAAAACATGCATGGAAAGGAGCTATGCCATGCTAAAAAAGGTTACTGCACGTCACTTCGATATGACCCCGGAGATAAAAAACAAGGCCGAAGCTGAAATGGAGGGGTTGACCAGATTTTTCGACAATATCATCTCGGCGGAGTTTATTCTTGATGTCGAGCGGCATCGGCGGATGGCCGAACTGAAGGTCAAAGTTTACAACAGTACCCTTTCCGGCTCGGGAGAGACCGACGATATGTACAACTCTATTGATACGGCCATCGAAAAGGTGAAAGTACAACTGAAAAAACATAAAGGTAAACTCAAAAGGAAAGACCCTGAAGTTATCGCGGAAAAAACCGAAGCCTTGACGAAGCCCGTGACCGATGTTGACGAGCTGGATATTTAAAATCTCTAAAAAATAGCCCATTCGACCGCTCTGACATCAGGGCGGTCTTTTTTTGCCTTACTCTCCGCTCCCGGTCAGATATTCTTCGAGCAGGTAATAATTCATCCTCGCTTCGTGGTTCAAACGCCCCAGCCTGTCACGGCGGACAGCGCTCCGGAACGGAAATTCGTAAAAATCAAAACCGGCGATTTCTTCGAAATCGGGCCGGGAGTTTTTCAGACGAAACGCTACCACTTCTCGGCTCAGGGAGGTTTCCATCAGCGCGAACACCTGGGGCCGCTCCCCCCGGAAGATCTCCCGGGCGCAGGCCAGCGGCGTTATCCGACATTCGCCTTCTTTCAGATTTAATTCTTCGATAATTTCATTGTATAAAGATTTTAGAAGTAATTCTTCGAGATTCCGATACCCCCGGACAAAGTCGACACCGCCGGCCGCCGAGGGTCCGGGGGAGTTTTCCAATGACGCTACCTGTCCGGAACGCTGCACCTGAAGCAGATACGACTCATCCTTTTCTCTCAGCAAAAGATACCCGCACACACCGATACAGTTGGGCAGCGGACTGTCTTCATAAGCCGGGCCGGGATATTTGCTTTTGTAGTATTCCCGAAGGCTCCCGCCGCGGGATTCGAACAGTTGATGTTTCATGTCCAGAGCATAACCGCTCCCGGCGATATCGCCGTAACGCACCTCCCGCACTGTTATCATCGGCGGGTCGGCATTGATATCGAACGCCGTCATCATCATCACTGTCGGTCCATCAAACAAACGTTTCTTCCGGCGCATCTCGGCTTCAACTTCCCCGGCAAAACGGGCTATCAATTCGTCGGAAAATTCAAAAACGCCTTCGACGTATTTGATTTCGATATGCGCCGGGTCGACGCGGTCGGGACCGAAAAAGCGGACAATATCGAAATAGCCGGAGTCGAACTCCCGGTCGCGCCCGACCAGCCGTGCCGCTTTTTGTTCTGCCGAACCATAGAAACGATTAATGAAATCGCTTAATTTAGAATAGTCTAAGTAAAGCATCGCCTAAAAGGAGCAGGCTGACGCCCAAAACGGCCACCACCGCGCCGAGGAAAGCCCGCATTGAGACTTTTTCTTTGAACATGACCATAACAACCGGGATAATGAATATCGGAGTAAGCGAGTTAAGGGTGGCGGCGATTCCAGCTTCGATATATCTAACTGCTACGAGCGACATCCACACTCCTAAAAAAGGTCCGAAAAAAGCTCCGCCCCCGACAAACGCCAGCGCCCGGCGGTCTTTGAAAGCGTTCAGATTATTTTTAATCTCACCCCGGAAACCGGCCAGAAACCAGATAAAAATCAGCGAGGCTACCATTCGGATATACGACGCTGGCATTGGCTCCACCGTCCCGCCCAGAGATAACATGGCATATTTTGACAGAACCAGCCCGGATGCCTGCCCTAACGCCGATCCCAACCCCAAAAGTACTCCTTTGACCATCGTTCCGGAATCAGGATGGCCTTTATCAAGGTTGAAATGGTTGCCGCGGTTCAACCGGCGTTCCAGAATGACCCAGGAAACCCCGAATACGGTCAGGGCAATACCCAGCAGGTGGAGCAGACCGAGCTGTTCGCCCAGAAGAAACCAGGCGATAAGAGTCGCCATGATGGGCGCCGTGGCGTGAAGTAACATCATCAATCGCGGCCCGATCATGACCATCGACTTGAATCCGAAGCCGTCGCCGATAACCAGTCCGATAATACCCGAAACCGACAGCCAGAACGTCTGGGAGGTGTTCAAACTTTCGGGGAACAGTCTCCCGGTCGTCAGGTACAAAATCACCGTATATATAGAAACCGCCATCAAAAGCCGGATACAGTTCACGCGGAAGGAACCTATCCTTCGGCCAGCCTCGGCGAAAAACACCGAGGTAAACGACCAGCAGACGGCGGTGGTCAAAGCGGCCAGTTCACCGATATATGCCATATACTGTTTGTTACATCTTTATATTTTATTCAAGTATACTAAAACACCGTCCCAAGAGCAAATAATTAGAAAATCGTCTGAAAGCGGCCCCGGTCGTATATATTTCCGATTAACCATTTTAATGAAATATATTATTAGTAATAAAACCACACTGCCTCGAACACTCCTGCAACCAGCGCGACAACGATGGTTATGGATACATCTGCTGTACTGAAGTCATACATTTCGCGGATAAAGGAACTCACGCGCCGTTTCCCCACCGGTTACCTGCGCGGCGCCAGTCGCCTGGCGAGGGATTAACTGCAAGGTTCCGGTACTGCCGGTTCGTTCTTTGACTTTATTAACGCAAGTAACCCGAGATAGATACCCGCCAGGGCTAAAAATCGCAGCGGGGTTACCGGTAATCCCTGCCCGATATGCAAAACCACCAGACACCCGGCAAACCAGAGCGCCATGCGATCGGATTTCAGGCTCGCGCCGGAACACAATAACTTCTCGAAATATGCGATGATGACCAGCAGCGGGACAGTCAGCACCAGCAGGTGATGTCCCTCGGACATGGGAAAAGTGAGCGGCAAAGCCGACACGATCGCCGCGAAAACGCTCAACCTGTAAAAGCTGTCCGAACTTTTCAGATGTTTCCGGCAGAACAAGTAAACCGGCAACATCAACACTGCCGCCAGCGAGACCAATACGATAACTTTTATCTGCGGGTGCCAGGTAATATGTAACAGGTGGCTGAAAGTGGAGAGCAGGGAAAAACTTTTAAAACCGGCGGCGGCTTCGGTCTTGGATATTATCGGCAACACCTCTTTGACAAAATAACCGTAATAATCCAGCGTCTGCCCGTTGAGCGCCAGCGGCAAAACGAGCACCATCGCCAGCAACAGACAGACAAAATAAAAAACAGTTTTGTACTGACGGGTGCAGAGCGCGTAAACCAGGCACAGTCCAGGGGCGATTTTTATCGCCGCCGCCACTGCCAGCAGCGCCGCCGCGGCGAACTGCCGGTCCTTCTGCAGCATGAAAAAATAACCCGCCCCCAGACCCATCACCACCAGATTCACCTGACCGTTCAAAAACTCCGACTGCAGAAAAGTATGCAATAGAAAAAATAAAAGGGCTAACCGGAAAAAATGACTCTTCAGCCAGTCAACCGTAGATTTATAACCGTACAAAAAATTCCAGGAAGCAAAGACGGTCTTGAAAAAAGCAAAATAAGCAAGTAACGACCACAGCGATGCCGTCACCGCTTTTTGGAAATAGCCCGACTGCAAAAAAGCTAACGGGTAAGTGACTATCAACAGAAACAACGGATAGATATAACGGCGGACGGTCATGGCGTACGGATTCTCCCCCGAGAAAAACATCCACCCGGCGGTAAGATACGACGTCAGGTCGTTGCCGTTGGGGATATAGTTATGGTTGCGGATGGACTGCCAGAAAAACACCACGACCGAAACGGCGCTGAAAAGGATAATAATATATTTCAAGGTTTTGACGGCGGCAGATTTCATCGGGGCAATATAGGCCGGCAAGAAAGGCAGGTCAATCTTTTACACGTGAGCAAGCGATGGCGCTATCGCGAGAAGTTGTTACCCCCCTTGCATATAAAGTAATTTCTTTCACCTCTGTGCAATCCTTAAACAGCGCGTATTCGATTAAACGATAACAGGATAACATTACCGCCGACTATATCGGAAAACGGCACGGCTTTTGTCCTGACTATATCTCAGGAAAAAAGCCATGACCAGAATATTGAACCTCATAACCCTGCTTCTTTTAACGGCGACGATTGCCGGAGCGGAATCTCAACCCAAAACGACCATCACCGTCACGGGCATCGTCACCGATTCCGACCACCGTCATCTGGTCGGCGCCTCCGTTATGGTCTTTGAAAACGAAAAAATCCTGACCGGAATCTCGACCGATACCGACGGCGCCTATAACCTCAAATTCAAAGCGAACGAGTACACATTGACTCTCCGGGTGTCGTCCATCGGCTATTTCGAACAGACGGCCAAACTTAAAATCGAAAACAAAAAAGCGGTCGTGAATTTCGTGCTCGAGGCGAAAGCGGTCGAGGTTGCGTCGATCGCCGTCCGACCGGAGATGACCCCGAGGGTCTCCGAACGCGTGTACGACTCGGACAGGATAGCCCGGGTTTCGCGGCAGGCGCTGGTCCCCACCAACCCGGTGGCCGCGTTGAAAGAGCCGGAAATCAGCCGCCAGGGTTCAAACCATTCATCGCAAATCCGCATCAACGGCACCAACCCCAAGTATTATCTCAACGGAACTCTGCTCGGACCTGACCCGGACCATTACGGCATGTTCTCGGTGATACCCTCGACCATCGTCGAGGAAATCAAGTTCTATCCCCACGGCACTTCCGCTGACCGCGCCCAGGCATCGTCGATTACCCTCAACACCCCGATGCCGTTCAATGCCCACAACGATATTATTTTTGATTTATCGACTATCGAAGCGACCGGGACATATTCGGTCGGCAACGAAAGCGTTTACCTGCTCGGGGCCGTCCGCAAATCCCTGCTGGATAAACTGGTCAACAGCCTGAATATTTCCTCCGACCGCCAGACTATCCCGCCGACCAATTTCGAGGATGTGTATCTCTCGACGGGCGTCCGGCTCTCGCCGCGCTTTCGGCTGATGCTTGACCATTACGCGGTGCGCGATTACCTCGCCTACAACACCGCCTCCTCGGTCAGCGCCTCCGATATCAACACCTACCAGAACACCAAAGAATACCTGACCGCATTAAGATTCGACGCAGTTTATGATAAACTGCTGGTCCAGTTCAACGGCTCATTTCGTAACGGTCACAAGAGATACAACGCCGCCCCCGGCGAGACCGAAAACCCCTCGACAATCCGGGTCGATTTAATCGAGACTCGCAAAAGCGGTGCTTTGGAACTGACAGGAACCTATATGAATGGCGGCTGGGAAATCAAAGCGGGCGACCAGCTCGATTACGTTTCCTCGCGCGAGATCACCCTCTCGCAGCAGAACTGGAATTTCCTCTCCCCCTTCTACAATAGCGACAACCCGTATATTTACCAGCAGGCCTTAAACGAAAACTACGGTGACTACGAAGGCCAAACGAGAGAGGTCAACAACGCCTTTTTCGTCTCGGTCGCCAAAGAATTCGACCGCTTCAAAATCGAGAACGGCCTGCGGCTGGAATATTTCAATCACCTGCAGAATAACCGCCCTCTGCTCAGTCGCCATACCCTGACTTTCCGGACCTCGGCGCGAAGCCGCGTCGAGTTTCATTTCGGAACCTACGCCGAAAGCCCGACCGGTAATATTCTCGACCCCTACCAGGTGCTGGTGCAGGACCATCTCGACCGGCTCGAGCCGGTGAGGACCCGGTTGTTTTCTGTTGGCTGGTCGAACGACCTGCTCGATATCGGCTTTTTTAAAAAAGACATCGACCACCTGGCGGTTATCACGCCGGATTTCGACAACGTCTATGACGACAACGGGACAATAAGCGGGGATTTTCTGACCATGCGCTCGACGGGCGAGGCGCGCTTTTACGGCGGCTCGGTCAGTTTCGAGAAGGCGGGATTCCTAACGCCGAAACTGAGCCTGTTGACATCTTACGCCTACACCCACGCTTACAAGACCGATGACGGTATCGACATCCCGTACGAACTGAACGCCCCGCACAAATTTCTGGCGAAGGTCGATTACCAGCTTTCGCGGCGGTTCAATATCGGGACGGAACTTCAGTTCCGCTCCGGTTACCCTTATTCTCCGACCTATACCGACGGTACTTACGATTTGAGCCAGGCCTACACCGAGGCGTTTTACACCGAGGTAAAAGAAGACGAAAACTCCGAGGAGTTCCCGACCAATATGTGTTTGAATCTGTACGGGACTTATGACTGGGGGAATATCGAGCTGTTCTGTTCGGTGAGCAACGTGACCAACCAGGCTAACCCGATCATCAACGCCCGCTCGGGTTACATCTACGACGCTGGCATATTACCGATGCTTGGCCTGAAATGGCGGTTTTAACGCCGTGATCTCAGGGAGTAAAGGGTACGACCCCGTATCTTGAACGGTGTCTTCTCAAACAGAGTTTCGTGATTATCCAGGAAGGTTTTGACCGCACTGTAAGACAGACCGGTTGCCCGGGAAATTCCCCCCACCGTCCGCCAATCATCGTTCGAGGAAAAAGCGGCGATAATTATCTTTCCCAAATCATCATCGGATATCTCAGGCTCCAGGACATCGATATCCCGGCGGTCAAAAATAAACGCTTTATCCCGAATATCAGAGCCGTTCATCTTAACGGTCGTCAATTCATCGTTGAAATCTAACCTTTTGTTCCGTTTTTCGATTTTTTCAAGAATTTCAATCATGGTTAAACCTTTTTGTTATCACTTGGCCTCGGCACTCTTGTCTTTATTTAACAACGGGAGTGGTATTTGAACATTCCTGTCCTTTGCTATTTCACCCTTTCTTTTCATCATTAGTGTGAGCTTCTTTTTATCCGGTTCCTTTGGTACATCTCTGATGTCATCGGTCACCAGATCCATAAGTCCGTGTTCAGAGTTCATTATTTTTTGTAATATTTTATAATTCATATGTAGGATATAGATCTTCTTCCCCGCTAAAAATGACAACAGAAAACAAAGAACGACGATAATAACAAACCCGGCCATTACTACCGCCAGTTGTTTGTCGGAAATTTCATCCTTGAAAAGGCAGACATAAACAGCGACAGCAATAAGGAGAATTACCAGTGTGAAAACTTTCAGAATATTGTCGGTGCTTTTAACGACCTGACCGACACTTTTTACTATCTTTTCCAACTTTTTAAGCATGGCTTTCACTGCCTGTAAAAAAAATTCGATAATCGAAATCAAGTGATGTCAAAGCGAGATGTCCCTCGGAAACCCTGATATAAATATTTATCGGATATTTAAGAAAAATAATTATATTTTTTCACATTTTAATAAGGTAATCGGGGATATAAAGACTTATGATTATATTTAATGCTGATTTAAAATTTAAAAAGCCGCCGAAATAATCCCGGCGGCTCGTATTTTTGTCGAAACCGCAAGGGTTTCGACCAGTTGTTTTTATATCTACTCTTCCTTGGCCACGCGGGCGACGTCGGTCACAAGGTCTTCATTTTTAAGCGATATCAGCCGCACCCCCTGGGTGTTGCGGCCGATAACCTTGATGTCCTTCACCGCCTGGCGGTTGGCGATGCCCTTCTTGGTTATCAGAATCAGCTCGTCGTCGTCGAGTACTTCCATAATCGACACCACCTCGCCATTGCGTTCGGAGGTCTTGACGTTAATCACGCCCTTACCGCCTCGGTTGGTCATCCGATAGTCGTCAATCGAGGTCCGCTTGCCGTAGCCGTTCTCGGTTACGACCAGAAGCGAACTGTTGCGCTTGACCGCAACCATGCCGATAACGTAGTCGCCTTTCCCGAGATTGATTCCCTTCACGCCATAGGCGGCGCGGCCCATCGCCCGGACTTTGTCCTCCGGGAAGCGGATGGCCATGCCCTTGCGGGTGGCCAGGATAATCTCGAACGAGCCGTCGGTCACGGCGGCCTCGATCAGTTCGTCGCCCTCCTCGGGCAGGTTCATGGCGTTGATGCCGGTGATGCGCGGGTTGGAGAAAGCGTCCAGGCCGGTCTTTTTAATAATACCGTTGCGGGTGGCCATAACGATATAATTGTTTTCCGTGAAATCACGCACCTTGCAGAAGGCGGTGACACTCTCGCCCTTGGACATCTGACACATGTTAACAATCGGCTTGCCCTTGGCCAGTTTCCCGCCGATGGGAATTTCATGGACTTTTACCCAGTAACATCGGCCCTTATCGGAGAAAAAGAGAATATAGTCGTGGGTCGAGGCGATAAAGAGATGCTCGGCGAAATCTTCTTCCTTGGTCTCGATGCCGATCACGCCTTTGCCGCCGCGCTGCTGGCGACGGTAGGCGGTCACCGAGAGACGCTTGACATAGCCGAGATGCGAGATGGTGATGACCATGTCTTCTTCGGCAATCAAATCCTCGACCGTCAGTTCCTCGGCGGCGTCCTGAATCTCGGTTCGGCGGTCGTCGCCGTACTTCTTCGCCAGCTCTTTCGTTTCGTCCTTGATGATTTTCATGCGCATGGCTTTCGACTCGAGAATGGCTTTCAGCTCGCTGATTTTCTTGATCAGCTCGAGATACTCTTCCTCTATTTTCTGGCGTTCCAGACCGGTCAGGCGCTGCAGGCGCATCTCCAGGATAGCCGTGGCTTGAATCTCGGACAGTTTGAATTTTTTCATCAACCCCGCCCGGGCAGTCGGAGTGTCTTTCGATTTCTTGATCAGGTCGATAACAGCGTCAATATTGTCCAGCGCGATCTTGTAACCCTCGAGAATATGCGCCCGTTCCTCGGCTTTGCGCAGTTCGAATTTGGTTCGGCGCAGGACGACCTCGTGGCGATGTTCGACGAAAGCCTCGAGTATTTGCTTCAGGGTCAGCAGTTTCGGCACGCCGTGGTCCAGCCCAAGCATGGTAACCGAGAAAGTCGTCTGCAGGGTGGTATGGGAATAAAGCTGATTAAGGACGATTTCGGCCGGCTTGTCGCGCTTGAGTTCGATAACGATACGCATACCGTCGCGGTCGGATTCGTCGCGTAAATCCGCGATACCGTCGATTTTCTTGTCCCGGACGAGCTCGGCGATTTTTTCCAGCAGGTTGGATTTATTGACCTGGTAGGGAATTTCCGTCACGACCAGCGATTCCTTACCATTTTTGGCGTGCTCGGTGACGACTTTGGCCCGCAGGGGGATATGTCCTTTACCGGTCTTATATGCCTCGCGGATACCCTCACGGCCGTTGATAATGCCGCCGGTGGGGAAATCCGGGCCCGGTACTATTTTCATCAAATCTTCGTTGGTGAATTCCGGGTTGTCAATCAGCATGATTATCGCCTCGGCAATCTCGGACAGGTTATGCGGAGGGATACTGGTCGCCATCCCGACCGCAATCCCGGAGTTGCCATTGCAAATCAAATTGGGGAATTTCCCCGGCAGAACTACCGGCTCTTTCAGAGTGCCGTCGTAGTTGGGGATATAATCAACCGTTTCCTTTTCGAGGTCGGCCAGCATTTCCATGGCCATCGGCGTCAGGCGGGCCTCTGTATAACGCATCGCCGCCGCCGCATCGCCGTCAATCGAACCGAAATTGCCCTGACCGTCAACCAGAGGATAACGCATATTGAAATCCTGCGCCATGCGCACCAGAGTCGGATACACCACCTGTTCGCCGTGGGGATGGTAATTACCGGAAGTATCGCCGGAAATCTTGGCGCATTTCCGAAACGGCTTGCCGGGGGCCAGGTTCAAATCGTTCATGGCCACCAGAATACGGCGGTTCGAGGGCTTCAGGCCATCGCGGATATCCGGCAGCGCCCGGTTGGTTATTACCGACATGGAATAATCGAGATAAGAGGATTTCATCTCCTCTTCAAGAAATATGTTATCAATCTTCTGACGTTCCAGGGACATTAAATAATCCTTTATTTTAAGGCATTTTTCCTAACTTTACAGGATATAAATCTAAGAAAATTAAACGCCGAAAGCAACAAAAAAGGGGGGCGTTTTTTGCATTTATAATATTGAATATCAACAGGTTATATGTTTTTTGAGACTTTTGGGGGAGTATACAGAGGCATTAGCGGCATCAGCAGGCTTTGACCCGGCGAACTACCCGGCTTTTATGGCCTTTTTTGGAATTCAACTCGATAAAATTATAAATGCAAATATCCCAATCGATAAAATCCATGACGTTGGAAACCTCTCGGGCCACGACCGCCTCCTTGCGAAGCATGCGGATTTCCCGGTTAAAATCGTTGATTTGGAGCCATTCGGGCTTGCCGGTCCGGCGACAGATATGCGCCAGGATATACCGGTCGATAACCCTCGCCTCACGATAAAGTTCGAGATTGGTCACGTAGCGAACGGTTTTGCGAATGGCTTTGATGGTATTGCGATGGTACTGAAAATCAATCTTGAATGTTATGAGGTATTGGTCGGAACCGAGGGTCTGGACCTGTTCCTCGCGAATATGGGCAAAATTTTCCCTTGTCTTTATCAGGGCGTCAGCCGGATCCGCCGCCTGTAAAAAAGCGCGGCCCTTGTTTTCGACAAATTCAAAGATAGAATCGTTATAGGATACTTTATAAATCATAGATATTCCCATTATCGACTGTTTACGGCCTGAAAATTAGAATGAATTCCGAAGAGAAATAAAACCTATCGTTCGGGATGGAAACACCAGTGCGATGATTCCCAGGGGGCGTTCTCGTTGTCTTTTTCGGGATAGGTTTCGACAAATCCAAATTCACCAGCGTGTTTTTTCAGCCAACGATAGGTGTCGGTTTTGGCGAACGAAGCCTCGCTGGGGACGAAATCGACCGCCCGACCGGTCTCGTGCTCAGAATATCCCGGCGGCGCGACAAATCTCACGATTTCTTCGAACTTCTTACCCTCAGCCAGGCGCCGTTTGATAATCCGCCTTTGAAAGGCTGCCGAGCGGAATCCGGAATCGACAAGCAGTTTCACGCCGTCGGCGCGGGCGGCGTCGGCCATCTTCACCAGCGCATCGCGGGTGGACGGCAATACGTATATCCGATAATTTTCGAAACAAAGACGTTCTGGAACACGCACCAGATTTTCGGGAAGAGCGATATCGGCGGAATCCAGTTTGTGCCCGCACCAGCGCGGCGGTACCCGATATTCGGTCGAATCGATTACCACGGTTTCCCGGCACTCCCTCGCGGTCACCGCCGGAACCGTCAGGAACATAACGAAAGCGGCAAGTATCGATATTACCTGCCGCTTTGAAGAATTACGTTCCATGTTACGATTAACAGCTATGACGTCACCCGCCGTAACGGAGTTTGCTGTTGTACGAGGTCATTATCACAACATCGGGATTCTCAATTTCCGCCGCGAGAACCTCGCCGATAAAAATCGTATGATTGCCGGTCAGGACGGTCTCGACAATCTGACAGTCGAGAAATCCTTCCATGCCGTTGAGAAGCGGCGTTTTGGTGGCCGGCGATTCGTGGACATCGGCGGTTTTCAATTTTTCATAACCGCCTTCGGCGGGGCCGTAATATTTTTTGGCCACCGATTCATGGTCGCGGCCGACCAGATTGATTACGAACGCCCCCTGCTCTTTTAAGATCGGGGTTGACTTATGTTTATTGTTAACGGCAATCATGACCATCGGCGGTTCCGAACTGACCTGGGTCACCCAGGAAGCCGTAAAGGCGTTGCCCTCGTTGCCCTTTCCCATCGACACGACATAGACCCCGTATTCGAGCTTTCTCAAAACTTTCTTGATATCTTTTACCGCCATAATCATCTTCCTTTTCGTATTTCAAATTCTTTAACTGTTTGTAACAATAACAGGCTGAATATAGTTCCGCAACTCTTTTATGCGAAAAATTACTCCTTAAAAGGCCGCTCATCGTCAAAATCGGGCTGATAATGAAAGGGGCTGTCCATCTGCTGTACCCAGCCGCGATAGAACCCGAGCCGGTCGAATTCATCGAGCACTTCCTCGTATTCCTCGACCGTCAAAAGCCGGCCTAACCGGGGATGGTTCTTGACCGCCGGGGTAGGATGATACTGCGACATCAGCGAGATATGCATATCGGGCGACAGCTCCTCGGCGATAAAGCGCAGCACCTGCTTGCTGTTCTCGACCTCGCCGGGCAGCACCAGGTGCCGGATAATCATGCCCTCGTCGATCGTGCCGTCATCGGCCAGTTTAATCCCGGCGCCTTTCTGACGGTACATTTCCTTGAGAGCGGCCTTCGCGATTTCAGGATAGCGGGGCGCGTCCGAATACAATCCCGCCAGACGGCTGTCCATATATTTCATATCGGGCAGATAAACGTCGATCGTTTCCTCCAGGGATTTCAGCGTTTCCACCCGGTCATATCCGTTGGTGTTGAAAACATACACCGGGTCGCGGCCGCGTTCGCTCAGTGCATTGATGATGGTTTTCATCTGGGGAATGAAATGCGACGGCGAGACAAATCCGACCGCCCGGGCGCCGCCGTCCAGAATCGATTCGATTTCACAGACAATACTGATCAGGTCGAGTATATTTTCCCGAATAAAATCACGGTTGCGGCTGATTTGATAATTCTGGCAGTAAACGCACTGCATATTGCAGCGGGTAAAAAATATATTGCAGATACCGTGTTCGCCGGAAAGAACCGGCTCTTCTCCTTTATGAGCGAAAATCGAGGATATGGAGAAACCCACCCCGCTCTGGCAATAACCGAGCTTGTCCGACCTTCGGTCGGCGTGACAATCGCGGGGACAGATGGAACAGTCTTTCAATTCCTCGAGCGGTTTGACTACTTTTTCCCAATCCATAGCTGATATTCTATTCCAAAAGTTATTGAAGCTAAAAACTATACGACATTAAAACCGGATTAATTAAGTCTGTTTCTTATACCATCGGAAATCCCTGAAATGATTTTTTCTTATACCGCTCAATTGGTAAAAAAGTCAAAAACATTGCCCAGAACACTCGAATCACCCTTATAAAATTCGGTATATTTACAACGGTTGCAGGTTATTGAGGTGAATTTTCTTCCCTGGACATCAAAAATCTTGCTCCAGAATCCGCCCGCAGCCCTTATTTCACCCAGTTCATAAGTGGTGTTGGCGCATTTGGGGCACTTGTAATTCAAAGACGCCATCCTTTTCTCCCGTTAATAAAACAGTTCAGTGATATTTTCGTTAACTTATTTCCTCGGTCAGTTCCAGGAAGCGCTTGTACGGTATCGCCGACCAGCTTTCGGCCTGAAAAGCGCCGTTGGCAATAGAAATCATCGAGACCTTGGCGGCCGTTTCTTCGTCGGGCGCCTCGTAAATGTCCACGAAATCATAAGAACCCAGCAGGGCATAGTGGGCGATGAACCTGACCTCGGGACATTTCTCTTTCACTTCCTCGAGCCAGGCCCGGCCAATTTTCGCCCGGTTCTTAACCTGCGACGATACCTCCGGACTGAGTTTTGTCATCAGCATAAAAGTTCTCATATTATTTCTCCTCGCTTCAAATATAAATGAACGGCCTCCGTCATGCTCTAATATACAAAACAAATATTATCTTGCAAAGCAACGTTTGTAGTTGTCCCGGCACGACGTTATTTTACCGCGAGAAGACTTGTCTTCTTCGACTATATACCTTATTATGATTACAAAATTCATGGAATTTTTTCTTTTGGAGGATGTATCAAATGACCAAAGTAGCCATCGTCGGATGCAGAAGAATCCAGGACCAGCTTTGTATCGCCTGTGAAAAATGCCTCAAAGCCATACATACCAAAGAAGGCGAGTTTGCCCGGTACGACGACGATATTGAATTGGTGGCGCTCGGTAATTGCGGCGACTGCCCCGGCCTGATAATGCCAAAACTAACCCTGATGGAAGAAATCGCCGCCTCGATTGGCAGCAAGTACGACGTTATCCACCTGGGCACCTGTATCGTGAAAGCCAAAAAAACCGGCCAGTGCCCGCTCGATTTCGATTTAATCAGGAAACTGGTAAAAGAAAATTTCGGCAAGGATATCGTAATCGGCACTCATAATTATTGAAGGCCGATAAATGACCATAAAAAAAGCCGCCCGAAAAGGCGGCTTTTTTTATTTCTGAAAATTCTGTTATCGGGTTTCCTCCAGGGGAGTCCACTCGCCGAAATACTCGATACCGACTTTACAGCGGCCTTTCGAGGTCCAGTCGGCGTTGGCGTTGTAACCCCATTCGAGATATTCCGACCCGCCGCCGCCCGAGGTGGTAATCAAAAACCGGTTCTGCAACATCCCGAAATTTTCCGACTGGTCGGCGGGCCACCGGGAATCGCCTCCCGACGGGTCGACCGGAATCCATCCGTAACCCGGCAGGAAAACCTCGACCCAGCGATGGAAAACGTCGTCCCACGAGGCGTCGTCGCCCCGCACCGCCACCGAGCCGACATAGCGTGTCGGGAGACCCGCCGCCCGGCACATCGAGATATAAACGAAACTGTACTCCGAACAGGAGCCGGTTCCCCGGTCGAGCACGGTCGGAGCCAGGTTCCAGCCGCCGGCCAGTTCGTACTCAACCCGGTCGATGACGTAGTTAAATATTTTCCGCGCGATCCAGTACGGATTGGTTTCGTTGCCGACCGCCTTTTTGACGCCGTCCTGAATAATCGGGTCGTGCATCGAGTACTTGCTGTCATCCACGAGATATTTAACGAGCGTGTCTTTGGGGATATCACTCAGTTTTCCGACCTTGTCCGGGAAAATAAAATAGTTGGTCTTGTACAGCGCGGCTTCAACCGTCATGGAAACCTCGCGGGTTTC
>JBMOKZ010000153.1:0-2212 GCA_049324195.1 Candidatus Zixiibacteriota bacterium | reverse complement strand
TGAACCGATGGTGGCCGGAGCCTGGATGGGCCTGGCGGTCAAAACCGACGGTGCCGCCGTGGCCAGCGGCGCCATAGCCGAGTCGCTGATTCTTGCCAAGGCCTCCGCGCAGTACGGCATCAATTACCAGCCCGGGTGGATTATGGCGACCACGACCACCGTAAAGGTTTTTATCGACGTTTTCATAGCTATCTGGGCTTTCATTCTGGCCTGGATATGGTCCACTAAAATTGAACGCCGCGAAGGTGAAAAAATCAGAATTGGGCAGATTTGGGAACGCTTCCCCAAATTTATTCTTGGCTACATGGCGACTTTCTTTATTGTAATCTTATTGGCGTTTGCGGCGCCGGACCTCGTGAAAAGCACTAAATCGGCAATGGGGGAAGCCAATGTCTTCCGGGGGATATTTTTCGTCATGACTTTTTTCACTATCGGCGTGAGCTCGAATTTTAGACGGCTCTGGACGGAAGGGATCGGCAAACTGGCTCTTGTTTATCTGATCTGCCTGTTCGGGTTTATTATATGGATCGGCCTGTTTATTTCCTGGCTGTTTTTCAATGGCGTGAAACCGCCAATTCTCTGATGGGGTGCGTATATGGATGAACCAAAAATCGCAAAAGAGATGGAAAAGATGGCCTATGAGCCGCTGCTTCCGATAGAGAAGAAACTTATTACCTGGAGTATTATCATCGGTGTCGTTCTGATTGTAATTCTGGTCTGGGTCAGCCACAAGTTTTTCGAAGTTTAGTCCGGGCCCGAATTCCCATGCCCGGCCTCGCGATTGTGGGCTATGTCGCTCCTTCCATTAAAATCCAATGCATTGATTCAGGTAATTGCCTTTACCGAAACTCCCGATGCCGTACATAACGGCACATGTTAATATCCGCTGATTTCAGAAAAGAGAATGTTATCCCGAGCGTTTTGTAGTATTGTCCCGGACGCTCCATCTCGTTATCACAGGCCCCCCGTCTTGTCATCGCGAGCGTTTCACCTCGTTATCCCGGGGGGAGACGAGTGATGACAATATTGAAATAACTCCTCGATTTCACTCGAATTAATACAAAAAAGCGGGACCTGGTCTGCTCAAACAATTTGACATGAAAGCCGGAATGATTGTATATTTAACTATGGATAGCGCGTCGTTATACCGTCATCGCAAAGGAGGAATTACAATGTTCAATCGCATAATGGTCTCGACGATTTTTGTAGTCGTTTTCGCCATGGCTCTTTCCGGCTTGGCCGATCCCTCGTCCAAAAAGGAAGAAAAGACCTATAAAATTCACGGGTTTCTGGGAGAATCATCGACGACGGCAGCGCCGAACAAGACAGTCACGCTGTTCGATGCCGACAGCAACAAAGCTCTGGCCAATACCAACAGCAATTTTTTCGGAAAGTACGCGTTTAAAAAACTTTCGCCGGGACATTATCTGATTAAGGTTGGCGAGAAGGTTATAGATGTCTATCTCATTGATAAAGACATTCGTCTCGACATTGACTTGAGCGCCAAAGACGGAACCATGAATTATGCCTCGGGGGCGGCGACCCCGGCTGAAAAGCCGACCGAAAAGAAAAGTGCGGAAACTCCTCCCGGCCAGCCGGACGGCGATGCCGAGCTGGCTAAGCAATTTTCCGGTAAGTATTACAGCTATACGGGCGGTTCGACATTGAGCGGCGGGGGAGGTTCGGAAAGTCAGATCGCTTTCTGTCCCGACGGTAGCTATTTCGAAAGCTATGAATCCGGCTACTATGGTTCCGGGCAATGGGGTCAGGCCGGGCAGAGCCGTGCCAGCGGCAAATGGTCAATCCAGGGCACTATCGATTCCGGGACGATAACCATCACTTACGCCAGCGGCAAACAGCAGGCGGTGCAATACCAGACGACGGGTGAACGCGGCTGCTATAAATTCGACGGCCGGTTATATTGTTATAACGGCGCCTGTGATTGAGAGGAGAATAACATTAAAATATATATTTCCCGGGCTTCGTAAATATTAAAAAAAATTGTTTATAAATAAGTCAGTTTTCATTTTTATATAATAAATAATATAATATAGTCTCTGAAAGGCGGAACATTGATGGTTCCGCCTTTTTATTTTTCAGTTTGTGATAATATTCATTATCCATGATATGCCGCTTTGTGAATGTGGTCAAAATTAAAAGGCTGTCTGGGACAGAGCCCTGACAGCGCATCGATTTATCAGGAAAAGATTCC
>JBMOKZ010000152.1:0-2219 GCA_049324195.1 Candidatus Zixiibacteriota bacterium | reverse complement strand
CCGAAGATTCATACAAATATCTCAGAAACTTATCCCGAAGTTCAGCTGGAATCTCTTCATCGGAGCGCCCCTGTTTATTGTCCACAGCCTGAAAACTGACATCCTCGGGTTTGGGTATATAATACTCATCGGGCATGACGGAATAACGTCCCGAATACTCGTTGACGTTGGCGGTACGGTGCCTTATCCATTGGCGGGCAACGAATATGGGCAATTTGACGTGAAATTTAAACTCCACCATCTCAAACGGAGAAGTATGCTGATTTTTCATCAGGTAACGAATCAAACCCCGGTCCTGGGAAACCAGCTTGGTGCCTTTACCGTAACTTACCCGGGCGGCCTGGACAATCGATTCATCGGTGCCCATATAGTCCACCAGCCGGACGAAACCGTGGTCTAAAACCTTGAACTCCTTGTCCAGCAGAGCATCAGCCTCGGGACCGTGTGAATGCGCCATATCACTCCTTTTAATATTAATTAATTGAAAATAACCGAATCGGGTGAGCTAATCAATCACTTTTAAAAAAAAATTCCCCTCGTTTGCTTTTTCTTACTCTTTTGTTTATCTTGTCCGGCATGTAAAGCTAATTCCCTCTAACTCAACAAAGGAGTTAATCATGTCCCCCCGGGATGCCTATAATGAATTGATTAAGCGGTCCAGGGAAGTTTCCCTGATATCCTCCTGTCATGCTGTTTTGGATTATGACCAGCAATGTTTTATGCCCCCCAAAGGCGCTGAGCACCGGGCCGCTCAGACCAGTCTCCTGGCCGGTTTGGCGCACGAGAAGTTTACCGACCCGAAAATCAATGACCTGCTGAATCAGGTTGAAGGTTCGGACCTTGTGAAGAACCCGGAGTCGGTCGAAGCGGTCAATGTGCGGGAACTTCGCCGTCTGTACGACAAGGAAACCAAACTTCCCAGGGAACTGGTCGAGGAAATCTCCAAAGTGACCAGTCTCGCCCACTCCGAGTGGGTGAAAGCCCGGAAGGATTCCAATTTCAAGCATTTTGAACCCTGGCTGGCCAAAGTGCTCGACCTTACCTTAAAGAAAGCCGAGGCTTACGGTTACGAAGGCGAGCCGTACAACGCCCTTCTGGACAATTATGAACCGGGAGCGACCGTGGACGATATCGTCGGCGTGTTCGAAAACCTGCGCAACGAACTGGTGCCGCTGGTAGCGAAAATCAAGGACGCGAAGAAAAAACCCAACGAATCAATTATCGAACGGACCTATAAAACGGACCTTCAGGCCGTCTTCGGCGAGATGGTGGCGGCCTCGCTCGGATATGATTTCGAGGCCGGCCGGCTCGATATCGCCGCCCATCCCTTTACCAACGGTTTGGGCGTAGACGACACCCGTATAACCACCCGCTACAATCCGCATCGCCTCAACGACGCCCTTTACGGAACCATGCACGAGGCCGGACACGCTCTCTATGAAATGGGTATTGACAAAAAGACTCATTTCGGGACGCCGATGGGCGAGTCGGTGTCACTGGGGATCCACGAGTCGCAGTCGCGCCTCTGGGAGAACCAGGTCGGCCGCTCAAAAGAATTCTGGGTTTATTATCTGCCGATCGCCAAGCGGATTTTCCGCGAACCGCTCAAAGACGTCGAACTGGACGATATTTACGGCGCGGTTAATTTTGTCAAGCCGTCGTATATCCGGGTCGAGGCCGACGAGGCTACCTACAACCTGCATATCCTCCTGCGTTTCGAGATGGAGCGGGAGATGCTCAACGGCAACATCAAGGCGGCCGATGTCGCCGGGGAATGGAACGAGCGGTTCAAGAAATATCTCGGTATCGAGGTCGACAAGGATTCCAACGGCTGTCTTCAGGACGTCCACTGGTCGATGGGGCTGATCGGGTATTTCCCGACTTACACCCTGGGAACGATTTACTCGGCCCAGTTTTTCGCCCAGGCGAAAAAGGAAATGCCGGATTTGATGGAGCAGTTCAAGGCCGGCAATTTCCTCGGTCTGCGCGAATGGCTCCGCGAAAAAATCCACAAGCACGGCCAGCGCTACCGGGCCAACGACCTGTGCCGGAAAGTCACCGGCGAGACGATCAACCACAGGCCGCTGATGGACTACATGTACAAGAAATTCGGCGAGATTTACGGCATCTGAGCGACCCGAATATTGTGCTATTTTTTTAAATTAAAAAGCCCGCTGTCAAGGCGGGCTTTTTAATATTTCTTCGGAAAAGAATGTAAA
>JBMOKZ010000151.1:0-16844 GCA_049324195.1 Candidatus Zixiibacteriota bacterium | reverse complement strand
CCGCCCACCTTTGAGGATAGTCTCGGGGCAGATGTGGACTGCCGCCCACCTTTGAGGATAGTCTCGGGGCAGATGTGGACTGCCGCCCATCTTTAACGGTCCTCTGTGGGATGGCCGTTCGGGACGCTCCACGTCCCCCAAATCGACGTAGAGCGTCGAAGAACACATTTTCACGCAGAGCGTTGGAAAGAGACAACCTGTCTTCGATAGTCTCTGTCAAAAGCGTTGTGCTTTCGACATTATTTCGGTGAAATGTCAGGCAACCCTGCTCAGCGGACGCCCCCATCGGCCTAACAATTTCCCTTGCTAAAACAGGAATTCATATTAGATTTTCGATGTTTAAAAAGTGAATACTGGCAGGAATTGAACATAAATGAACCACGAATTAACCGCCCTGGTTGTCACAGCCTTTTCTCTGGGTATGATTCACACCGTCCTGGGTCCGGATCATTACATTCCCTTTGTGGCCATGGCGAAAGCCCGCGCCTGGACCACGACCCGGACGCTGGTTTTGACAATCCTCTGCGGTATCGGCCATGTCCTCAGTTCGGTCGTTCTCGGCTTTATCGGAGTGGCGCTGGGCGTCGCCGTAGCGCGCCTGGAGCTGATCGAGTCGGTCCGCGGCGATATTGCCGCCTGGGTTCTGACCGGATTCGGCCTGATTTATTTCATCTGGGGTTTACGCCGGGCCGGCCGCAAACACGTCCACACACATTTTACCGAGAACGAAAACGGCCAAAAAGCCAACATCACTCCCTGGATACTTTTTACCATTTTCGTGCTCGGCCCCTGTGAACCGCTGATACCGTTAATTATGTACCCGGCGGCTAAAATGAGCACCGGGGCGGTGGTGCTGGTGGCTCTGGTATTCAGCGTGACCACCATCACGACCATGACCGTCATGGTCGCCGTACTCAAGCGCGGTATCGAATTCATCCCGGCCGACCGTCTGCACCGGTATTCGCACGCCCTGGCGGGATTCGCTCTTTTAGCCTGTGGTCTGGCGATTCAATTCGGCCTTTAAGAAAGCGAGAACACCATGAGCTATAATTTCAGAGAATTTCGCGACCCGGATTCTTCGAAACTGGTGGAGATTTTCAATTATTATATCGAGAACAGTTATGCCGCCTACCGGGAGGAAAAAATCGACCTCTCGTTCGTCGATATCCTGAAACATATCAGCCGGGGTTACCCTTTTTATGTCATCGAGGACGACACCGCCGGCGTTGTCGGGTTCGGGATGATTCACCCGTACCACCCGGCCGAGGTTTTCAAGCGGACGGCCGAGCTGTCCTATTTTTTGGCCCCGGGCCATACCCGCCGGGGTATCGGACAGAAACTGCTCGGGCTTTTGACCGAAAAAGCCCGCTCGATGGGGGTCGATTCCCTGGTCGCCAGTATTTCATCGCGTAACGAAGAAAGTATCAGTTTCCATCTCAAGCACGGTTTCGTCGAATGCGGCAGGTTCAAAAGAATCGGTCGGAAATGGGACCGTGATTTTGACGTGGTCTGGATGCAGAAATTTATTTAAGCGATAAAACGTAGAATAGAGAAACCTTTGAAATGTCGCCATGGCTTCTAATTTTAACGTTCTGGGGCTGTAGCTTGTCATGCCCGTCGCTTTCGGACCGAAGGCGATGGAAAATAGACCGGACATGATGGTCGCGGATATGATCGCCAGAGTGGAAACCCCGTTAGAGGAAAACACGGTCAGCGGCTTCCGGGGTCATCGCCACGGTCAAGGGCTAATATAAAATCAAAAAAACAGGAAACGCGGCGCTATCAATCGGTGCCAGCAATTATGCGGTACCGGCGGTACCGAGTTGTTTCAACCTGAAACGACTTTTTATGTTTCATACCGCCGGGTTGTTCCCTTACGGTTAAAAAACGGGCAAATTTTTTAACAATTTTTACAAATTGTATAATTATTTGACAGTTCCCGGTAACTAATAAACACCTTTAACCGATATAATATTCAGGATTTAGTGGGCATCGGAGTGCCTAATCATTTAACAATTTATCAACGATGTCGACCGCTGTATGTTCGAAATATACGATTAGGACTGTCGAGGATTCCGACAAAAATTCTATTCTCAAAATTTTCAATTATTATATCGAGAACAGTTTTTCCGCTTATTTTGAAATAAAAGTCGAACAAGACTTCTTTGACCTGATGAAAAGGATCGCCGGAGATTATCCCTTTTACGTGGTCGAGGACGAAAACAAGGAAGTGGTCGGGTTTTCCATGCTTCATTCTTTTGACCGGGCGGAGTCTTTCAGGCGGGTGGCCGAAGTCACCTATTTTATCGACCAGAACCACACCCGCTCCGGGTTGGGCCAGTGGCTGCTGGAGAAGATGACCAGGGAAGCCAGGAAAATAGGGGTGGACACGCTTTTGGCCAGTATTTCCTCGTTAAACGAACAAAGTCTTAAATTTCATTTCAAAAACGGCTTCGTCGAATGCGGCCGATTCGTCAAAATCGGCAATAAATGGGGCAAAGATTTCGACCTCATCTGGGTTCAGAAATTTATTTAACTCTTGCCTGATTTTTCTTCTTTCAGTTTATCTTAATCATCAAGACATCAATAATAACTCACCCCTGTCCGCCCACCAGCATTTGCAGCAATTTCGGCACTCCGTAGCCTACAATATTGAAAGTAACGTGCGCCGCCACCGCCGGAACGAGACTTCCGCTCTGCTCGCGAAAATAACCGGCGATAAAACCCAGCAGAGTCGTGGAAAGAATTATCACCGGAATCATCGCACCGGGCATCCGCCCGAGCAGACACAGGTGAGCCAGTCCGAAAAGAACGGCGCAAACGATTACCGGCATGCTGACATACAGTTTGAAAATATGGAAGCCATATTTTTTCAAGGGACTCAGGTAACCATACAGGAACCCGCGGAAAAAGACCTCCTCGCAAAAACTGGCAATAATCCAGACCGACAAAACGGTTTCGACGAATGACATCGACGCAAAGATATTATCCTCAGGCGATATTCCCCCGGAAACCAGCACCGCGAAAATCATCACGAACAACATCGCCAGTTCGACCGGGATACTGACGACCACGGCCCAAACGACTGTTTTAAATTTGGAAGCCCTGAAACCGTAGTCGGAAAACCGCTTGTTGCCGAGGCAATAAATCAAAATCAGGGAAAAGAAAAGATACAGAAACTGGGTAATATTGGCCTTGGTCAGAATGGTGCTCTCGACAATATCATGGATAAAACTTATATGAGGAATCACATATAAAGCCAGGGCATAAACACCCCCGGCTAAAACCAGGCTTAACAATAGACGATAGCGGTCTTTCATTTCTTACTCTCCTGTTTTATAATTTAAAAAGCCGGCCAAACTTACACCGGTAACTTTCATTTCCATGCCTTCGCGTTCGAGCACATAACCCATTTTGAGATTGATATGCTGCATGGGTAAATTGACCGCCCGCATCATGGTCGTGATTTTTACGTTTTCCGGGAAATCCTCGCCCACTTTAAAAAACATGGCGGCCTTTAGCCATTTGGCCAATCCCCGACCCCGATAAGACTCGAGCACCCCGGTCATGGCCTGCGAAGCTTCCTGCGGGTATTTGGCTCGCATTTCCACCATCGTCAAACCGATGATTTCATTCCGCTGGTCAAAGAGAACATATTTGTATGACGGGATACCGTTCTCCCGGCGCCAGGCAACCTGTCCTTTCAAATCCTCGACGGAAACCAGGAAGGTTATGTGGTCGTCGCCTTCCTGGGGCATATCGTTGAGACACCGCGAAAGCACCCGGGCGAACGGCTCGAAATATTCCTCGAGGGTTTCGGGGAAAAAGCGCAGTTTCAAATCCGGGTTGCGGGCGGGAATTTCCTCCAGCCAGGATTTCATGAGAGCGATGTTGGCTCTTTTTCGATATAGGACATATTCGTCATTGCGGTGCATTTTCCTGCCGCCCCAGCCGAGGGCGATTTGAATAAGACGTTTGTCCTGACTTATAAAGAACAGGTGCGGGATATTATACTTCAACAAACCCCGATAAAAATACTGAGCCAGGACTCTGGAAAGTTCCACGGGAAAAATATCATAAACGGAGTCGAATCTGATCGACAGAAGTTCATCCGGGGTGCCGGCGTTGAAAACCTTTGTATCGGCCCAGCCGACCAGTCTATCGTTTTCACAAATCAGCACGCGGTCATAGTTTTGCTCCCTGGCGATAAAAGACAGGACAGATTTTTTAAGTTCCTCCCCGTTATGCATCTGATATAACGACCCGAATTCCTTCTTGAGATGAGCCATCAGTCGATGATACGCCTGCCATCGTTCATCGGCTGATGCTATAGACGCAATTTCAACAATCTTCAGCATAAGTTTATCCCCGAATTAAATCAATAAGCGGTCAACTCGTTATCCTGTCAAGTTTTTATGGATTGTCATACCCGATATAAAAGGGGTAAAAAAAAGACTACCCGGTATCCGTACCGGGTAGTCATGAAAGTAGCTTGGTGTCTCCGGGGTCAAAGGCTCAAGCGCTGTAATCTCTGCCGAGACTGTTGATTTCGTTCGCGAGTTCCTGAAGCTTTTCGTAGGGTATTGCCGACCAGCTTTCGACCAGGTGCGCTCCATGAGCCCGACTGAGCATCGACACTTTGGCGGCCGTTTCCTCGTCGGGAGCCTCATAAATATCCATGAAATCCCAGTAGCCAAGCAGAGCGTAGTGAGCCAGGAATTTAACCTCCGGGCATAATTCCTGAATCTGCTTGAACCAGATTTGACGGCTGCGGTCCTGGTTACGTATTCTGGCGCCGACCTCGATAAGCTGCGCTTCCGGTGTCGCAACTTTCGTCATTAAAACAAAGGTCTTCATAAGGCACCTCCCTTTTACGCATTTAAACCCTGATGGTGTAACGATGTATATGCAATTGAAACGATGTCTGCTCAAAAACACCGGGTGATTGTGTTTTAACACTTCCTGTAATTAATATACGAAATATTTAAAAAAAAGAAACAAAAATCAAGCTTTACGGTTAATGCCGGCCGGTTATCCTCAACGACCAGAAAAATTTAAAAAAAGTGAATTTCTTACTTTATTTTTAGAAAAATAGTCATAAAATCATTATAAAAAAAATAAGTGATTATCGGAGTTTTATAATGCCCGGTTCAGCCTCAACAAATTTCATCGAATTTGCCAACCTGCCCTTTTATGTCGTCCCGATTTTGATTTTTCTGGCGAGAATTCTTGATGTTTCCATCGGAACGGTGCGAATTATCCTCGTCAGCCGGGGCAACCGGACAATCGCCTCCGTTCTGGGCTTTTTCGAGGTTTTCATCTGGCTTTTAGCCATAAGTCAGATTGTCCAGAATCTGACCGATATCGTAAATTATATCGCATACGCGGCCGGCTTTGCCGCCGGCACTTATATCGGCATGACTATCGAGCGCCGGCTGGCTATCGGCAACCTTCTGGTGCGAGTTATCATTCCCAGAGAACATTCCGATTTGATTGTTTATCTGATCGCCCAGAATTACAAAATCACTTATGTCGAAGCCGAGGGGGCTCTGGGGCATCGGACTATCATTTTCATGATTGTCAATCGAAGCTCATTGAAAAAACTGATCAATATCATAAAACAATACAGCCCCAAGGCTTTTTATACGGTCGAGGATGTCCGAATGGTACGTGACCCGGACATTACTCCAGTCAGCCCTTTCTCGCGTCATTATTTTTTACATCCCTTCCAATGGTTTCGCAAGGGAAAATAAAATCCGGCTCAATTTCACCGGCAAAACAGCCGATAAAAATATTGTTGTGCAAAACAATCCCAACCAAGATATCGAGGTATTTTATGCGTAAAATTTTAACCCCGCTTTTGCTGGCTGTCTTCTTGTTCATACCGGCCTATGCCACCGACGTCAACCTGGGCGTTTCGCTTGATAACGACGGCCTCAAAGGTTTCTACCTGGCGATCGGGGAACATTACCAGGCTCTTGACAAGGAAATCGTCGCCGCGAAAAAAAGTAATATTCCCAACGAGGATATGCCGGTAATATTTTTCCTTGCCCGCCGGGCTAACACCACTCCCGAAGTTATCATCAAGCTTCGCCTCGACGGGAAATCATGGATGGATATCACGGGGCAATTCGGCCTGACCGCGGAGATATTCTATGTTCCGTTGAAAGAGGTTTCCGGCCCGCCTTATGGGAACGCCTACGGTCATTTCAAGCATCGGAACCGGAAAGAATGGAAGGAAATCCGTCTGACCGACCCGGATATCGTGAATTTCGTCAACCTGAAATTCATCTCCGAACATTACGGCTGCACGCCGGACGAGGTCGTGAAAATGCGTGAAAAGGGCAGCAGTTTTATATCCATCAACAGCGAGGTGAAAAAGAACAAGGCTAAAAAAGACGCCCAGCCCGTTGCCGCCAGAGAGACCAAAGAAAAACCGATCAAGGGCAAAGGCAAAAGCAAGTAAACTCGAAAGAACTGAATTCATCCAAGACCGCTTGATGCAAGCGGTCTTTTTTTATGTTACGTCGATGAAAAATTTGATTTCACAAACGATGGAACCTGAAATAACACATCGTTGTTATCACAAAGACGAAATATTTAATCGAACTATCGGAGGAAGCATGTCATACAGAACCATTATGTCAGTCGTGTTAATTTTAACTCTTTTGACCGGCGCCGCGACTGCGATGCAGAACCACGACAAAACGGCGAAAACTGAAACGGACAATCCCGACCCCGACTCGGTCATCTTCACCGCTATTCCCTTCAACACTATAACCGGCGAGCCGACCGCCCTCGATAAAATCGACGCTAAAGCATACTTGCTGGTTAACGTGGCCAGTCGCTGCGGGTTCACCAGGCAATATGAGGGGCTTGAAGCTCTGTACCGGAAATACAAGGACCGGGGATTGGTCGTGATCGGTTTCCCGGCCAACAATTTCGGCGGTCAGGAACCGGGCAGTGACGAAGAAATTTTGAAATTCTGTACCAGCCGGTTCGATGTTACTTTTCCGATGATGTCGAAAATCAGTGTCAAGGCTGAGGATATCCATCCGTTGTACGCCTGGCTGACGGAAAAATCAGCTTTCCCCGGCGAAATCAAATGGAATTTTACCAAGTTCCTGCTTGACGGTCAGGGTAAAGTGGTCGCCCGTTTCGAGCCCGAAATCAAACCTTCCGATGAGGAACTGGTAAGAACAATAGATAATCTGTTGAAATGACAGATTAGATCACAATAGAAGACTCCGGCGCTTTTTTCATCAATTCGCGTCGGAGTTTTTTTATGGCTTTTTCCTTGGCCTTGGCCTCGACCTCCACCGTCAGGTCAAAACCAAACCAGAAGGTAGGAAAATCCTTGATATTGATATAATCGTGATGACGCGCCGGCTTGCCCCCCCGCCAACCCTCAAGCGGACTGGAGATATGAAACAGTGGTTCCCGGTTCCAAGTCTTAAGCGCCTGCTGGGTAGCCTCTTCTCCGCTCAAACGGTCGGGATTACAGCGATGATGATGGATATCGTAAACGAGCGGAAGGCCGTTTTTCCGACAAAGCGGAAGTAAATCATCCGGAGTATAAATTTTATCGTCGTTTTCGAGCGTCAGGCGCCGGCGCACTCGCTCTGATAATTTATTCAAATTCATTTCCAAAAAGCTTAACGCTACCCGTTTAACGCCGTACGCCCCGCCGCCGTGAATGTTGATGACATCGGCCCCGACCCACTCAGCCACCTCGGCCTGGTATTCCAGCTCTTTTATGGAACTTCGTACCACCTCGGGCCGGGGGGAATTGAAAACCACGAACTGGTCCGGGTGAAAAGTCAGCCGGATATTATTTTCGGCGGCCAATTGCCCGCAGCCCCTGAACAGTCCGAGGATTTCATCACTTGATGGTAAGTCCTTAATATCATAGCCCAAATCCGGATGAGTCTTCAACGGGAGAATCTGACTGTTAATACGAAAGCTCCCGATACCGCTGGCGGCACAAAATTCTATGGCCTTCGCGAGCGTCATGGCGTTGTGACGACAGAGCCCGGCCAGTTTTTCCAGCCGTACTTTTTTGGTCAATTTAGCGGCATGGGTGGCGGTGGTATTTTTAAATTTAATCGGGGTGTCGTGAAAAACACAGCACAAACCCAGACGAATCATGCCAGTCCTTTCCTACAGTTGAACATTTCCCACTTTCGACACCAGTCAAATGAAGTGACAACTTATACCGTCTGCTGGCGAAAACGACTACCCATAATAACACCGAAAAGGATAAGAAAGATTCCCGAATATCCCAAAAGACTTATGGTTTCAGAGAACAGGATAAAGCCGAAAGCGATCGCGTACACCGACCCGAGGTAATTGTAATTGCTTATATTGGCGGCCTTTTCGAGCTGGTAGCCTTTGGTCATGAAAATCTGGGCGACAGTGGTCGCCAGCCCGATTAAAATCAGGATAATCCAATCGGTCAAAGACGGAATGACCCAGTGGAAAGCGGTATAGCTGCCTATTATCGGCACGGTGACCAGAGGGAAATAGAAGACGACCACCAGGGGGTCGTCGAAATCCTTCAATTTGCGGATAAAATTGTATGCTGAGGCCGAGCAAATGGCCGAACCGATACCGATAAGCAGTTCCGGCACCGAAATACGGGGGTCGAAACCCTTGACCATCACTACTCCGGCGAACGAAACAAGGAAAAACAGCCATTGGATCGCCCGGGGCGGTTCCTTGAGAACGATACCGGCGATGATAATCGTGAAAATCGGCGAGAGGTATTGTATCGTCACCGCGCTGGCCAGGGGCATGTTCTGCAGAGTGTAGAAATACATCATCAATGCCGCGGTGCCGAACAGACCGCGGTAAATCAGCAGTTTCCTGTTGTTTCCCCAGGGACTAAGTTTCGCTCTCAGAATCAGGAAATAACAGACCACCAGCGAGACCAGCGCCCGGAAAAAGACGATTTCATAGGCGGGGATATTTTCGAGATATTTCACCCCGATATTCATAAGGGCGAAAAAAAAAGTCGAGGCTAAAATATATTTAGCGCCTTGAGTCAGGAGGTACCTCTTATATATTTAATTTTAAACCATACGAACTCTGATAGCGGACAATTGAGGTCAAGATGTTTTTGACCTTCATTAATCACGCGCCAGAATCACGCGCCAGCTCCAACTGCGCCAGCACCGCCGTGACGGCGCTCTCCACCCGCAACAGCCATCGGCCCAGCGTGATTTTTCGAAACCCCGCCTTTTCCATCGCCTCGATTTCAAACGGCACCCAGCCGCCCTCGGGTCCGACCGCTATCACGAACCGTTTAATATCTTTGCTGTAAACGTTCTTAATCATAACATCCGTCTCCGGGTCAGCCACGAACTTGAGATATTTCTCCGAGTAACCCTTTTCTATTTCCGGGAAAGTTTCCTCGAAAAAAAGCCGGAAGCGGTCGTGGATGCGGATATCGGGCGACCGTGTCAGTTTCCCCTGGCTGAGTCCCTCGACAAGAAACGGCGCGTAATTCTCAGGCTCCATAAGCGGCGACTGGAAATAGCTTTTCTCGACCCGGTTGGCCCTTATCAAATGCATCGACCTTACCCCCATGCAGGCGGCGGTGAACAGGACTTTTTTCAAAGTCTGCGGCCGCGGCAAAGCACAGATCAAGTCCACCGCCGGTTCCGGCAGAGGGACGTTTTGCATCTCCGCGGTTTCGAGCACGATTTCATTATCGGAGACTTGCCTGATTTTCCCTTTCCCGGCCGCGCCGTCGAGCAAACCGATTTCGACAAAGTCTCCCGGCTTGGCTTTCAAAACCATTCGGACATGCTCAGCCCGGTGGTCGGTGAACCGGTAAGTGTCAAAACCGACCCGGTCCTTTTCGGTCAGGATAATCATATTCATGATAACAGTTTATCTCCATATTATTCAATACAGGATATCATATTTTGCCGGTCAAGGCAACCGGGAA
Organism: Candidatus Zixiibacteriota bacterium; assembly: GCA_049324195.1. Lineage (GTDB taxonomy): Bacteria > Zixibacteria > MSB-5A5 > GN15 > FEB-12 > JAFGNW01. The sequence goes on along the minus strand of JBMOKZ010000151.1, from coordinate 6,892 downwards.
ATAAGCCTCCTCCAGCCTGTACTGAACTAATTGAAAATTGTACCGATAGTATAATTAATAGGATAATAATAACCTTAATCCGGCGGTAAACGGGGGAAAAGTGCCAATCAGCGATAAGATAAAGGAAGCCTTAAAAAACGAACTTCTTAAGGCTCGGCCGTTGATGGATCTCGAGCGGGTACACAAAGAAGTGTTCAAATGGCTGTCCGAAATCAATTCACCATATTTTCCCGACTCCGAAGCCTGGAAGAAAAATGTCAAGATTTTTCCTCCCGAAGACAACGAAAAAGAGGAAGCCACCGGGTCACGGGTACGACTAGCCGTTACTCTTTACACCCGTGAAAATCAATATCTGATTACGATAATCGAGAATCTCGAATATGAATCCCGGGACGTTTATATCATCAGCGCTATCGTCAACTGGAGTGGCAAAGAACGTCAGAAACAGCAACAGGTCGACATGGCTTACACCGGTCAATTCAAGGACACTTTGAGAAGCCGGCATACACTCTGGGCGCAAACCTTTCAAATCGAGGAATTACGCGACGCCCTCAACAATTGCACGACGGCTATCCTGGGTAACGAATTGGTCGAAAAGAAGGAATCCGAAATCGAGAGTATTCCCTTATCGGATATCTTTCCTCACAATTTTGATTTCCCTAAAGCAGACAAAGACAAAGAATAAAAAAAGACCGAACGCGACAGCTCGAGTTCGGTCTTATCTGTTATAAGCCATAACTTCACAGCACCATTTATTTCAACAGCACCATTTTCCGGGTCTCGACATATTCGTCGGTTTCAAGTTTATAAAGGTAAATACCGCTGGCGACTCCGTGACCGCAGTCATCGGTTCCATTCCAGGTTGCGGAATATTCCCCGGCCGGTTTGACCTCGTTAACCACCGTGCTGACTTTCTGCCCCAGCACGTTATAAATCGAGATATCTACCCGAGTCCGTTTCTCGAGCGAATAATTGATAGTCGTCATGGGGTTGAACGGATTGGGATAATTACAGGACAAGCTGTACGTATAAGGTTTCAAATCCTCGTTCTCATCCACCGAGACCGCGAAAGTCGGAATTGTTCTTATCCGCATAGCGACATCGACATTGTAATTCGTGCCCATATCATACCAGGTCGAGGCGTTGGCGCTCATGTAGGTTTTGCCCGGAACCTCCGGGCCGACATAATCGACCGCTACCGGGAAGCCATAGGTGCTGTTGGTAATTTTGACGGCGACGAAAATCTCGTTGCCGGCGGTGATTTCCGGAGGGGAGTCGAGCAGGACCGAATGATACCCGGCCTCGCTGTAGCTTTGGTTGAGCTGGCTGGCCAGAAGACCGCTCAACGAGGAACCGTTGAAACTGTCGTAAATATAAATATCAACATCAGTAGTAATATCGGTGGTCCAGAATTCCACCCGGTTGAGATAAACGTCATCAACAGGGGTAAGAGCAGCCAGTCCCCAAGAAGTCGTACTACCGATACCGAACTCGCTGGTCCAGCCGGCCTCGTCATAATACATGATATCTTCATTGACGTTGTAATCCTGCCAGTCGCTGACAAACGACGACCATTGGCCGATATTGGCCGAGCCGTAGGCAATCGTGAAATAACCATTGTCACCCCAGCTTGAGCCCCAGGTATTTTTAACGATCCAGCCGCCGGTTCCCCCGGCATGCACCAAGCTGTTATCCCAGCCGACAATCAAAACCGCGTGGTTGGTAGGTTCGGTGCCAGAATAGTACATCGTATAAGAGCCGTCGTAGTTGTTGAATTCGGTATCCCAGGCATCGCCGTCGCCGGCGTAAACGGTCGTGTAAACCGGGCCGTAAGTCAAAATATAATTCTGGAGCACGGCGGTGTTGGGAGTCGCATCGGTGCAGATAATGTTCCAGCCCAGCAGGGTCTTGATATGGGGACAGGCGGTGTTACAGGAAACATTGGCCGCGACATAACTGTCACAGGATTCCAGCACCACGCCCTGCTGAGAAAAAAGGCTGGCGAGGTCATAAAAATTGCCGCCGCTGCAACTGGTGCCGAGGTAATTGCATTCCTTGGCGTTGTTCTCGGAAAAATCATAAGAAATATCGGCATCCATCAAAACTTTCGACTCGAAACTGGCAATCGAGGAAAAGGCATAGCAGGATCCGCAGACACCCTGGTTTTTGACCGAGGTAACCTTGCTGGAGTCACGCCAGTCGAAACTTTCCGGGGGAGCGAGCGTGCTCAAAGCCGAGGGCATTTTGCCTCCATTAAGGTGCGGCAAATCTTTAAGGGGGGCGACAAAACCACGGCCGGGCGGCAATTCCTTCTCCACGGCGGGTTTTAACGGCGCCATTTGCGGCTCCTGGGTTACACCCGTCAGGGCACCGGCCAACACTAACGATAAAGATAATAATAAAATACCTGATAATTTGCTCAACATGATTGACCCCTTGTTTATCTGTGGATTAGACATTTTTAACATCATTACTCGGTTATCGACCGGAAACAATCATTTCTTTTACAAAAGGCCGAAGTGCCCGGCATTTTTTTCAAAATTGTCACTTTATTGAGCTAATCAAACCGGCTTTACAGGTTTAAGGCTTTCAACAGCACCGTCATGGCTTCGGTAGCCTTAGCCTGCAGGAAGATATCAGTGATCCGGTCGGTATAATTCGATTTTTCAACGTTCATTTCGATAATCAACGCGCCATTCTGCTTGGCCAAAGGCGGGATAAACGCCGCCGGCATAACTTCACCGGTGGTGCCTATCAATAAAAAGACATCCGATGACCGGGCTTCCTCGATAGCCCGGGTATGAGCCTGCTCGGGAATCGGTTCCCCGAAAAAGACAAAATCCGGCTTGAGCAGCCCGCCGCAGGCGGCGCAGGACGGCGGCAGGGTATCAAACCCGATTTCCGAATGATGGAAAACCTTGTCACAGTTGAGACAGACCAGATACTTGGAATTCCCGTGAAATTCGAATACGTGTGTACTCCCTGCCTCCTGATGAAGATTGTCAATATTCTGAGTTATGACCGTTTGCAGAAGTCCCTTTCGCTCCATATGCGCCAGTCCCCGGTGGGCGGCGTTCGGTATAGCCTCGCTGAAAAAGTCATAGAAAATTTCCTTGATGACTTTCCAGGCGGCTTTGGGATGCGCCCTGAAATAGTCTATCTCCAAACAGGTCGGGTCATATTTGCTCCACAGTCCACCCTCGCCCCGAAACGGCGGAATGCCGCTCTCGACCGATATCCCCGCCCCGGTAAAGCCGGTCACCCGCCGGGCGTTCTTAATCGCCCGGGCGGCTTGTTCGTAAACGTTCATCAAAATCCCATCAGCTTATCATTATTTTATAGTCCGCTCCGGGGACCACCCGACCGATTATGACTGCGTCGATTTTTTCCGCCCGAAGTTTCCCGACCAGTTTCGAGGCTTTCTCCGGCGTCAGGGCTATCAGCAGACCGCCCGAGGTCTGGGCGTCGTTGAGCATCAGCCGTTTCGTTTGCGAAATATGGTCGGAGTAAAATACATGGGGCCGAGTGTGATTGTAATTGTCTTTCGAACCGCCGGGGATAACTCCGGCCGTAGCCAGCTCCGCTACCCCCGGTAGAAAAGGCACTTGGTCGAATTCTATCACGGCCGAAATTCCCGAACGGTGCATCATTTCCAGCAGATGACCCAGCAGGCCGAATCCGGTAATATCGGTAGCGGCTCCGGGGCCGAGGGCTTGCATCGCCTCGGCGGCGGTTTTGTTCAGGGCGGCCATAGTCGCCGTGAGCAGGTCCGCCTGCATCTGTTCGAGCCTACCCTCTTTCAGGGCGGTTGACAGAATCCCGGTGCCCAGTGGTTTGGTCATTACCAGGACTTCTCCGGCCTGCGCCGTACTGTTGGCAACGATTTTTCGCGGGTTGATAATCCCCGTCACCGCCAGCCCGAATTTGGGCTCGGTATCGTCGACAGTATGCCCCCCGACGATATCGATGCCCGCTTCGCGGGCTTTATCCCGGGCGCCGGATAAAATCCGCTCGAGCACCGCCATCGGCAAACGGTTGCTGGGAAATCCCACCACGTTCAGGGCAAACAGTGGCCGGGCGCCCATGGCGTAAATATCGCTGAGCGAATTGGCGGCGGCGATAGCGCCGAACTGATACGGGTCATCGACAATCGGCGTGAAAAAATCGACCGTTTGCACGATCGCCGTTGTGTCGTCGAGCCGGTATACCGCGGCGTCATCCGAGGTATCGGTGCCGACCAGCAGCGCCGGGTCCTCTGACGGCGGCATTTTTCTAAGGATTTCTTCGAGCAGCTGTGGGCGAAGCTTACAGGCGCAACCGAGGCCATGGGTATAACGCGTCAGTTTGATATCGTCTTCCGCGATAATGGCCGTTTCTGGCGCGGTGCTCGGTATTAACTTGCCCACCACCCGGGAGATTTCTTCCAGAGCGCGGTCGATATCCTCGACCGTCGTGAACCGCCCGACCGAAAAGCGAATCGTTCCCATCGCATACTCAAGCGGTACTTTCATCGCCTCCAGTACCGCCGATACCTCCACCCGGTCACTGTGACAGGCGGCTCCGGCCGAAGCCGCGACCTCTTTGAGTTCGGAAATTATCGTGTTAGCCTCGAGTCCCCGGAAACTGACACTGCAGGTGTTGGGCAGGCGTTTTTCGGGATGGCCGTTGAAACGGATATCGCCGAAGCGTTCTTTTAGACCATTTTCGAGCCGGTTGCGCATTTTCAACAAATGATCTCGGCTGGCGCTCAGGTCATCCCCGATAAGCGCACAGGCTTCACCGAAACCGACGATCTCGATGACGTTTTCGGTGCCGGCCCGCCAGTTGCGCTCATGGTCAGCGCCATGCACCTGTTTTTCCAACGCCACGCCTGTCCGCACAAAAAGCGCCCCGATGCCTTTCGGGCCGTACAGCTTGTGTGCAGCCACCGAGAGCAAATCGACGCCCAGTTCGTCCACGCAAACGGGAATTTTCCCGATTGACTGGGCGCAGTCGGAATGCATCAGAATGCCGTGCCGGCGCGCGATGGCGGCGATTGCGGCTATCGGCTGAATCGTACCGACCTCATTGTTGGCGTGCATCACGGTTATCAGGATCGTCTGGGGCGTAACGCTTTCCTCGACCGCCGCCGGGTCCACCAGACCATAGGCGTCAACCGGCAAATAGCTGATCCGGTAGCCTTCTTTTTCCAGAAACCGGCAGACTTCGATAACCGCCGGATGTTCCACCGATGAAGTGATGATGTGGTTGCCCTTGTGACGATAAGCGCGGGCGACACCCTTGATGGCGTAATTGTTGGATTCCGAACCACCGCTGGTGAAGACAATCTCGTCGGATTCGCAATGAAGCATCGCTGCTACCCGGGCGCGGGCTTTTTCCACCGCTTTGCGGGTGGTGACACCGTAAACGTGACTGCTCGAGGGATTGCCGAAATGTTCCCGTACGAAAGGTATCATGGCATCGGCCACGCGCGGGTCAATGGGCGTGGTAGCGTTGTAATCAAGATATACCGGCTGCATAATATATAAAAATCCTTTCTGTCCAATTTATAGCAACCTCACGTTTTTTACGTAGCGCCATACCCTCAGACAATTTTACGGGCGGGGTAGCGCACTAACGTTACTTTTTTCGGCGTAACAGGCATCGTTCCCTTGTAATATATCCTTACACCATTATTGTTTTTTCAAACTCCAGGTCATTGTCTGTCCGGCGGCAAGATTGTATTTATCCGCGAAACCGGCGTTGACCTCGAGCACGAATTTTGCCGGACCGGTGGAATAATAAGACCGCTCGGCATAAGGTTCGGTGTTTTTCGCGATGCTGACGATTTTATTCCGGGTATCGATAAAGATCATGTCCAGCGGCAGAACGGTATTACGCATCCAGAACGAACGGATATCTTCGAACGGGAAAATAAACAGCATCCCCTGCTTCTCTTTCATTTTCTCGCGGAACATCAAACCGATCCGCCGTTTGACATCGGTGTCGGCAATTTCAACGGCAAGCGTCACGATCGTGTCCCCGCTATCGGTCAGAAATGACAGGCTGCCCTGGTCCTTGAACTCAAGCCCCAGCGATTGGGCGATGTCTCTCTCATATTCCCTCTCCGGATTTTTCGATGTCGATTCAGGATAAAAGACAAAAACTATTACCACGATAGCGACGACGAGAAAAACCATCGCTGCGATAGTGGCAGGTTTCATCCGGGCAGGGCCGGGCAGGGCTCGGGATGTTTTCCGGTTCGAGCGGATTTTCTTGTTGGCCATAATCGAAGCTGCTAATTTTTGTTTTTTGGAGGAGGTTTCATAATCAGGTCAAGGACAACTCTTTTTTTGTTATAACGGATAAAGCCAACAATAAACGTAATTAAGCCGATCGGGATAAAAATCCAACCGATGATTTCAATCAGCATCACGTCAAAAAACCTGATAAAAGTAATACCGGCGACAAAAAGCGTCAAAGCGGTACGGAGATAAGCCAGGAACGTGTTTTGGTTGGCCAGAATTGTACGGTCAATAGCCAGAAAATCTCTCAAAATCATTTCAGAACGGTCAACCTGCAAATATGCGTCGTGATGTTCTTTTTCATTGCCCGCGAAAAGCCCCAAGTCCTTTCTCCTTATCTTGATTAAAGTTATCTAACTTTATACGGTCTTTTTCACTTATCAATATAAAAACCCGGAGATTCTTGGCAAGAAGAACCTGCCGAAGCCGGTTGTTCCTCGCCTTTTTTTACGGAAAAGAGCAAAAGACTGCCTACAATCAAATACAAACAGGTTTTCAAGCTCTCGCCCGGTATCGTCGAACCTCCGATTAAGGGGTTTTATTGGCTTAAAAGAGCAGGTAAAATCCTATAAGTTTTTTTAAAGAAATTGCTTTATTTTTTAAACTTA
>JBMOKZ010000150.1:0-16954 GCA_049324195.1 Candidatus Zixiibacteriota bacterium | reverse complement strand
CCTGCTGGAGGTCATCGACGCGCGTCGTAACCGGCATTTTCTTGACAATTATATCGGTATTCCGTTCGATTTGAGCAAAGTGTTCTTTATCTGTTCGGTTCGTTCTCCCGAAGAGATTCCGGAACAGTTCTTACCGCGGCTGGAAATTATCGACCTGCCGGGGTATATCGAGCGGGAAAAAATCACTATTGCCAAAAGATATATTATCCCCGACCTGCTCAGGAAACACGGCATCAACAAGTCCGAGTTTCACGTTAACGACAAGACCCTGACGAAGATAATCAATAATTACACGCAGGAAGCCGGGTTGTTGAGTTTCTCGCAGCAGATTGAAAAGATTTACCGCAAAATAGCGCTGGAAAAAGCCGAGAAAAAACGCAAGTACTGGACGGTCAGTGAAAAAAACTTGGAATCGTACCTGGGGACGGCGATTTATATCCCCGAAAAAGCGGAAACCATGCCCGAGATAGGTATCGCCGCCGGTCTGGCCTGGACCGGGTCGGGTGGTGAGCTGATGTTTATCGAGGGTTTGAAAATGAAAGGGGATGGCCAGATTTTCACTACCGGCTCGCTCGGTGAAGTGATGAAAGAATCGATTCAGGCGGCACATTCCTATGTCCGTTCCAAAGCCGATGTGCTGGGTATCGATTTCAACGATTTCAATGATTTCGATATTCACATTCACTTCCCGTCGGGCGCTATCCCCAAAGACGGACCCTCGGCCGGCGTTACCGTCTGTCTGGTGATTGCCTCGGTAATGTCCGAACGCCCAATCCGCAACGATATCGCCATGACGGGCGAGGTTACGTTGCGGGGGCGGGTTTTGTCCGTAGGGGGCATTAAAGAAAAAATCTCGGCTGCTTACCGCGCTGGTATTTACAATATCGCGGTGCCCAAAGAAAATCAAAAGGACCTCAGAGAGTTACCTCGGGAAATTCTGCGGAAGACCAAATTCACTTTTATCGAGCGTGTGGACGAATTGTTCCAGTTGTGTCTGCTGGATTTCACACCCTCAAGCTATACGCTCGAGAAAATATTTGCCGAAGAAATAAGGAAAGCCAAGCGTAAACCTAAATCCCGCAAGCGTAAACCGGCGGCAACGGCGGCTAAAAGTAAAACCAAAAAATAATATCGCTTTTATACGTTCTTAATAATCCCTCCTTTTATATCTTGACAAACAGGGCGTTTATTTCTTATTTTATTTTTATAAGAAATGTTTTCCGTACAAACATTTACTTCGCCCTTTCTAACTTGTACTATAGCGTAATTTAAGCATACCAGGGAGTCGAAGTGCAAGGTTTTAAGACAAAATGCTTTAATACGTATCCAAGTCAAAATATAAATTTCGGGGATTTTTAGAAAATGAACAAGATTTATAACTTTTACTCGCATGGAGGCGTATATGAAATTTAAGCTGCTGATAACATTCTTAGTGGCTTTTCTTTTGGCAGGCGGTTCGGCTTTGGCCGATGAGGGCGGGGCCAAGGATACGGTCGATATGATTTTGACCGTTCAACCCGACTCGGCTGCCGGCATTCTGGATATCGAACTGGAACTGTGGGTATTCGATGACGCTGACACCCTCAACGGGGTATCGATGGGATTCGGATGGGACAATCCCAAGATTCAAATGGTCGACGCTCAAGCCGAATCGACCCTGACCGCCAGTTTTACACCGCCGATTTTTTATGATTCGGATAATATCGATTCCACCAACGAACGTCAACGATTTCAATTAATCGGGTTGCGATTGTTCACCCCGGGTGTCAGACCCAGCCCGGTTAAGAAACACTGGGCGACCTATTTCATGGCGGCCGGAACTGATTGGACTACCAGCGACGTGGTGCATATTGACACTTTTACCTATAATTCCGGTACCAAGTATAAATTCGTCAGTTCCACCGGCGGCGATTATTTCCCGTACTGGACCGGTGAGGTCGTAATAACCGACGTCAACCCGAGCCTGCCGAAAAATATCGTTCTTTCCGAAGATACCCTGTTTTTCTCGGGGGTGCAGGGAAGCAGTAACCCGGCACCCCAATATTTCGTTGTTTCCTCTGACGCCGAGGATTTTGCTTTCACGCTGACCGAGGGCGCTTCATGGCTGTTCAAGAATCCGTCCTCGGGGACGACTCCCCAGACAATCGAGGTTTCGGTTAACCTTTTGGGATTAACCGACGGCACCTATTTTGATTCGATTATGGTTGCGTCGGCAGCCGCCGACAACTCGCCGCAATTCGTTTATGTCGAGTTGTACGTGGAACCGCCGCCGCCGACTATCGGGGTAAGCAAAACGGCGTTCTTCTTCAACGCTATCGCCGGGGAAGCCAACCCCCCGGATCAGTATTTAACGATTACTAACACCGGCGGTTCGGTTTTAAACTGGACTTTGAGCAAATCCGAAACCTGGCTCTTGCTGAATATGATGTCCGGTTCCGATTCGGCCGATATTACCGTTTCGGTCGATATCACCGGCCTGCCCTATGGGGAATATTACGATACTATAACGGTTTCGGACCCGAACGCCACCAACGATCCGGTGCTTATTCCGGTAACCCTCTCGGTGGCTTCCGACCTGCCCCAGATCGGGGTCTTGCCTTCGGATTTCAATGTCATCATCGTGGAACTATCCAAGTTGATTCAGAAGGATGATTACCTGGTGATAGAGCCGCGTGATTTGACAATTATAAACGCCTCGGTAGGGACCATGAATTTCTGGATCGAGGAAACCGCGGAACGAATTGACAGCGTGGCTCCCAGCAGCGGCACCGCCCCACTGACGGTTGAGGTCGCATTCAGCGTTCCTCAGGATATTACTTATGGCGATTATTTCGACACCCTCTGGGTATATTCCAACGAGGCCATCAACTCTCCTTATCCGGTAGTGTTTCAGTTCCATATCGTTTATGAGGCGGCGATTCTCGACGTTCCTGATGTGGTCAATATTAATTACTATGAATGTCTGGGCGGCTCCCTGATTGATACTCCGTTGACTAAACGGGTTATCAGCAACACGGGGGGAGACAGCCCCATGCACGCCGAGTTGACTTATGAATCGGATTATTTTTCGGTTAACCCGACCGAAGGCGACGAGCTGTTTATGATTACTATTACTCCCAGCGATCTGATCCTGTCGCAGCCGCTGGGCACCTATACCGATACGATTATCGTAACCGCCTTGTACGCAATCGGTTCCCCCGATACTATAAGTGTCAATATGAACATCATCCCCGGTGATCAACCGCCGGAACTGTTTGTCAGCGATGAATCACCTTATCGAATTCCGGTCAAAACCGGAACTGCGCCTTATATCGAGGATGATTTCATTATCTGGAACCTTTACGGCGGCTGTCTGGAATGGCAGTTGACCGGAACCGTTCCCTGGGCGGTACCCACACATACCTCGGGACAGAATCCCGGTCATGTCAATTTCCTGATCGATGTTTCTGATTATCCTTTCGGGGAATTCCTTGATACTGTTATAATTACCTCTCCCGGTGCAGTTAACAGCCCGCTGGTGGTCGAGATGTTGCTACAGGTCTGGTTGATGAGGGGCGACGCCAATTTCAATGGTGTTGTGGATATTGCGGATATCGTGCATATAATCCGGTATCTTTATTATGACGGGGTGGAAATTAGACCGGAATATTTTATTGGTGATGTTGATTGCTCCGGTGTCGTTGATATAGCCGATATCACTTATTTGATCAATTACCTCTGGCAAGGCGGTCCCGCGCCCTGTCCGTGATGATAAATATCGTTGAACAATTTTCAGAACTTGCCGTTATTATTATATAACGGCATTTTTTTGTCCGTAATAGATTTTTTCCATGCTTAAAACATGCTTATTTGCTATATTACAATAAGTTAATGTCACAATTTTAAAGTTGTGATTCAAGGGCTCGTATCAAAAGATGTTGGAGGTACTTTGAAAACCAAATCTGTGCTCCTCAGAACAATCCTCACCTCACTTATGATTGTAATTTTATCCTCATTTCCGAGCATGGCTGAAGATTCCCGGGATATCAACTGGGACGAGGCCGCTCCCTCGGTTATTCATCAGAAATTAGCGGAAGGCAAAGCCCGTGGTTTGCTTGACAAGAACCTTAGCCGCCAGTACCTGGCCCAGGCCGAAGTTGATGACAACCGGCAGAATTATGATGTTACCCTTTATGATATTTATATCCGGGTGAACGATACCACCGAAATTCTTTACGGCGTCGTCAAGATTGTCGCTTCGGTCACCGAGGATGCGGTATCGGCGGTGGATGTTGATTTTTATTCCGGCATGAGTATCGACTCCATCGTTTCGCCGGGGGGGACTTTGTCTTATACCCGAAGCGGTAATGTGGTTACGGTCAATCTTGACCGGGCTTATGACACCGATGAAATCTTTGATTTTGATTTCTTTTATCACGGCCATCCCACCGAGGGCGGATTGCAGGCTTTCTCGTTCGATTATTATTACACCTCTCCGGTGATCAGTTCGTTGTCGGAACCTTATTTTGCCCGGACCTGGTGGCCCTGCAAGGACGTTATGTGGGACAAGGCGGATTCCTTCAATATCGCAATCGAGGTGGATACGGGGTTTTACGTGGGTTCCAACGGAACTCTGGATTCAACGGTAACAGCCAGTGATAATTCGCATACTTTTTATTATTCGGTACGTTACCCGATGGTGACTTATCTGTTTTCCGTAGCGATATCGGATTATATGGTTTGGACCCAGGATTATATCTATAACGGGGGACTGGACACCATGCCGGTGGTCCATGCCGTATACCCCGAACAATATACTTATTCCCAGTCCCATTGGGGCATCACGCCATACGCCATCGATATTTTCGCGGGTGTTTACGGACCCTATCCTTTTCTCGAAGAAAAATACGGTCATTCCAATTTCACCTGGGGCGGCGGCATGGAACATCAGACTATGACTTCCATGACTGGCACCAGTTTCGGTTTTTCAGAACCGGTCGTGGTCCACGAGCTGTCGCACCAGTGGTGGGGGGATATGATTACCTGCGAATCATGGGAGGATATCTGGCTTAACGAGGGCTGGGCGTCATATTCCGAGGCGTTGTATTATCTAATGACCAGCGGCTGGTCCAGTTACCGTTCCTATATGAACGGTATGAGGTATACCGGCGGGGGAACGGTTTTTTGCGATGACACCACCGATGTCTGGCGAATTTTCGACCCCTACCTTTCTTATGATAAAGGAGCTTGGGTAGTACATATGTTGCGCGGCGTGCTTGGCGAAACTACCTTTGCTCAGGCTATTTACGACTATTACCATTCCGAATATCAGTATGGCGCCCTGACCACCGAGGAATTCAAAAACCTCTGGGAACTTTCTTCCGGAAGGGAACTGGACTGGTTCTTCGACGAATGGATATACGGCACCTACCTGCCCAGTTATTATTATTACAGTTATTGCGAACCCTCCGACAGCGGCGGTTATGACTATTTCCTGAATATCAAGCAGGTTCAGGCCACCAATCCGCAGGTGTTCACGATGCCGATCGATATCTATGCCGCCTATATGACGATGGGCAGCGATACCCTGACGGTGTTCAACGACCAACGTGAGCAGATGTTCAAGTTCAATCTGCCTGATTCGATTATGTATATAACCTTTGACCCGGCCGAATGGATTCTCTGTTTTAAGACTTTCCAGACCTGGACGATGTTCGTGACGACTCTGAATGAGGAGCTTTCAGCGGTCGAAAGAGGCGTGACTTATCTTGACACAATTGATGTCAAGGGCGGCTCCGGTGGTCCTTTTGTCGTCTCCGTTACCGGCGGTGATTTCCCGACCGGGTTGAATATCGACGACATGGGTATTATCTCCGGTACCACCGGGGTCGATACCGGGTCTTATACTTTCACGGTATCGTTCAACGATACTTCGGCAGGCTATACCGATGGTGCCGAACTGACACTGTACGTCGTACCCGGCCCGGGTTGCTGTATCGGCACGGTGGGTAACGTCAACTGCTCGGCGGAGGAAACGCCCGATATCTCGGATATTACTCGTCTGATTGATTATCTCTATCTCTCGCATGATCCGCTGTGTTGTCAGGAAGAAGCCGACGCCAACGTTTCCGGGGGCGAGCCGGATATCTCGGATATTACCCGGCTTATCGATTTCCTCTATCTTTCGCACAGCAATCTGGCTGACTGCCCTCTTTGATGTTTCCGGATTTTATTGATAATAAGCCCGCCTGATTACAGGCGGGCTTTTTTTGTTATATGGTCTTGATTTATCCTGATTTTTTATTAAATTTATATTAATCCCGTGAGCATATCCGCTCCGGCCGGACGGGATCATTTAAAAGCTCTTTACTTCAAATAGAGTGATGGGGAGTGTGTGTTTATGAAAATCAATAAAGTTCTTATCAGGTTATGCTTTTTCATTATGTCGGTGTTTCTTATATGCTTCTCCGGCATAAACGCCCAGATAGACTGGGTCACCGACCCTGACTACCCGGTGATAAATCAATATGATGAATGGGACTCGGTGACGATCATACCGTATTATTTCCTGCCCTGTGACAGCGGCTATCATTTATGGTTTGGGGGTTCGAATGACTCACTGACCTGTGGCGCGGTCACCCGATATAAAGTCGGTTATGCGTTTTCCCACGATGGTGAGAATTGGACGGTCAATCCCGAACCGGTCCTGCAGGTTGGCACGCCTTTCGAATACGCCACGATACAGAGTGTCTCGGTGGTGCAGGAGGGCGGAATATTCAAAATGTGGTATACCTATGACGATGGCACGACGTCGGGAGATGCGGTCGGCTACGCTACCTCGCCCGATGGTGTCACCTGGACTGAGTACGCCTGGAATCCAGTTATGCAAAGCGGGTTCGACCCGGGTGACTGGGATTATAACGAAATCTACAATTTACGGGTAATCTACGAAGATACTGTTTACAAGATGTGGTACACCGCGTATGATAGCAGCTCCGCCGGAATGATAGGGGTGGCGAAGTCCTATGACGGAATAATCTGGGAAAAACACGGGAACAATCCCTTTATCCATGAAACGACCTTCCCGGAATTTGAATTAGCCGATGTTATGAGTCCTAATGTAATTAAAGACGGTTTAAATAATTATAAGGCTCTGTTTTTCGGGGTTACTTCGGATGGTGGGTTCGGCAACATTTTTGCCTGTTCTTATGACGGACTCGAATGGCGGCTCGTGGATGATGCGGATTTGTATGCCAATGAAGGCTGGTGGATGGCGAGTAATGTTGTCCGCGAGGATACCGCTTATCTTACCTACGGCGGTTTTATACCTGCCTATAATTGCGACAGTCTCGAGGTCGGACCGATATACCGCCGGTATATCAACTTCGATACCAGCGAACATTATTTCCTTATGCATACCGGTGATCGCTATTATTATTCCTATTACGATTCTATGTATTATTTTTTCGAAATCGGGAACGCTCTCGATGTGTACGAGACCTTAGAAAGCGCCTATTTCCCCGGTTTCGAGGTTACCATTTATGTGGGTAATAAAGGCGAAACACCCTCTGCGATTTACAACATCTATTTTTATAACAACAACGGCATCTGGGTCTGGTATGACCCATCCGGGATGGCTCAAACCCCGAGTTATTTACGATTTAAAGATCAGCTTTTAACCGGGGATACCTGGCTAGATGTCGGTAACGTCTTTGGCGGACCTGACGACACCACATATTACTGGTGTCTCAGTGATTCGGTGATTGAGACCCCTCTGGGAGAGTTCGATGTCATGTGTGTGATTGATGAAAACCCGCCTGACCACTGTGAAAGAATTTGGTTTACCGAAGGCGGCGGTATCGTGAAAGTGGAGACCTGCAACGGATACACAACATTGGAAATCGACAGTGCTTACATTGACGGAGAATGGTTCTATCCGGTTTGCTGTACCGGCAAAGCCGGCAATATCGATTGCTCGGCTTCAGAGGACCCGGATATTTCTGATATCACCCGCCTGATAGACTATCTCTATCTCTCACAGAAACCACTGTGCTGCCCCGAGGAAGCCGATTGCAACGGTTCGGGTGGGTATCCCGTGAGTGACCCGGACATATCCGATATTACTCTTTTAATTGACCATTTATACCTGTCACATATGCCTTTAGCCGACTGCCAGTAAACAACATTGGGAGGTTTTATGAAGAAGGTTCTTTTTTCGCTGGTTCTGTTACTGTTTGTTGACACCGTATATGCGGAAAAAGTACAAACGGGGCATCAAGATTTAAATAATGAAAATAAAATCATCCCGATTGAAAATTATCTGACTCCCGACGGCCGGGTCGATATGCAGGCTGTACGTTCTTCAGGTTATCAGGGAGCGTTGGATTTGGACGGAAAGAAATTGGCTTTTGACCCCGTCAACAGCGAGCCAATTTTATACCCATTGTCCAATCAGGCGTCCGACGACCATCCTGACGACATTTACTGGGACAACTATTTCTTTCCCGTTTATCCCGGGGTGGACGGTGAAGTATACGCGATGACCGTTTACGACGGCGCTCTGATAATCGGGGGTGATTTTTCGGTCGTCGGGGATATTGTCGCCCATAATATAGCGGCCTGAGACGGAAGCAACTGGTCACCGCTGGGCTCGGGATTGACCGGGGCGGAATATATGTTCAATGTCTCTGCTCTTACGGTTTACGATAATAAACTGATCGCGGGTGGCGGATTTATTCTGGCTGATGGCGCCCCGACCGGGAATATTGCCGCTTGGGACGGGGTATCATGGTCATCGCTGGGGACGGGCGTCGCCGGAGATACCTCTTTCGTGACGGCTCTTATCGTTTATGACAATCAATTGATAGCGGGCGGGGGATTCAGTATCGCTGGAGGATTATCGGCCAAACGAATCGCCGCCTGGAACGGTTCCTCCTGGTCGGCTCTGGGAACCGGTATCGAAGGTTACTATCCTCAGGTTAACGCTCTGGCCGTCTATGACAATGAACTGATAGTCGGGGGATATTTTAATCGCGCCGGTGGCGATACCGCCAACAATATCGCGAGTTGGAATGGTTCGACTTGGGGGACGCTGGGGACAGGGATGAATTATTCCGTCATGACCTTATGCACATATAACGGTAAACTTTATGCCGGCGGGAGTTTTACGACCGCCGACGGTTATCTGGTTAACCGGGTAGCCGCCTGGGACGGCAGTTTCTGGTCGGCTTTGGGCACCGGGGTCAGTTCTTCTAACGTCCAGACGATGACCGTGTATGATAATAAGCTTATTGTCGGAGGGTATTTTACGACGGCCGGTGGCGTAAGCGTGAAATATGTCGCGACCTGGAACGGTTCCAGCTGGTCCACATTAAATTCTACAATCAATAATCCGGTGACTGCTCTGATTGTTTATAACGGGGATCTTGTCGCGGGCGGTAATTTTTCCGCTATCGAGGGCGCTGCTGCAGAGGGACTTGTTTTGTTCGACGGTCTTTCATGGGCGCCTCTGGAGTCGGGAAATATTTTTAATTATGTTTCCGCTCTGACGCTTTTCAACGGTCAGTTGATTGCGGGTGGTTATTATATGTTGAATGGCGAGGCGACCGTTTCTTATGTCGTCGCTTGGGACGGCGGCACCTGGCAGACGCTGGGGGAGGGGATGAACGGCTATGTCAACGCCTTCACAGTATACGATAACGAACTTATAGCCGGAGGCTATTTCACTATTATCGGCGATGACAGCATCAGTTGTATTGCCGCCTGGGACGGGGTGAACTGGTCACCGTTGGGAAACGGCGTCAATTCCACTGTTAGAGCGCTAACCGTCTTCAATGACAGGCTGATAGCCGGGGGGTATTTCACGCAAGCCGGAGGAATTTCGGCCAGCAAAATCGCCGCGTGGGACGGAGCTTCATGGTCCGCCCTGGGAACCGGTATGACCGGCGGCAGCCCTCATGTCGGAGCACTGGCGGTATATCATAACAAGCTGATGGCGGCGGGCTATTTCTCTACGGCTGGTGGCATCAGTGCACCTTATATCGCCGCCTGGAACGATACGGTTTGGTCAGCGGTGGGAACGGGCCTGCTCGCCGGCGGTACTATTAAAGCGCTCGCTGTCTATGAGGATAAGTTGTTCGCCGGAGGATTGTTCAATCCCTCGAGCCTGGCCGCTGAATATCTCCAGGTTTTCGACGGCGTGAGCTGGTCGCTGACCGGGGAAACCAGTGACGATGAAATTTATTATACCAGTGTTTATACTTTAACCGAGTTCGATCATCAGTTAATCGCCGGAGGATATTTTACCTCAATCGAGGGCGTGGACGCAAATTATATTGCTGTCTGGGACGGCAGCTCCTGGGCATCTCTTGGCTCCGGAACCGGAGGGGAAACTCCCTATGTCAACGCCCTGGCGGAATATAATGGCGAGTTGATTGTAGGCGGGTATTTTACCGTAGCCGGAAATAAGGTTGCCCCTTACCTGGCCGGCTGGAACAAAACTTCATCGTCCTGCTGTGTCGGGACGACCGGTAACATCAACTGCTCGGCGTCGGAGGATCCCGATATCTCTGATATTACGACAATCATCGATAATTTATACTTGTCCCACCGGCCGCTGTGCTGTCCCGAGGAAGCCGACTGCAACGGTTCCGGCGGCGACCCGGATATCTCCGATATCACGCGTCTAATCGACAATATATATCTCTCGCGCATGCCCCTGGCCGAGTGCCAGTAAAATGCACCGTTTTCCGTATTTCTTAAACTAGAGCGGGGAGTCATGTTTAAAGTTGACATGGCTCCACATAAATCTTCTCTTTGAAAAAGAAGATTTAATTGACCCGGAGGGAATAGATGGTAAGAGAATACGTTAAGACGACTTTTATAATTCTCCTTTTATTGATGGCCTTGGTCTTTCTAGCCTATGCTGAAAAAACTACCTCGTTTCCCTTGGGAGGGGAAGTGTCTTCCAAATCCGGGATTGGTAAATTAATCTCTCCCAAGGGCCGGATTGATATGGCGGCGGTGCGCGCCGATGGTTTTCAGGAGGGGCTGAATTTGGAAGGTGTCGATATTCTTTTCGACCCCGCTACAGACGAACCTGTTGTTTTTCCTTCATATCAATTGTCCTCCACTACCCATCCCGACGATATCTACTGGGATAACAGCATCTCGCCTTCGATACCGGGGGTAGATGGAGAAATATTTGCGGTAACGGTATATGATGGTAAGCTCATTGTCGGCGGTCATTTTTCGATTGCGGGTAATACACTGGTTAACAATATCGCTGCTTGGGATGGTAATTCCTGGTTACCTCTGGGAACGGGTATAAATCCATATTCCATCGGTGTCTGTGCTCTAACGGTATATGACGGTAAACTGATTGTCGGCGGTTCGTTTGATATAGCGGGCGGAGTTGAGGTTAACAATATCGCTGCCTGGGATGGTATTTCCTGGTATTCTTTGGACGCCGGATTCAACGATATTGTATATACACTAACGGTATTTAATGAAAAGTTAATTGCCGGAGGCTCTTTCGATTCCACGGGCTTAATTGAAGTCAATAATATTGCATCCTGGAACAGTGCCGAATGGTCGCCCCTGGGTACGGGATTGAGCGGCATATATATCTCTCAAGTTCGCGCATTAACGATTTTTAATGATAACCTGGTTGTGGGAGGAACGTTTAACACTGCGGGGGAAATACCTGCCGATTGTATAGCTGTTTGGGACGACAGTACATGGGCAGCTCTAGGATCTGGTATATGTGATATCAGCACCCTTACAGTTTTTGATAATAAACTTATTGCTGGTGGGGGATTTACTACTGCTGGTTGCAATCATATTGCTTACTTGGATAGTAATATATGGAAACCGCTTGGTTCCGGGATTAATGGTTGGGTAGAGACTCTCATAGAATATGATAATAAATTGTTCGCCGGGGGATGGTTTACGACTGCCGGAGGCATCGAATCCAATTATATCGCGATGTGGAATGGTATTGACTGGTTACCTGTTGAGGAGGGGGTAAATTATGCCGTTAAGAATCTTACGGTTTATGATAATAAATTGATTCTCGGCGGATATTTCATATGTGCCGGCGATGTTGTTGCACATAAAGTCGCTGCCTGGGATGGCAGTACCTGGGCTTCTTTAAATTCAGGTATGGGCGGAGGTGAAGTAACTGAAGTAAATGCTCTCACTATTTTTGAAGACAGGATTATAATAGGGGGTCGTTTTAAAACGATTGGTGATGTTCAGGCAAATTATATCGCCGCCTGGGACGGTGCCACCTGGTCGAATTTGGGTACGGGTGTGGACAGTACGGTTTTCGCTCTGACTGTCTATGGCGGCCAATTGGTCGCCGCCGGTTCTTTTTATACAGCGGGGGGTGACCCTGTCAATAAAATAGCTATCTGGGACGGGTCCTCCTGGTCGTCACTGGGTTCCGGGATGGACGATTGGTACGCGACCGTGTTTGCCCTAAGTGTTTTTGATAACAAACTCATCGCGGGTGGATTTTTCAATTCGGCGGGCGGGGCTGAAGCCAAAAATATCGCCGCCTGGGACGGCGATAACTGGTCGCCGCTGGGATTAGGGTTGAGTAACGATGTCTATGCTCTTAATGTTTATGAGAACCTGCTTATCGCCGGGGGAGGGTTCTTTGTCGCGGGAGAAGATACGGTTAATCATATCGCGGCCTGGGACGGTTATACCTGGCTCCCGATGACTTCCGGCACGTCCGGCAGTGTTTTCGCGTTAACCGTTTATGACGGGCAGTTAATGGCCGGAGGATGGTTTACTTCGGCCGGCGGAATAGAGGTTAGCAACATCGCCGCCTGGAATGGTGGGGCATGGTCTCCGATTGGTGCGGGACTGGATGGTTCTGTTTATGCCCTGACTGTTTTCGATAACCGTCTTGTCGCAGGAGGGGATTTTTTAACGGCCGGAGAGATTTCTTGCCTTTTTATTTCCTGTTGGGACGGTGCCGCCTGGTCGCCGCTGGGTTCGGGTACAAATAATAACATCAAGGTCTTAACCGAGTATAACAATGAACTGATTGTCGGGGGGAGATTCACTATTGCCGGAGAAAAAATCTCAGCTTACCTGGGTCTCTGGTCAAAAACTGAATCCTGCTGTGTCGGGACGACCGGTAACATCAACTGCTCGGCGTCGGAGGATCCCGATATCTCTGATATTACGACAATCATCGATAATTTATACTTGTCCCACAGGCCGCTGTGCTGTCCCGAGGAAGCCGACTGCAACGGTTCCGGCGGCGACCCGGATATCTCCGATATCACGCGTCTAATCGACCATATATATCTCTCGCGCATGCCCCTGGCCGAGTGTCCGTAAAATTAGAATATCCCGAAAAACTCGCCCCGGCGGGCTTTTTAGTTTATTCCGCCCTGTATTTTTATTTACTTTACCCTATAAAAAACGTATTATCTTTCAACAGTTACCGGCTTTTACCTGTCCGAGGAATTAACAGTCAGAAAGCGAAAAAGGCTGTAAAATGCAATTAAATACTTTTCATATCTCGACTTTCGGCTGTCAGATGAATCTGGCCGACTCCTCGACTTTAGTCGCGAACCTCCTGACCCGGGGATACCAACGGGTCGAACACGAAAAAGATGCCGACCTGTTGATATTCAATACCTGCTCGGTGCGGGAGAAAGCCGAGGAACGGGTAATCGGCCGGCTCTGGGACGTTTACCAGTTTAAGAAAAACCGTCCGAGCGTAAAAATTGCCGTGGTCGGCTGTATGGCTCAGCGGCTGGGGGAGAAACTTCGCGAGGTCTTTCCTCATGTCGATTACATTCTCGGTACCGACCGTTTTTTCGAACTTCCCGACGTTATCCAGGGCCGTGAAGGCACCAGCCCGATTATGATCGCGTTCGGTCATGAAAACATGGATATCATCGAGCCGGTCCGGGAAAACGCCTTCTCCGGTTTTGTCACTATATCCCGCGGTTGTGACAATTTCTGCACTTATTGCATTGTTCCCTATGTCCGGGGGCCGGAACGCACCCACTCAGCCGATTTCATCGTCGATAACGTCAAAAAAATGGTTGACCAGGGCGTGGTGGAAATAACCCTTTTAGGCCAGAACGTCAACAGCTACCGCTGGCACGATACCGATTTCCCCGACCTGTTAAAACGGGTTGCTTCCGAAACCGCAATCAGGCGGATTCGCTTTATGACCTCACACCCGAAAGATTTATCCAGACGGCTGGTCGATATCATGGCCGAAAACGAGAAGCTGATGCCGCATATTCACCTGCCGCTGCAGTCGGGTTCGAACCGGATTCTGGAAAAAATGGGCCGGAACTATTCAATCGAACATTATAATAAAATAGTTGATTATATCCGCTCAAAGCTTGATTATGTTTGTATTACTACGGATTTAATTGTCGGTTTTCCTTCGGAAACGGAAGCGGAGTTCGAAAGCACCCTGGCGGCTGTTCGAGATATTCAATACGATTCCGCGTTCATGTTCCGGTATTCAGTCCGGCCGGGAACCGCCGCCGCCGGTTACGACGACGACGTTTCCGAAGAAGATAAAATCAGGCGTTTGAACAAATTGATTGAGATACAAAAGCATATTTCGTACGAGCGCAACCAGCGTGAAATCGGTCGGACCTGTCTGAGTGTGGTCGAGGGACTTTCGCGGCGAAGCGACGATTTTTTACGCGCCCGCACCGAGGGCAACAAGACCGTCTTGTTCAAAGCAGACAACGTCCGAATCGGTGAGATTATCCCGATAACCGTCGAGAGCGCCGACGCCTTCACGCTGCATGGCGCCGTCAGGGAAGTAAAACCGGTATGAATACCGTCTTGACCTTCATTTTGCCGCTGGTCGTTCTGGCGGCGGGCACCTTCCTGATTTTACGGATGCGGTTTTTTACCGACCGTATCGGGGGACGGTACGCATTCCTTTTTGGCGGCCTGCTCTCTTTTTTCGCCGCCGTCTGGCAGTTGGTGAAGATACATCCGGATTATGACGACTGGTTCATAATCACCGCGTATCCTGTCATCGATTTTGTTCAGTATGGGCTGCTTCTGATAGGTCTGTTGCTGGTCGGTATCGGTCTGGCATTGTATTCTGATTTCTGGCAGACCCGCCTGGAGGATATGAAAATCCGCGAGGGAAAACTCTCAATTCTCGACAACCTTCAAAACGACGCCCGCCAGCCCTACCAGCTGGTGGAACTTTTAAATCTCTCCCTCAAAGAGATTATCTTTCATCTGCAGGGATGCGCCGGGGCGATTTTTTTAATCAATCGTCATCGCCGTCAGTTTGTCCTGACCTCGGCGGCCGGGTTAACCCGCGAGGAAACTGCCCACCTCGAATATTATCCCCTGCAGGGGAATATCGTCTCACAGGCGGTGGAACTGGGCGACCCGCTTCTGACCGGGGAGTTTAATTTTATCGGCCGCGATGGCGAGGCGGTCAAATCACGATTTAAATCCGGTATGATTCTGCCGCTTATCTCCGGAATCGAAAAAGTCGGGGGAATACTGCTGTTTGCCGAGGAAACCAAATATTTTTCTAACGCCGATATCAAATTCCTGTCGCCGATATCCGACTGGCTCTCGGAAAAAATCAAAACCGCCCGGTTGAGCCGGGAACTCTCGATTTCGAAAAATGAAATCGAAAAATTGACTTCACAGCAGACCGATTTTGTCGCCCGGGTGCGGACAGTCGCAGCTTCGTTTGGTTCCTCCGACGGCATCACCGTTTTCTGCCGTTCCCTGGTCGGCCTGGCTGAAAGCGAATCGGTGCACCTGGTGGGTATTCGCAACGGGATTTTAAGTTTTTACGGCGGCAGCGAACCGCTTCTGGATTTATCCGAAAATTACAAAACCGCTCTTATCAACGCTGTCGGCCGCAAGAAACCGCTCATCATCAATCAGGAAAGCGCCGATGAATCCGGCCGATCCCGAACCGTGCTGTCCAATCTGGTCTGTCCGCTCGACGACGGTGACGCTCACGACGCCCTCCTTTTCCGTAAGGAAGCCTCGCCTTTCCGGGTCGATGATTACATCCTTAAAGTCATCGGAGTTTTCTCCCGGCTGGCCCGGTTGATTCTCAACCAGAGCAGCCTCGACCGGCTGGCAATAACGCGTCGACTGGGGTTGGATAAGATTCTGGAACTTCTGAAGTTCGAAGAAGACGGAGGTGATTTCGAAAAGGAAGCCGGGTTTTTCCTGCGGCAGTTAGCCGATATTCTCCCACCCGAATCCCAGGCAGTGATGTTTGTC
Source organism: Candidatus Zixiibacteriota bacterium (assembly GCA_049324195.1). GTDB lineage: Bacteria > Zixibacteria > MSB-5A5 > GN15 > FEB-12 > JAFGNW01. The sequence continues at coordinate 709 of JBMOKZ010000150.1, read as the reverse complement.
AGGGACGAGCGGGGAGCGTTTAAGGCCGTTGACGGTTTGAAAGTTAAACTCGAAGATTTGAAGAATTTTTATATCCAGCCCGGTGAAGGTGGCGTCGGCCGGTTGGTCGTGGATAGTACCGGCCAGTTCCTGTATGGTAAAGCCCGGGTCGGGCAGAATCTTGATACCTATGATGTCGTCAATCGGAATGCTTTTAATAGACTTTCCGGGGACAGGGGTTTGCCGGTTTTTACGGCTCATTGCCCTGTTCAGCGGCTCGATACGGTCATCGGCGTCGCGGTGGTGATGATTTATGATATGAACGAAAGCGAGAAAGGGGAATGGGAACGCTTGTTGACTCTGGCTGCCGGCCTGTATTCGCTGCGACTGACCATGCTCGGACTCCAGCAGGATCAGCTACGCCGCGAGCTCTCCGATTACGAGAGCGGCCGGCTGGGGATTCTGGTCAACCAGTTGAACAATCATCTCTCGGCCGTACTCGGCAACGCCGAGCTTTTATCCCGGCGTGAAGATATCTCCGGTGCCACCAAACAACAGTTGCAGGGTATCATGGCCGAGGCTGAAAAAGCAGCCCGGCTGGTAAAGAAATCTCTGGCCGAGGTGCCCAGGCATCAGCTAGAAGAGATAAAAGGCACCCCCGAAGAACCTGACCGGCTCAATGATATTGTCGAAAAGACCCTGGCCAAGTTCCATATTTCCGGTAACTTGT
>JBMOKZ010000149.1:7910-16961 GCA_049324195.1 Candidatus Zixiibacteriota bacterium | reverse complement strand
ACGACACCCGCGGTGAGATATTATTAAAAAGCGGCATGCTCGACGAGGCGATAGCGTCCTATGAAACCGCCCTGCAGAAAAAACCGGATTTTTATTCTTCCCTCAGCCACCTGGAATACCTTTATATTTTAAAGGGTGAATTTGAAAAAGCCCGCCCTATAATCGAGAGGTTGCTTTATCGCGAAGCCTGGCTTGAGCGCGCCACTGGCAGACTGCATCTGATTTACAGTACCCTTTACCAGGGTCATTTTCAGGAGGCTTTGTCCCTGATTGACTCGTTAATTCCGTTGAATATCGAGGAATACGGACAAGAAATCTGCCCTACCTTCAGACAGGTAAAAGCCACTATTCTCAATGAGCAAAATGATTTCGAGGGCATCCGAAAAGAACTGGATTTAATCAGGAAAGTCGTCAAAGAGACATTCATCACCAACCGTTCGTTCAATCAGGAATTCTATGTCCAATACCTCGCCGACTACGGCCATATACAGGAAGCCGAGGTTATGGCTGACGAACTTAAAGACAGTCTGATTGCCGAAAGCAAACCGCTTTCCTCATACTGGTATGCCGTTGGATGCATCGCCTTCGCCAGGAACGATTACGAATCTGCCACTAAAAAATTCGAGAAGTCTCTCGAAGGAGCCAACACCCTGGAATTTCCTTTTCGTTTCATGCTGGGCCGAACTCTACAGAAGAGCGGCCGTTTATCTCAGGCTGTCGAGGAATTTGAAAAGACGTTGAAAATTTACTACGATTATCGCCTTGTCTGGAGCATTTGGAGCGTCAAAACCTATTATTATCTCGGTCAGGTCTATGAGGAAAACGGTCAATATGAAAAAGCCCTGGCCAATTATGAGCGGTTCGCCGACTTCTGGAAAAACGGCGATGCCAAGATAAAAGAGCTCGAAGATGCCCGGACGCGAATAAAACAGCTTCAAAACCGTATATAAATTCGATATATTTCTTCTTCAAACCATTCCGGGCTTACGGTCGTAAATTCTGAAAACTCAACGGAACACCATAGATGAAAAATAATCTGATACGTATCGGGACCTCGTCCTTTTCCGATACCGACTGGGTCGGTTCTTTTTACCCGTCCGGCGCCAAACCGGATCAGTTTCTTACCCTTTACAGCGAGAAATTCAATACTGTCGAAATTGACGCCACTTATTATGCTATCCCTTCAAAAAATACCGTGGATAACTGGGTGCGCAAAACGCCGGAGAACTTTCTTATCGCCGCCAAATTTCCGCGCTCCATCGTTCACGGCGGGACAGGTCCCGTTCCCGACCCGGATGTTATCCTGCGACCGGAACGGACATACGAACAGCGGGATATTTTCCTCGAAATTATCAGCCGGCTGGGGACAAGGCTCGGTCCCCTGCTATTGCAGTTCCCCTACTTTTCGAAAAAGGTCTTTTCTTCGCCGGATAAATTCATTGAACGGTTAGACCGCTTTCTGAGCGACCTTTCCCCTATTTTCCGTTATGCTGTAGAAATTCGCAACCGGCACTGGCTGACAAAAGACTTTCGCGATCTGCTGCTCCGCCACAACACGGCGCTGGCGCTGGTTGACCAGGCCTGGATGCCGCATGGCGACGAAATCGAAATAAACTTCGATCCCGTCACAACCGATTTTTCCTATATTCGATTACTGGGCGAGCGGAAAGAAATCGAAGCTCTCACCGACCGGTGGGATAAAGAAGTCATCGACCGCAGCGACCGGCTTCGAAGATGGGCACAACTGGCTCTGCGCCTAAAGCAGCGCCATATCAATTCCCTTATTTACATCAACAACCACTACGCCGGACATGCGCCCGCAACCGCCCGCAAACTGCAAAATTACCTTTGGGAGCCGGATTTATAAATTTTCAGAACAAGCCGGGAGCGGATTCTTATCGATATAGAGGTGGTTTATCAGAGCGGTGATATCGGAAATATCCGGCTCGCCCCCGCTGCCGTTGCAGTCTGCCTCGTCGGGACAACACAACGCCGGTCCATCGAGATAAAGACTGGAAATGAGGAAAGTAATATCCGAAATATCCGGCTGTTCGCTTGCCGAGCAATTCACGTTGCCGCGATAACCGACGCAGCAGCAGGCATCACCGACACCATTGCCGTCGGCGTCCGCCTGGCCGGGATTATAAACCTCGCTGCAATTGTCACAGCTGTCGGGCACGTTGTCAATGTCGCTATCCTCGAAATCGCTGAAACCGGGACATCGGTCACAGACGTCGCCGACTGAATCGTGGTCGGTATCGTTCTGGTCCGGATTGGGATTGTCGGGGCAGTTGTCACAGTTGTCGCCGACCGCATCGCCGTCGCCGTCGAGCTGGTCGGGGTTTATGACAGCCAGACAGTTGTCGCAACTGTCCCCGTAACCGTCGAGGTCCGCATCTTCCTGGTAAGGATTGGCTCGCCAGCGGCAATTATCACAGCTGTCGCCCGGTATATCCAAGTCGCTGTTCTCCTGTAACGGATTATAAACATACGGGCAGTTGTCGCAACTGTCGCCGACCGCATCGCCGTCGCCGTCTTCCTGAAGGTGATTGGCTGCCAGAGGGCAATTGTCACAGCTGTCGCCGACCGCATCCCCGTCGTTGTCGCTCTGACCGGGATTGTAAACCAGCGGACAGTTGTCCTCGATATCGCGTACGCCGTCGTTGTCCGTATCGATTACCAGCACAATCTCGAGTGATCCTTGGTAAGGTATATAGTTCTGCCGGGTAACCGTCACCAGCAGGACGCCTTCGGACGGCTGCGAAAAATTAAACGCTGCCTCCCCGGCGACGCCGGTAAATCCGAATTCGTATATTTCTCCTTCCTTCCAGATACAGACGCGGGCGTTTTCGACACCGCCGAGAGCATCCGCGACCGTAACCATAAGACTGTCATCGAGGGTTTCAATCTGAAGGGGATGATTAACGATAAAGACCGAAGGGGTGTCGGTCCAGACGGGCATCATCGGGTCGCCGAGTAAATTCAAGGTCCAGTGAGTGTACATCCAGGTTGAATCATAAACGGGATTGTTATTTTTGGTCCAGGCCAGCGCTTCCCCGAGCCGGTTGCAGTCCTCCTGAAAAAGAGCCCGCCACCAGTCCTGGTCGAGTCGGGCAGAATAAGTGTCTGGCTCCCCGGTCAGGAACCAGCCGTTGCGGGTGTTGCCGATAAAGGCCGCTGCGGCTGTGGAGTCATTATAAATCACGAAATGCTCGCCTATACAATCGTTGTAATCCATCCGGTTGGCGTCGCATCCCAGTGAGTACACGATACTCAACAAATTGGTATTGACCAGGTTGTCGATATCCTCCGAATAAAGGTCCTGGTCGTGATTCAGATGACCGGCGCCCATCGAAACATAATTGCTGTGGTCGTAATGATTGATAAGATTCTGGCCGATATTCAGCGCCATCAACAACGCCACCAGGTGATTCGTGTAGGTATAACTGTCGTATATCCGGTTAACCGAAAGGTGCGGCGGAAGGTACAGCGAGTCGATTTCCTTTTTGGTGATTTCCCCGGCCGTCAGCAGATAATAGGGCGGGTCGGTCGCCAGAGTCAGATCCATGCCGATAAGAGCTATGCGGGCGGTATAATTCGAAAGTAAGGGGTTGGTTTCGTAAGTGACTACCTTGTTGATAAAACGAGCGGTCTCGACCGAATCCTCGACCGTCGCCCGGCCTACCATAACTTCGTGCAGCCAGTCGTCATCGAAATCGCTATAGTAGGCGTCGCTGGGAACCGCATTGACCAGATAAACCCTGGTTTTGAAGGGAATCACGCCATTCTCGCCTCCCAGCAGAAAAAACATCGTCCCCCAGCTCTCATAGGCGTCGATAATGAAATTGCGGATGCGTTCGGCCAGGTCCGCGCCGGAATAATTAAGCTCAATCCAGTCCGTGGTTATGACCGTGTCTCTTATTCCTTTCTTCGTATTCCAGTAAACCAGCGGTTGAAAATACGGCGCCAACTCCGTCGAGGTTATGGTTACGTGTTCGTAATTGGCCGCCAGGAGGTCGGCAGATGATTTATCGGTCGTAACGGCACTCGCGACCAGCCGAACATCTTTCGGGTTAACTACCATGTTCTTAACGAAAATTTCCATCCTTTCGCGGTCAGAGGGGGATAAAGACGGTGACAGGAAATCACCTGATTCATGTCCGGTTTCACCCTTGATGCTGAATTCAACTTTCCGATTGAAAACAAGCTTATGTTCCGAGGGATAATATTGAAAAGGAAATATTCCCACGATCGCCAGGTTTTGACCGGCAAGATCTCTCTGGCCAAGAAACGTCAGCGGTTCGGCCGGATAAGGATAAGCCGCATCATATATCTGATCGTCAGTCGGAACAAACTCCACATCCCCGTCATCCTCTTTAACAGCGCGGGGATATTGAGATGGATAAATATCGTACTCTCTCTCAAGTCGTTCTTGTTCGACCCCGGTCAGAACAAGGTTGGTGACGGCCATTCCTTGGGGTAGAGCTACCTTGATTATTTTTATCGGTAAAAACGGTTGTCCCGGAATATTACGGTAGGTAGCCTCAATGTTTCGTATCAGGTCATAACCTTCGCTCTGACGGAATTCATAATCATCGAGATTCAATTCGACGGTTTGTGATAACTGGAAAGCGGACGGCCGGTTGAAGTCATCCGTCAACCCGGGAACAGGTATTATCAACCCGCCGATAACCAGCAGAATTGCCAGAAACCCGGAAAAACTCGAAATAATTTTAACCGTCATAAAAAGGCCGTTTTTCATAAACTCAAGGACACGCCGGGAGAATCCGATGGGAAATGTACAAATGGTCGATAAGAGCGGTGATATCGGAAATATCCGGTTCTCCTCCGCTGCCGTTAGCGTCGGCCTCATCGGGACAGCACAGGGACGCATGACTCAGGTAAAGATAATCGATCAAGCGGGTGATATCGGAGATATCCGGCTGTTCGACTGCCGAGCAGTTGACGTTCCCCCGGTCTCCGATACAGCAGCAGGCGTCTCCCACCCCGTCGCCGTTGGCGTCGGCCTGGTCGGGATTGTACGTTTCGGAACAGTTATCGATTTCGTCATAGACACCGTCGCCGTCCGCGTCGGACAGGTTCTGACACTGGGGGGATAACGCGCCCAGCAACACTCCGCAAACGTTCAAAGGGAAAGAGGCCGCGCAGGGTGACAGGGAATCAATATGGAAATTGTCGGTCGCAGTATCGCAGAAGAACGGGTTATATTCCGTCAGAATATCCCCCGTATAAGCCGTAGCGTCGGCGTTACCGTAGAAATTGCAGCAGGACAATTCGAGCGAGGCCGCGTTAATCAGCCGGCCGGTTCCGGTATTGAAAGCCAGCAATGAATTACTGATTATCATCGCCCCGCCGACACTGTAGATAACATCGCCGCCGTCAAGTTCATTGGTGCGGCAGACGGTCATGTTGGAAATAACCATGTCCGTGAATAACGACGAAACCGCGCCGCCTTTGTTGGTTGACTCGTTACGATAAAACGCGCAGTATCGCAGTTCGATGCTGTCGGACAAAATGGACATCAACCCCGCACCCTCGACAGCTTCGTTGTAACGGAGGATACAGTTGATGATTATACTCGAGCTCCCTACCAGGCAGATACCGCCACCGTTGCTGGCCCGGTTGTTCTCGATATGACAATTCCGGATTACGGCTCCGACCCCGTTATCCAACATCACCCCGCCGCCGTGGCTGGCGTTATAAATCGTCGGGCCATAGCCGTCGATAATCTTGAAACCATCGACCACCGCCGATGAATTTTCATCGTTATGGAGGTAAATTCCCCGGTGCGGCTCCAACTCGCTGCCGTCGCAATCGATGGTCGTGTTTTCCGGACCGCTTTCGGACATAAGGATTATATTCCTTCCGCCGAAATCCAAATCGCGGTTGCCGTCTCCGGAATAGGTTCCAGAAGCAACCAGAACCGTATCGCCGTGCGAGGCGGAATCAATCGCCGCTTGAATTGTCGGGGCATCGCCGGTACCGGAGGTATTGACGTACCAGACTCGGGGAAAATCGCAAACATCACCGCGATTGTTGCCATTAATGTCATCCTGTCCCGGATTGTAGGTTTCCGGACAATTGTCACAGACATCGCCGACCCCGTCACCGTCAAAATCGGCCTGGTTGGGGTTGAAGATGTCCGGACAGTTGTCATCGGGGCAAACATTACCGGGATAACCAGAGTCGCCGTAACCGTCACCGTCGCTTTCGACACAAAGCATCCCGGTTATTTTATAAACAAAGGCGTCATCAACAGCCTGATATCCCAGATAGGGTTCAATTAAAGGTAAATCATCCGAGGAACTGGTTCCGGTAAGATACAAATCTCCGCTGTTATCGATCGTCAACGCTTCGGCCCGGTCACTGTCGGTCCCGCCCAGGTGACTACTGTATTCGAGCTGACTGGTGCTCATGTTTAATCTGGTCAGAAAAATATCATCGCCGGATTGATAATCCTGGAAAGCATTAACCACGGGAAAATCAGCCGAGCCGGTAACTCCGGCGCAACAGACCTTCCCGCTCCCGTCAAGAGCCAGAGCAAACGCCCGGTCATCCTCACCGCCCCCGAGGTAAGTACCGTATTCGATGGTGTGGCTGAAACCGCCTATTTTAGCCAGGTAAACATCCCTACCGCCGGCATTGGACGTTTGATAACCCCCGGTCACGGTCAAATCAACCGATTTGGTCTCACCCGCGATATAAATATTTTGCGCACTGTCAAGAGCGATAGCATACGCATATTCCGAACTGTCACTTCCGACAAGAGAGCTGAAAAGCATGAAGTTGCCGGTAATATCCAGAACGCTAACGAAAATATCTTCTTCCCCACCGTTTTGAGTCTGGACAGGATTTTGAGAAGGGAAGGTGTTCGATTGTGAATAACCGGTTATATAAACGACCAAATCGGTATCCACCGCAATATCATAAGCGCAGTCGACACCGCTTCCGCCCAAGTAAGTACTGTACTGAAGTGCCGAACCCGAATTGTTGAATTTGGAGATAAAAGCATCGGTCAGACCCTGGTCGGAAAGATAAGAATTGACGACGGGGAAATTTGATGACACCGTTTCACCGGTCAGGTAAACATTACCGTCACGGTCCAATGTCAGACCATGAGACTCATCATAGCCATCGCCGCCCAGGTAGGTGCTGAATACCAGGGAATCCCCCGAATGGTTCAACCGCGACAAGAAAGCGTCCACCCCCGTCTGGTCGGACTGGTAAGCGGCCTGTATCGGAAAATCGGAAGAATGTGTCCGCCCCGTCAGAAAAATGCCATAATCACCGTCGACGGCGATGTCGTTTCCGAAATCATCATCGACACCGCCCAGATAAGTGCTGAAAACCAGAGCGTCGCCGGCTGGATTGATTTTAGTCACGAAAACATCGTAAATCAAAAGTGAAGTCAAGGTATCCTGGAGCGGATTCTGGATCGGGAAATCTTCGGAATAGGTCGAGCCGGTCACATAGACATAGCCGCTATCATCGACGGTAATACCGGTGCCCTCATCGATATCCCCTCCGCCGAGATAAGTGCTGAAACTGATCATGGGGTCGATAACCAGAGGTCGTTCGGCGTCATAAGGTGAGGTGAGTTTAAATCCGAAAAGGTTGTCATCAAGCAAAACGAATTCACCGGCAACCGACACCTGACGGTTATCTATCAGTTGGTAGATACGGGGACGATGTTCGGTGATTCGGTTCCAGCCGGTTTCCACGACCAGTTCACCCCGGTCATTGAGGTCTACTGATTTGATACCGTCATATTTAACTTTTATTTGTGCGGGATCGGCTCCCGGCCGGACAACAAAATCATATTCGATTTTTTGATCCCGGCTGAAATAACGCAGGTCGACCCCGGTATAGATTTCTTTATAAATTAAACCGGCATAGTTGGCGACATCGGTTTTCCACGACGCGGGATTATCACCCAACAGGTAATGACAGCGATAGCCGGTCAAATCTTCGCCTATGATCTCAGATGAGATATTGGAACCGGGGAAAGTAATCCCCGCAGTCAGGGAAACGATATTTGATTTTTCATGATTATCCGCCGCTATTATATATCCGGTCAGGCGATAATCTACCCCTGACGGAGTAAACAACAAGCTGATTCCCGGGAGTTCGGCTTTAAATTTAATCTCGGAACGCCACTGCCCAAGATTCTCGGTAAAATAAATGGGAATATTGTCGCTGTACGGCAGTGCATTCAAAGTCCCGGTAAACAGACTCAAAAACAGAGCCGCAGCTGATATCAATCCGATAAATAATTTTAATATCATTTTATTACTTCAGTTATTAGTAATGTTTTATAAATTCAGAATATTTCCATATATAAGACTTACCCCAAACGACATGATGGTCATGATATGAACCAAGTAAGGTCTTATCCACAAAGATATTACGGTTAGTATACGATTATAATATAACTTAAAACGATGATTCCACCAAATAAAAAGCAGAGTCACATCGAAGTCACAAATGGTTTTCGTGCGAACTTCGCCCGATACCATATTTTGCAGTGTTTATGTATCTATCTATCTGACAAACGGATAGGATGCTATTATGCCAGGTGTTCCTGAAGTTTAATTTCGAAAGTTGTGCCGTTCTGAGGAGAGCTGCTCACCTGTATTTCGCCATCGTAAATTTCGATAACTCTTTTGGTCATCGCCAGTCCCAGTCCCGTGCCGCCCATCTCGGTTTTCGTGGAAAAGAACGGTTCGAAAATACGCGACAGATTCTCGGATTCGATCCCTTTACCGTTATCCTTGAAGGTCAAAAGAATATGATGTTCGGTTCGTTGCCAGGCGATTGAAATCTGTGGTTTTTTCTGTTCTTTGAAAGCATCGAGGCTGTTGAGCAGTATATTGTTCATAGCCATTCGGAACTGACTTTGATTGGAACGAATCTGAACATCCTGCGGACCAGAGACGATAACCTGTACATTTTCTTCGCTGATTCGCATTTTGTTTTCATCCAGAAGGATATCTACGACCTGCCGCAAATTGACTTTTTCCGGAAATTTCT
>JBMOKZ010000149.1:0-7900 GCA_049324195.1 Candidatus Zixiibacteriota bacterium | reverse complement strand
GGTATAAGCCGAGATTAACTGGGTGATTTCGTTGGCCTTATTAATCGATTGCATCGCGACCTCGGCATAATACTGTAAATCCCGAGGCCCCTTTTCCAGGTTAAAATGGGAGTCTTTTATACGGTTGATGGCTACGTTGGCCGGAAAAAGGGGCATTTCTAATCTCATGGGCAAAGACACCGGCGGTTCTTTTGGCCTGTTCGTATTTTTCCTGCTCAACGGCTCTCATTTTTATCTCGGCCCGACGTTTATCGGTGATATCATCGGTATGCACCATCACCAGATCCGGCGGGACAAAGACATAATTGACATCAAGAAGCCGTTCTTTCCCGGTTGACATGAATTTATATAATGTTTCTTTCTTCAGCGAGGTTTTTGCTTTATAACAATACCACATTACATCAAAGCATTCCTGCCAGTCAGGATACATCTCGGAGAAGGTCATGCCGAGGAAATCAACGATTTTACCTTCGGTTATTTCCAGGGCTTTATCGTTGTGGTCGATCAAAATGAAATTATCCCCGACACATTGCCAGGTATAGGTGGGTAAAGGAATGGATTTATACTGAGCCCGCGATTTTTCCTCACTTTCCAGAAGTTGCTGTTCGGCTTTCTTGTTCTCCGTAATATCACGCACGCTGCCGATAATATATCGGGGTTTGCCGTTCTTGTCGTTAATGCGGGCATGGCTGTCGCTGAGCCAGTGATAATTACCGTTCCGGTCGAGCAGCCGATACTCGGTCGTACAAGCGACATGATCGGTCTTCGGTGAATTCACCAGTTCCTCGCGGTGGTTTCTCAATCGTTCGTAATCTCCCGGGTGAGCCAGTTTCGAGACTCCTTCGACTCCCATCGCGATGATTTCTTCCGCGGTAAATCCCATGACCTCTTTTACTGAGTAGCTCATGTAGTCGTAGGTACGGGTTTCGAGGTTCAGGCGATAGAGAATATCCCGGGAATTGAAAAGCACTTCGCTGAACCGAGTTTCGCTTTCCCGAAGGGCTTCTTCACCGGCTTTCAGCTGGGTGATATCGGTATCAGTTCCGATAATCCTGACCGCCCGGCCCATGTCGTCGTAAAAGGTCCGGCCCCGCACCATTATCCAGCGAATAGAGCCGTCTTTGTGAATCATCCGGTGCTCAATCATGAATTCAGGAGTTTTATCCGGGGTATCCGGTCTTATCGTTCCCCATACTTTTTCCAGATCATCCGGGTGGACATGACTCATCCAGATATTAAAATCGTTGGGAATCTCAACATCGTTATAACCGAGATTGGCTTTGATCGCCGGGTCGATATAATAATCGTTCATTCCCAGGTTCCAGTCCCAGACCCCGACTCCGGCCGCGGTCGTGGCCAGCGCATAACGCTTCTCGCTTTCTATCAGAGCATCCTCGGCTTTTTTTCGTTCCATAGCGATAGCGATATGCTCGGAAACAAATTTCAATATCTCCAAATCTTTTTCCGTATAAGTATTTTCGTCGTCGTAATTCAGTACTACTACCGCTCCGCTTATTTCATTATGAATTTTTAACGGAACGCCCATCCAGACTTTCGAAGGCGACCCGATAACTTCTATCTCGCCGGCGTCGATAAGCCGCTGTTTGACCTCCCGTGTCGCCAGCAGCGGTTTGTTGTTGTTAATAACGTACATGGTCATGGTTTTACCGGCCGGGAAAGTTTTGAAATCGTCCTTTTCGTCAACCTGATAAGCATGGGTTATAGAATTGGTGTCCCTGTCGTACAGCGCGATATAGAAGTTGGTTGTGTCCAGAATGGTGCCGAGAATCTGTCGGATGGTTTCGAACAATTCGTTGATATCTTTGGTGATATTGACCGCGTTGGTAATCCTGTAAAGAATCAGCTGCAGTTCATCGTTTTTTTTCTTCTCCGTAACATCGATAATAACTCCGCGTAATCCCACGATTCTGCCGTCCCGATAAATGGGACTGGAATGCAGGTTAACCGGGAAAGTCGTGCCGTCTTTTCTCCGGGCGATATATTCATTTATACCCGTTCTGATTCCGGCTTTTAACTTTTCCAGATTGTTCAACACCTTCTGCTGTTCCTCGGGCACAAACAGGCTAAGAGCGTTGATGCCGCTTGCGAATTCTTCCTTGGTGTACTGGAAATACTTCAGCGCGGTCTTGTTGGCAAAAAGGAGATTCCCTTCCAGGTCAGCCTCATAAATTCCTTCGGGAGCCATTTCCGTAATTTCACGGAATTTTTCCTCGCTTTCCCTGAGAGCGCGTTCGGCAATTTTCTTGACGGTTATATCATGGCCGATCGCGAGTGCTCGCACCTCGTCGGATTCGTCGGAAAACAAAGAAGAATTGGACCAGAGAATAGTCCGCTCTTCTCCGCTTTTGGTAATGATTACCCCTTCGTAGCTATCGGCGGGATGCTGTTTGACCCAGCGGGCAAATTCACCTTTCTTGAACGTCCTATGCCCCTTTGGCAAAAACGTCTCCGGCCAGCTGCGGCCAATTACTTCCTCGCGTTTATAGCCGGTAATCCGTTCGCATTCACGGTTGAACACCTTGATGCGGGCATCGCTGTCCAGACAGACCACGAGACTGTTGGCTGTCTCCAGAATTTGAACAACGAACTCTCGTTCGCTCTTCAACTCTTTACGCGTTTTAACATCCGTGGTGGTATCACGGGCGATTCCCAGAACGGCGACAATTTTACCCGAGGAATCCCTGACGGGTTGCATACTGGTCCGATAGTTAAAGGTCTGCCGGTCAATCTCCACGACCGAATCCCGGATTTCAAACCGTCCGGTATCAAAAACCTCCCGGATGTCAGCCACCTGCCGGTCAGCTACTTTTTCGGGAAAGAGTTCCCACATGGTTTTACCGACCAGTTCGTCCGGTTTTTTATGCCATTTGGCGGCGGCGATACTGTTCATAAAGAGGAAAACACCGTCGCGGTCGACGGTAAAAATAGCTTCTCCGGCGCTTTCCACCAGCGAGCGGTATCGGGCTTCGCTCAGGCGCAGCGCTTCCTCGGCCAGTTTCCTCTGGGTAATATCCGTATAATTTTCAACAATCCCCAGTACTTCTCTCTTGGCGTTACGATATGGAACAGCCGTTACCAGGCTCGAGATTATCGTACCATCGAAAAGGACTGAATCTATTTCATACTCGTACCGTTCGCTCCCCTTCAAAATCCTGACCATCGGGCATTCCATCGAATGACACTGGCTGCATGGCCAGCGTTCGTAACATTTTTGCCCCACTTCCTCTTCTTCCTTGACCTTGAACACCCGGGCGTACATTTTGTTGACCCGGAGGATGCGATAATCCTTGTCGATTACACAAAGAGGAGCCGCGGCGTTAAAAACCTGCTCCAGTTCCGCATGCGCCAAGCCCAGTTCCAGTTCGGCCTTTTTCCTTAAGGTGATATCCCGCAACACCCCTTCGAATCCGATTAATTTTCCGTCTTTACCCCTTATACAGGTGGCGTCCGTGCTCAGGATTACCTCCTGACCATTTTGGTGACGAACAATCACCTCATGATCGGACACCCGTCCTTTACTCATCAATTCCGATAACAATTCTGGCCACCTTTCGGGATGGATATAAAAATCTGTGACTCTCCTGCCTTCTACTTCCCGGTGGTCGTATCCGAGAAGGTTGACCGAAGTGGGAGAAGCCCAGACGAATCGGCCTTCGAGGTCAATCCTATAAAGGATATCGTAGACGTTTTCGTAAACGGATTTTAACTGGTTCTCGCTTTCGTTTAACTTATAAATCGCATGACGGCGGTAGCTGTTGACAATCACCAGCGCCAGAGCGAGAAGTGTCAGGGAAAATAATATTGAGTACTGATTCTGATGATAAAGCAGGGACATCAAAGCCCAGAAAGATTTTCTTTCGATATGACCCAGACTGAACTTGTTGGCGGTGTTTATCGTCATCACCAGCACCTGATTTTCCTCATTGAGTTCGACCGGATAAAAACTGTTCGCGGAAAAAGGAAAATGCAGTTGTTTATTAAATTTATCGCTGTAGATACCGTCGCTGAAGACGAAACTCCGGCGGTCCCGCCCCGGTAATTTTACCAGACCCCGGAATTCGCCTAGCCCGATAACCGTATCGGTAACGGCGTACAAATTCAGATCCCGGTCGTACGCCCGGCAGACCGACTGGTACAGCCTGACGAATATCTTATCGCCGGGCGTCTTCCCGTAGGGACAGCGCCAGAGGTCGACCGGCTTTCCCTCCAGCGGAACGGACTTTATCACTTCTCCGTTCCGGCGTATCCTGGAAAGCCAATACTGGTCTCCGGACATGATCGTATCCGGGGGGATCTCCTGATTTGGAGCCAGTTCGCCGGTGACAAAAAAATCGCTGGAGGCCGTATCCGGCACCAGCGTCATTCCGCCGTGATTGACGGAAATAATACGGTTATAAACCACCTGCCCCCGGTTATTGACGATCGTGAGATAACCGTATCGGTCGTCAAAGTTCTCATCGACGACACCCTGCTTCGCATTGTAAGAAGTAAAAATAACCGCCGGGTTAAGCGAATCGCGACAACTGTGAAAACTGAAACGGTTCAAGTTGGTGGCGGTCGGAAGCGACCATTCGACCGTCATTGTTTCCAGTTCGATGCAAAAAAGCGTACGGGGTATGTATTCCCGCATCGAATTGACACTGATAAAAACCTCGTGGTTGCCGTCGAAATCATAATCTTCGAGAAGGACCAGTGTTATCGACGGATCCCAGTGGCCATCGCCGGTGGAATCGCGTCCTAAGGTGAGAAAGATTTTCTCGACCTCGTCTTTTTCGGGGACAAACTTGAATGCCCAGGCGCTGTCGTTTTTGTAGCCCGCTCCGGATACGGCAGGAAGTTTCAGGCTGGCATCCTGATATATTTCCCAGTCATTGATAATTAAACGAATCGGGGAGTCATCCATCAGTTTCAGCGAAGGATACAGGATATAACTGAAAATGGCCGGGTTATCGATATTCAGGGCGGGGTTATAAGTCCGCAGAAACTTACCCTCGGTCACTGACCCGCTAACCCAGGGAGTAATAACCTGGACGGGTCGGTACTGAGGTTTAGTGAACACCTTATGGTCACCTTCCAGGATACCGCGAAAATCATATGGCAGATAGACAGTCTCGTCAACATTGGTGATTATTATTTTTTCCGGGGCACACAGAGCTGACGACAAGAAACCCGCCCCAATACAGACAAGAGCGATATACAGAGTGAATTTTCTCATAGCCGGATTTACGTTTTAAAAGAAAGAATATCTTTATACCCCATATTTAATTAAATATAAGAATAATCACAAGATAGTCAATTGCTTTGATTCTCGGCTTCAGGACCTTATAATAAAACAGGTTCCCGGGATTAGCCGCGGGAGCCTGTTTCCATCTTAAAGGAGCGGTTTACTGACAAGCGGCGGTGGGATTGTAACTCAGATATAAATGGTCAATCAAACGGGTGATATCGGAGATATCCGGCTCGCCGCCGCTGCCGTCGATATCGGCTTCTTCAAAACAGCACAGAGGCTGTTTTCTCAGATAAAGGTGCGATATCAAAATAGTGACATCGGTGATGTCGGGATTTTCGTTTACGGAACAATCGACATTGCCGGTCCAGCCCTCGCAACAATTGGTATAAAAAGTAAAAATGAAGTTATCCGTCAAAAACGCCCCGGTCGTTGAGGCGATTTTTTTCAGAAGGTAGACCGTTACCCGTTCGCCGTTATCGAAATCCTCAACCGGGTCGATGGTGAGTATGGTACAAGCGCTGTCGAAAATATAATCACAGGCATGCACTCCGGTATTCTGGGCGTAAACGTAAACGGAGGACGCGGTAACCGAAGCCGTATCCAGGGAAACATCGAAAACGACCTCTATATCAGCATCCACATCAATTCCGTCATCGTTATGAGCGGGCAGGGTTTCGACCACATCCGGAACCCCGAAGATAAACGTCACCGCTCCGTAAATACCCCAGGAAACGCTTTCATCGATAGCCCGCCATTGATACCAGTGAACCTGACGGTCCCAGGTATTGAACAGGGCATAGTTTTCGCCCAGACGGTCATAACCGATTGCGGTCACGAAATGATCGGTAACGGTATTGCCGTCGGTATCGATCAACAGCACCACCGGCCGGTTGAGATCGATCTGACTCCTGAAATCCTCCCAGGAGAACTGCGAAAATAAATATCCGGTCGCTCCCGGCTTCACCTCCGGAGCCTGCATCCTGACGTAATCGGTAAAAGCATAGGGCATATCGTTAAACCAGCTCCAGCCGTAATAATTGCCGGAACTGCTCCATGAGGTTTTCATGAAATCCGCCAGACAGTTGTCGATATGACCGCCGCCAATCTCCGATAAATCGGCATTCAACTCCGGGCTGTAATCAATCGGACAGGCATAATCACGATAATGGTCGGAAACGGTATCATTACACAGAGGGTTATCATTATCCTCGGCGATAACCGCGTTTACCGTAACCGTCTGATAAAAGGCGTCGCCGGGAATCAATTCCGGGTAACCGTGCCCGTCATAATACCCGACTACCATCCCCAGAGCCGTCGGACCACAACCGTGATGCCAGAGGTAAGCTGGCACCCCGGAAATAGTGACATGACTAATTTTATCCGGCACCAGACCGGGATCCAGATCGGGCGGCGGTTCCGGACCGGACGTACTTTGTTGAGCTCCGGCGACGGCGGCAAGAGACACCACAACAATTACCAAAAGGGCTTTTAAAAACGCCTGTTTCATTTATACCTTTAATTCACTTCAACATAAGTACCAAGCAGTTTATCCGGAAGAAACATCTTTACTATCAAATAGGTATAATATTGGAACCAAAAAATCAATAAAAAAGGTTCAGCGTAAATAAAAACCGGGCTGTTGCATCGCGGGATGCAGCAGCCCGGTCAGAGTCAATTAAAAATTCTTACGGACAAACAGGGAGAGCGATATGGCTGATATAGAGGTGATTGATCAAATGGGTAATATCGGAAATATCGGGTTCGCCGCCGCTGATATTGACATCGGCTTCCTCAAGACAACAAAGCGGATTATGGCTGATATAGAGGTAGTCGATCAAGCGGGTAATATCGCTGATATCAACAACCTCGAGAGGATCACAATTAACGTTGCCGGTCAGCCCGATACAGCAGTTGCCGCTCCCGACGGTACTGATAATAAGCGCCCACTCGATAAAAGTTTCAATTTCTTTACCGAGGTAGGAGAAATAGACGGAAGAAAAGGGATAGACCGGGTTTACTTCCTGCAAATTAACTATTTCCGGGTAATCGATGGGATAACCGGTGACCCGTAAAACGGACGGGATACCGGCAATATATGTTGCGCTAATATCATAATTGTCATGAAACATGGTACCATGGGGACCGGAGACATACTGGGCGTCGTTGTGAACGTCGTCGGTGTGAACTCCCGGTGATACGGGCGGTTCACCTTCGAGCATATCATACAGCGGGTCAGAAATACATATTTGGAGTCTCATTTCACAGACTCCGGCCCCGGTCACATAATGTCCGCCAATACGCGTCCAGCTGCCGTCGGGCATCATCTGCCAGAAACCCAGCAGTAAAATGACATTCTGGTTGTCGAGGATTTCATCACGGATTACCATCGCCGAATCCCAAACACTGAAATCAACCAACCTCAGGTTAAAACTGTCCTGAAGACCGCTTTTTAGCAACCAGTTATAAGCGCCGGTCTGGAGATTGTCAATTGTCGTTCCGGGTCCGACCATGGCGCCGTTGGTGAGACAGTACGTCGCCAGAGAATCGATAAGAGGAGCGACGTTGGCCGGGGAATGATCGTCGAAACCCGGCAGATAAGACTGAACCAGCGGGTAGTTATCCGCTATCACCGGAGGCGCCTGTGTACTG
>JBMOKZ010000148.1:0-2243 GCA_049324195.1 Candidatus Zixiibacteriota bacterium | reverse complement strand
TTCATTGGCGAAAGTTTTGCGGGGCTGGTAAAAAAACGACAGGATGCCCGCGAATTGCGGCAGGTTGACCGCGATGAGTTTCTGGTTGTGCGCCCGAGCCTCTACCAACGGCTGGTAGTCGGTGTAGAAAGAATCAAAATCAATCTGCTGATACTGTATTTTCCAGCCCTCGGGTTTTTTGATCCGGTCGTTTAAAATCTTTTTGATTTCCAGAAGGGCTTTCTGCCGGTAGGCTTCGTTGTGGGTCAGTTCCGGAATCCAGCGGATATGCGAAACGCCCTTGATTTCCACCCGGGTGCCGCCGGTAATGCTGACATTGACATCCTGGCGCGCGGCGCCGATACCGGTACGAACCTTGTCGGAACTCCGGGAGAGATAGCGCAGGTAATACCCGGCCTCGGCCGCCTCGTCCGGGGTTTTCATGTCCGGATAAGTCACCATCTCGATCAATGGCATGCCCAGCCGGTCGGTAGTGTAAATGCGCCAGTGGCCGACATCCGAAACCTCGCGGCAGGCGTCTTCCTCGATACTCAGCTGAATAATCCGCACCGTCTTGTTCTTCAGGGGTATCTCACCCTCGATACCGACAATGGCCGTCCGCTGAAATCCGGTCGGGATAGAGCCGTCGAGATACTGCTTGCGAGTGATGTGCAGCTCGCCGACGATATTGGTTTTCAACAGCAGGGCGATTTCGATAGCGATATCCAGAGCCTCGGGATTGATCGGGAACGGCGGGGTGTCGTCGATTTCATAGGTACAAGCCGTTTCGTTCTTGATGCGGTAGATGATATTCTTGCGGGTGCGGCGTTCCATCAGCGCGGTACCGTCGTACTCGCCCATCTCGCTGAGCGTGGGGCGCATATGGCGGATGACCTCGGCGTCGAAGTCGTTGCCGTTCTGATAAATGCCCGCGGGACAGCGGCAGAACAGTTTTTCCGAAGTGAGCAGTTGCTGGTGTATTTCCAGGCCGCTCTTGAAGCCGAGTTCGGCATAGGTTGCCGGCGTGGCTTCGCGACGAGGTACATAGCCGACCTGTTTTTTGGTATGTTCGTAATATTCAGCCGGGTTAAAGGAATTTTTCATTCGTTAATCTTATTTTTTAAATTACCCTTACGTTCTAACGTTTAAAAAAAATCTCGACAAAAGTAAGCTAATGGGGCGGATTTTTCAAGTGATTTTAGTGAAATTCATCTTTATTTTCAGTTTTAACCCGACAGCTTTTGCCCGCCGGGCAACTTCACCCTTGATATTCCGACATCAGTTGCTTACTCTTTAAGTTAACCATTAAGAAATTATTCAAGGGAGAAGTATATGCGTCAATTTAAGCTCACTTTTTTGTCACTGGCGGTTATCCTTTTTCTGGTCCCGGCCGCTTTGGCCGTCACCGGCGATACCGTCCGGTCGGTTCCGATACCGGCCGTTTGCCCCCAGGGTCTGACTTTCGACGGTCAGTATCTCTGGAACGCCGACCGTAAAACCGATATGATTTACAAACTGAAGCCGGCCGACGGCACGGTGGTCGATTCGTTCGTTACCCCGGCCTATAATCCCCGCGGGCTGACCTGGGATGGCCGTTGTCTGTGGGTTGTCGATGCCGTGGAGAACCTGTTGTACAAGGTCAATCCTCAAACCCGGTTAGTCGAGAAAACCATCGACTGCCCCGCCGGCAGTCCCTACGGTCTGGCTTTCGACGGGAAATATCTCTGGCTGGCTGACGACGGCCCCGACCAGATTCTCCAGATTGACCCGGCTGACGGCACGACTATAATCGAGTTGAAAGCCCCGACTCCCCATCCCTGGGGACTGACTTCCGATGGAACCTATTTGTACGTTTCCGACCGGTACAAAGACGAGATTTACATGATGACCACTGACGGTACGGTGGTAAATGCCTTCGATGCCCCCGGAAAGTATACCTGCGATTTAGCTTTCGACGGCGAGTACCTGTGGAATGTCGATTACCAGAAAGACCGGATTTATCAAATAAAAATTCGGGACAAAGAGCTTTTGTCGCGGACGGACGAAAAGCGCCAGCGGATGCAGTTTATTTTCGAAGCCCGGAATTTCGGACCCGACAGCGTCAAGACCCTCAATATCTATCTGGCGGTTCCGGTCAACATGAACAACCAGGAGATTTTATCCGAGCCGGTTTTCAATCCGGAGCCAACCGATATTATCATCGACCGCTGGGGGCAGAAAGTGGCTCATTATCGCTTCAACGACCTGGCCGTCTCCGAAACCCG
>JBMOKZ010000147.1:0-16978 GCA_049324195.1 Candidatus Zixiibacteriota bacterium | reverse complement strand
TAGTAGACCCTGTCACCCCGCCGCCTTAAACCCGCCCCCTGCAAAAACCCGCTTCGGGCGATCCTTTGAACAGCTCCCGGTCATTATCCGGCGTGGAAAAATTCATCGACGAATTTAAAAAAGAAGTGGAAAAGATTCATTCCCATGAACCGGAAACGATGGTGGTTGACGAAGAATTGGCGCTTAACTCACCGTCGC
Organism: Candidatus Zixiibacteriota bacterium; assembly: GCA_049324195.1. Taxonomy (GTDB): domain Bacteria; phylum Zixibacteria; class MSB-5A5; order GN15; family FEB-12; genus JAFGNW01. Next base: position 16,780 of record JBMOKZ010000147.1, on the reverse strand, counting down.
CTGATTTGGTCTGGGAGGAAAAACTCGAAAAAGTGTCGCCTGAGCAGGTCAACCTGTTTACTCGCGAACTGACTCTGGCCCTGGCTGAAAGAATCGCGGAAAAAATTACCGCTAAAATCGACCCCGTAAAGTTGACGCAATTGATTAAAAACGAAATTATCGCTCATCTTAAAGATAAAAAATAATTCCTGAACTTTTCCGTTGAATCGATTGTAATAATTAGTTAAACTTGTCGAAACCTCGACGGCAAGGTACCTTACTGACCGGGTACGAGGTTGGCCAATAATTTAAACGTCATTCAGGAGTTTTTTTATGACCGGCGGAAACGGGTATTTATCACCAAAATCTGTAATTCTGTTTTTTACCGTTTTAATGACGGTTTTCGGTACGGTTGTCGGCGACGATGTCATCCCGCTGGGATTCACCCAACAGGCTCAGGAAAAACTGGCCGAGGTCAAATCGGTGTTTTCAAGATCATCAGCGCTGCCGGGGAGTATCTGCCGGGCCGCCATCGTGGTCGATATCAAACCCGACTGGCATATCAATTCCGCCCGACCCCATCAGGACTGGCTGATTCCCGCGAAACTCGAATTTGACACTGTTCCGGGCCTGGTTCCGTTCGGCATCAACTATCCCGCCGGGGAAGACGCCAGCCTGTTCGACCACGTCGTTTCCGTCTGGCACGGACAGGTGGTCGTTCCTTTTGAGATTTCCGTTGATATCGCTCTCGAGCCGGGCGAATATGTCCTCCCGGTCAGATTCAGTTATCAGCCCTGCAACAATGCCGAGTGTCGGGCTCCGGAAACAGGTCAGGCCGACCTGACCATAACTGTCGGGGATGAAGGTCAGCCAATCAACACCGAATATTTTTCATCCCTTGGCAAAAATTCCGAAAATGACCCTTCCGCTGATGAGGTAGAGCCGCAATCCGACCTGCAGCGGTTGATTGACGAGTACGGATTCTGGGGTTATTTCCTTGCGTTGGGCCTGGCTTTTGTGACCGGGCTGTTGTTGTCGTTCTCGCCCTGTACGTATCCGATGATTCCTATCACGGTCAGTATTTTCGCCGGTCAGAAGCGCCCGGTCGGTCGCGGCTTTATCATGTCGCTGTTTTATGTCGGCTCGATGGCGGTCGTGTACGGCCTGATGGGGTTGGTCGTTTCGCTGGTCGGTGGTGTTTTTGGCGCTTGGCTGGCCAGCACGGCGGTGGTTATCGGAATTGTGATCGTGTTCGTGATTTTTGCTTTGTCCATGTTTGGTCTTTACGAACTGCAAGTCCCGAGCTCCCTGCGCCAGAAGTTGGGCACGACCGGCGGCGGCGGTGGAGTGTTCGGCGTTATCCTGCTCGGGATTGTCGCCGCTCTGGTGGTCTCGCCCTGTGTCGGACCCTTTGTGGCCGGCATCCTTTTGTATATCGCCACCCATGGTTCGCCGGTAATGGGCTTTTTGATTCTATTCATGTTTGCGCTGGGGCTGGGAACGCTGTATGTCATCATCGGCACCTTTTCCTCGGCGATCAACGCCCTGCCGGGTTCGGGAGCGTGGATGGAGTCGGTTAAAAAATTTTTCGGATTCGTGCTGCTTTTAATGGCTCTTTATTTCCTGAGCAATATTATTTCACCGGCCATGACGGCGGTGCTGGCCGGTCTGCTTCTGACAGCGTTTGGGGTGTTTGGCGGTGGCCTGGACCGGCTGACCCCGGAATCGGGATTTTTCCCGAGACTCAAAAAATTCCTCGGCGTTTTGGGTCTGCTGGTCGGCCTGTACCTGCTGTTGGGAACACTGTTCATGCACGGTTTGATTATCCCGCCGTCGAGCGACTGGTTCTCCGGCTCGGCGGGCGACACCGTGCAAATCGAAAAATCGCTTATCGCCTGGGAAACGGATCTTGACGGCGGTTTACAAAAAGCCCGGCAGGAAAACAAGCCGGTGCTGGTCGATACCTGGGCTACCTGGTGCGTGAATTGCCGGGTGATGGATAAGAAAACGTTCGGTCATCCTGAGGTCGCCCTCGAGGCGGAACGATTCGTGGCTTTAAAAATTCAGCTCGAAACCGCTGATTCGCCATTGGCTCAGGATTTCATGAAACGCTTCGGTTTAAATCACTTTTCCCTGCCGACCGTCCTGCTACTGGATTCGTCGGGGCAGGTTAAACGCATCCTACAGGGTGTGGTGGAACCCGACGACATGGTTGCCGAACTGAAGAAAATTTTCTGAACCTGACACGCTCCCCGAATAAACCACTGCTAGTTATGACGGTTGCCCCAGACTTTCCGCGTTATCGATACCATAATATCTTATTGAGAAAAAAATAATTTTTATTAGCCGAGTCGCTTGACTCCGGTTGGGACGGTTTTTATATTCAGCAAAAGTTGGCTGATTTAAAATTGAAGTGAAATATGCCGCCAAAAAAGAAAAACGAAACCGTAATCACGATATGCATTCAAGAGCCTTTCGAAGACGGCTCTTCCATGGATTTCGGCCCTGCCATTCAGGGCGATGAACTGCGCTTTTTACATCAGGCGTTCATTACCGATACGATTAACAATGCCTTTGAGGTTCCCGGCACCGATATCCGCTTGTATTTTATTGACCATCCTGACCGCAACCGCCTGGTAAAAATCATTACCGACTATATTATGGGGAAACTTAAGGGTAAAAAACTCGAGGAATTCAAAAAGCGCTTCAGCATGCATCCCATGGAGAAGGAGCGCTGGGGGTTGCGAATCGAGAAAATTTTCCTGGGTTGTTTTGCCGAGGGCTACGCCAATGTCCTTCTGGTTGGCAGCCGGACTCCCACCATTACCGCCCAGAAAATGAAAACAGCGATTAAGATGCTGAAAGCTTCCGATGTCGTGTTTGGTCCCACTCCGGACGGTCGCTATTATACTATCGGCAAGTCCAAAAGTTATCAAATCAAACTGGCCGATTTTGACTGGAAATCGCCCAAAATTTATTCTGAGGTCGCCGAGGCTTTCGCCGAAGCCGGTCTGCAATGGTCGGAACTTGAAATCTGGTACGCCGTGGAAACCCCCGAGGAACTGGAAATGATGGCACGCGATATAAATCAATACCGTTTCGAGGGCGATGAAAAAACCGCTCATGAAACCGAAATCGTCATGGAACGCATTCTCGCCAAACTGGAGCCGTAATTGGAACGACAACTGCAAAAGCTTAACTGGCTCGAGGTCCGCGAACTGGTGCCGGATAAAATCGATACGGTGCTGTTTCCGGTGGGCACGGTCGAGGCGCACGGAACCTCCTGTCTGGGAACCGACAATTATATCCCGGAAACCATCTCGCTGGGCATTGCCGACCGCCTTAACGCGCTGATCGCCCCGACCGTCAACTACGGCATCACCAAATCGCTCTATCGATATAACGGCAGTGTCACCGTCAACCCGGATTCTTTTCAGGCGTACATCCGCGATATTCTCGATTCCCTGGCCGATATCGGGTTTAAAAACATCATTCTCATGAACGGCCACGGGGGGAACAACGCCCCTTTGAAAAACGTCGCCTTCGATTTCCATCGTGAAAAGAAGAAAAATATCGCCGTTATCCATTGGTGGGAACTCTGCGCCAAAATGACCGAGGAATTCTTCGGCCATCCGGGCGGTCACGCCGGAACGGACGAAACCGCGATTATCCAGGCGATTGACCCGGCTCTGTCCGGCCGTAATGCCTATGACCCGGAACTGGCATATTATTACCGGTCGGGAGCCGATGTTTACCCGGTACCGGGTAGTATCCTGCTGTATAAGGAAGGGGAGGGTTATCCGGAGTTCGACGAGGTCCGAGCAAAGGATTACCGGCAGGAAGTAATCAAATATGTGGGTGATTTTGCCGAAATGGTTATTACCCGATGGCGCAAATTCGGACTGTGATAAATTTTTTTATTAAATGAAAAAGCCCGCCATCGGCGGGCTTTTTTTTTCGTGATTTACCATTTTAAAAACTGTCGATATAGGTCAGACGAATTTCTCTCGCAAAAGTATCGGCTTCGGGGCGGTTGATCATCAAGTCTTTGGCGATTAGTTCGATTTCGAGATTGTCGGTGAAAAGCCACTTGACGGCAAAATTGAGATACCCGCGACCCTTGCCCGACAGCGACGGTTGCGATTTGTTGTCGTTGATGGCGAAATCGTATTCCAGAAGCAGCGCCATATTGTAGTTGAAGGTGGCGTCGAATCCAACGAAAACATCGAAATTGTCATCCTCGTATATTTCGTCCTCCATGCAATAATTTACCCCGCCGTGCCATCCGGCTGTCCATTTGTAAAAGTAGAAACTCCGGCTTACCACCCCGAAAAAACCGCGGGACTTGAAAACGTACCGATTGGCTTCGTCGCTCCAGGGACCGTAGCCCTGATCGGTGTACCCAACGGTAATGGCGGGAAAATATTCCAGTTCATCGACCAGTCGAAATTTCAAACTGAAGCCGATGCGGTTGTTCCAGTTCGGTTCGGTGTTGGAAAAAACACCTTCGGCGCCGTACGAAATGCCCATCATGAAACGGTTCGATAAACCGATATTGATATAACCCAGGCCACCGCCGTTGTAATAAACCCGCATGCCGATATCGTAATGTCCTCGGGGAAGAGTTCCGGCGGTCGGCAGATCCACCAGTCGGCGCGGGGGAATATCGTAGAGTGTGTTCTGGTTATCGCTTTCGATTACCTGAGCGTCAAGCACCGTAAAGGACAACAGCATCAGGATAAAAGAAAATATATAGAGAATGATTTGTTTCATTATGCTTTCCTCGCTACGGATTAACGACCTTGTCTTTATCTGATTTTATGATAGGCAAGTTTTATAAATCAAGTCAATAAAAAATCGGGCGGTGGAATTCAACTCTCACAGTCCGACCAGGTTTTTCATATGCCGGCTCAAAAGCGCCGTAATCGGACCAGGGGAGAAGGCATAGTTCTGGTCGTTATAGAGCACTCGGGATACTCCGAGAATGAGCTTGAGTGAACTGCTTATGAATATCTCGTCGGCTTTCAGCAGGTTGTCAATAGTCTGGTTGCGTTCGTAAATTTTCAGATTCAGTTTCCGGGCTTCGTCGATTACCACCTGGCGGGTGATGCCTTCGAGGCAGCCCGAAGTCATCGGCGAGGTATGGATTTTCCCTTTGGAAACCCAGAAGATGTTGGCTGAGGTGATCTCGGCGATGTGACCGTTTTCGTTCAACAAAAGAGCGTCGTCGCACCGTTTTTGCCGCGCCTGCCTGAGCGATACGGCGTGAATGATGTAGGAAAGGGTCTTGATGCGCCTGAACAAAGATTTCTGGTCCAGGCGATAATCCGAGACGAGCACTTTGAACGGTTTCTCCGGCATATGGTGAGACGAAGCGGTGATAATAACCTGCGGCCGGCCCTGAACCCCGGCCCATTTGGGAGAGTCGCCACTGGTGATGGTCAGGCGGACTTTTTTGATGCGGTCGGGATGCGCCTGTACGGCTTTTAAAAGCCAGGTGACAAGCTGTTTCTTACTGACCGGGATTTTAAGACCCAGTACCCGTGAGCCTTTGTACAGCCGTTTGAGATGAGACTCGAGAAAAATCAGGCGGTCATCAACCGCCAGAAAAGCTTCGAACAAACCCTCGGCGTACAACAGGGCGTTGTCAAACACCGAGATTTTAGCCTCGGAGCGTTTGACTTTCCGTCCGTTTATGAAAGTGACAATTTTAAAGTTTTTTTCGGGCAACGTTCTTTCCTTTTTTACTTTCGTACTCCGATACGATAAAAAATTTTTTGGCGCGGTCAACCATAACCTTAAAACCTTCTTTGTTTTTAACCCACAGGATTGTATAATTCGAGATGGCTTCGCTTAAGTTAATACTTGTTTTTCTGCTGATTCTCTATGCCTTGCGGAAAAAGGCGTCGGTCGGTGTGACCTTGTTCGGAGCCGGTCTCTTGACGGCGTTGTTATTCCGAATTCCTTTCAACGAAATCATGGACGGTTATTGGACGCTCATCCGCTCGCAACGGTTCATTTCACTGACGGCGGTTATCTGCCTGATCACCGTGCTCGGGTCCCTGCTGAAAGAGCTGGGTTTTCTCCAGCGTCTGTCCGATTCCTGCCGCGGCCTGTATGGCGGAAGAAGGACCGCCGCCGGGCTTTTGCCGCCGCTGGTTGGGTTTATGCCGATGCCGGGCGGGGCGCTGTTGTCGGCGCCGCTGGTTGATGAGGTGCTCGCCGACCGGAGGTATTCGGCCGAGTTTAAATGCACCGTGAATTACTGGTTCCGGCACGTGGTCGAACATTTTATGCCGATTTACCCGGGCATGATTTTAACCGAAGCCATCACCGGCCTGCCAGCCGGAAAAGTCGCTTTGTTACAGTTTCCTCTCGCGATATTTATGATACTTATCGGGTATATTTTTTTCCTGAGGAAAATCGACAACTCGAATACGGATATCGGGAAGCCGCGCCAAAGCCTGCCGGTTACGATTATGAATATTCTGGTTACTCTCAGGCCGGTGGCGGCCGTGCTGGTTCTTTACGGCGTGTTCAATATCGACATGGCCCTGGCGGCCCTGGCGGTTATCATATTATTGGTTCTGGTTACCCGCCCGCCGAAAAACAGTCTGATAATCTCGTTGAAAAAAGGATTTACGTACAAGCTTGTTCTGCTGGTATTCGGGATTATGTCTTTTCAAACGATGCTGGACCTGTCCGGGTCAATTCGCTCAATCGAACAACTTTCAACCGCCTATAATTTACCACCGGAGCTCATCATAATTATGGTCTGTTTTACGGCGGGTATTTTAACCGGGATGTACGCCGCCTATGTCGCTCTGGGGTACAGTCTTCTGGCCGGATTTATTTTCCAGCCGGTTCTCGTTCCCTCGAATCTCCTCCTGGCATTCCTGTCCGGATATGTAGGGATGATTCTTTCTCCGACCCATTTATGTCTGATTGTAACCAACGAGTATTTCAAGAGCGATTTATTTAAAGTTCTCCGAAAGCTGGTACTTCCGTCAATATTGCTGGGGCTTGTTGGATATTTACTTTATTATATCGACTGGGGAACGATAATTGTAAGGTAACTTCTTATACTGTAAAGGCATAACCTCGAGGGTATCTATCGGTATCAAAATTGACATAAAATTATACATATTTCTCTTATATTTTTACGTAATAATAGTTAACTTATATTATAGCAATACGATACCTGTAAAGGGCGGTTCAAAAATACTGGAACTTTGATTTAGCTTTCGGGTATTAAATATAGAACATGCACCTAAGGAGTTTTATGGCGCAAGAAACAGAAAAAGAAATTGATTTTCAGTTGATGAGAGCCATTCAGAACGGAGACATGGTCGCTTTCAACAAGATGGTTGACCGTTATAAGAAACGACTGATGAATGTTCTGGGGCGGATGTTATCCTCAACCGAGGAAGCTGAAGATATTGTTCAGGAAACGTTTGTCCGCGTTTATCAGCATCGGCAGTCGTTCAATTTCAAACACTGTTTTTCCACCTGGATTTATACCATTTGTTTAAATCTGGCGCGCAATGAACTTCGGAAGCGCAAAAAGTACAAATATCAGGATATTACCGAAATGCAGGGGAACGAGCTGGAATTCGCCGTCGATGCGAAAATGCCCAGCCGTTTACCCCAGATGTTAGATACTGCGATTAAGGAACTGCCTGTCAAGTATCGTGAGGCGTTTTTACTGAGAGATGTTCAGGAAATGCCTTACGAGGAAGTAGCCAAGGTTCTCGGGGTTCCCCTGGGAACGGTCAAGTCCCGGGTTAACCGGGCCAGGTTGATTCTGCGCGATAAACTTCAACCCAGATTGGAGGGAGTTAATGCGTTGTCGAAAAGTACGCTCCTACCTGTCGGCCTACTCTAATAACGAGCTTACCGGCCGGCGGTTACTGGTCGTTCGCGAGCATCTTTCGACTTGTGCAGAATGCCGTAAGGAAGAAGCGATTTATACGTCCATGCGCCGGGCCGGCAAGATCCTGTCCGACGTGCCGGTATCTTCGGATTTCAACGCCAGGCTTCTGGACCGGATTGCTCAGGAACGTTTCTCTGAAACCCGCTCCCGGGCTTATTTGCCCCGGACCGCCCCTGCCGTGCAATGGTGGAAGGTTGTCCCGGCGGTGACCGCGGCGTTACTGCTGGTGTTTTTCGGAGTCAACACTTTATTGCCGATGCTCGATCGGAATCCTCAGCAGTTGGCTGTCACCGATGAATCGCTGGATAATTCCTACCTGACCGTCCAGCCAACCAACAACCCGAACCTTGAAGTTGACCTGAACAAACTGCTGGCCAAAGTGGAAAGAAGCGACCGGATTTACCAGGAAATGGCCCGCCAGGACGGATTCGGCGCCCTGCAGCCGCTCGATACCTGGGTAAACGTGAACGCCTCGAGCCGGGCTCCGTTTGTGAACAGCTATTACCGCATCAAACCGGTAATCAGGATTTACAACCTCAACGCTGCGACGCCGACAGGAGGATATGAAAAGGTTTACTAAATGTTAACGACTTTTAAAATGACCGTCAGGAAATATCTTTACTTGGGTTTCATGGCGGTCTTTTTTTCTGGCTCTTTGTCTGCCGCCGACAGCTCTTTGACCACGCTGGAGAACAGCCTCAACGAGTTGATCTTCAACCTTTCCCGTTCGGTAGTTACGGTCGAATCCTCGCGTCGCATTCCGGTTACCGGCTATGACGGCGTCCCTGATGAAGCTCTGCAGCGGCTCGTTTCCTCCGGGATTATTTGTGACAGCGCCGGCTATATTCTGGTCGCGGCGCCGATGGTGGTCGACCAGGAACATATCATGGTCAATCTCAACAATCGGCTCTATACCGCGACTCTGGTCGGGATAGACTATTACACCGACCTGGCCCTGATAAAAACCCAGCCGGGCATCGGGCAGCCGGTCGTTCTTCCGGATCGCTATGCCTGTGCCGGCCAGATGGTGGTGACGGTCGGCAACGCTTACGGCTTGCGCACCTCACCCTCGCTCGGTTTTTGCGCCGGTACCCGTGACGATGGCAATATCCAGACCACGGTGCCGATAACCACCGGTACTATCGGCGGCGGACTGTTTGACCTTTCCGGCAACCTGCTCGGGGTTATCACCGGGCGGATGGAGGAGGGCAATCATTTCGCTCTGGCTGTTCCCGTTTACAAAATCCAGCCGGTTATTGATTATCTGGTGGCTCACGGCAGTCGTCAGGCCGGATATATTGGTATCACCGGAGCCGAAATCGAAATTTTCCCGCCTCTCGAAGTCAAGGAATCAGCCACTTTTATCAATGCCGGCGACGGCAACCGAACGGTCAGTAACGGTGTCGTTATCACCACTGTCATGCCGCAATCGCCCGCCGACCGAATCGGCCTGAAGAGGGGGGACATCATCCTCAGTTATAACAAGCGGCCGGTTACGGCGTCGCTGTCGCTGGCTGACGAGGTTCGCCATTCCGTTCCCGGCACACCGGTAGATATGGAAATTCTCAGGCGGAACACTCTTTACAATGTCCAGATACAGGTGGGCCAGAAAACTATCCGCCAGTTCGAAGACAATTACCGCCTTAATTCCAACCTCCCCGAAAACGCCCTGATGGTCGATTCTCTCACCGAGGTCCTGCGCAATCTCAAGGAAGAGATTCGCCATGTCGAAAACCGTCTGAATAACCTGAGATAACAAATTAAAAATTGCCAATTATATATTTATTTGTTTAAATTCAGGTATGAATTTGACGCTCGATATTGATCTTTTTCAACGGAGATTGACGGATTTTTCTCCCGTAAAAGATCCGGTTCCGAGAATTTTATCTGTCTTTTCCGCGGCAATAACGCTGGCCGACGAACAAGCGGCGATGGCGGTTTTGAAACTTGGCCGGGACAATGCGGTGACCGGGGAAATGTTTTATGAAATTATCCTGCAGTCTTACCTGTTTCTCGGATTCCCGCGTATGCTCACGGCCGCCGAGTATTTCAACCGGTTTTTCCCCGATCACCATTCACCCGCGATTGCCTCGGATAAAGGACAGATTACGCCCGATGAAGCCGAACGATGGTACCGTGATGGTTCGCAATTATGTCGAAAGGTATACGCCCACAATTATGAGTTGTTGAAAAGCCGGGTGGAGATGCTCGCCCCGGAAATTTTTCGATGGATGATTATCGAGGGTTACGGGAAAGTGCTGTCGCGCCCGCAGCTCGACCCGCCGACCCGGGAGCTGTCGATTATTGCTTTCCTGATGATGGAGAACCGGGAGAAACAACTTTTCTCGCATATCAAGGGAGCTATCAATGTCGGGGTCGATAAGGAACTGCTGACAATCGTCGTCGAGGACATCGGCCGGTCGGCCGGTGCCGGTTACGACACGACTGTCGCTATTCTCAGGAGGCTGAAACTGATTCGATGAAGCGGTGGAAAAAAATTCTGCTGGTAACGCTGGCCGCGCTGGTGGTCGTACTCGTCGGCGGTTACCTCTATATCTTCCAGCTGGGCGGTCTGGAGAGTCTCGTCAACAACCAGGTCCATAAAATGATTGCGGGGGGGCGATATCCGATCGAGGTGCAAATCGGCCGCATCAAAGGTGATTATTTTTCCAATATCGAGCTGGAACGCATCAACGTCGCTTATTCCGACTCGCTTTATCATTACCGGATGCTTTACGTGCCGCGTATGAAACTGTCGTACTCGCTGGCCAACCTCTGGGACAAAAAATACATTTTCGATTTTATCTCGATCGACTCGGCCTCGATCATGCTGATGCAGGATGAAAACGGCCGGTATCTTCTCCCGACCGTGTCCCGCGATGACCGGGAAGATACTCTGTCCCAAGAAGTCCCTGTGCTGTCAATTGACCGTTTGAATATAAATTACGCCAACCTGCTTTTGGTCCGACCCGGCGACACCCTGACGTTCGATGATATTCTTCTCGATTTGTCGGTCAGGTCCGAGGAGGAGACCTATTCGATAAATGTCCGGCGATTTAATTTCCGGTCCAATCTCGAAGAAATCGCCCTCGGCAGCGGCGGAGGGCGACTGACTTATTCGGAAAACAATCTCGTCTTTCAGGATATCGCTTTCACCAGTGATAATACCCGCATGAAACTGACGGGTATTATCGAGCTCAAGGCGGTCACCGGCCACGTCGAGTTCGCTTTCGACCATATCAAGCTTGACGAACTCAGCCGCTTCGGCGGCCCCGGGCTGAAGGGTCTGGTCGATGTTACCGGCAGTCTCACGTTTGACAGCACCGCCCTGTTCGGTACCGTCGATCTTGCCGGCGAATTGTTTTTCGCCCGGTTCGAAAATCTTTTCATCGATTTTTATTTCGCTGACAAGCGACTCGTATTCGACACTCTCTACGGCACTATTTTCGATAACTGTTCGGTCGACGGCAAAGGGGGGATTGATTTTTCCGGATCGATGGAGCGGTATCAGATAAACGCCGACATCCGGAATCTGAACCTGGAAAAATTCATCACCGACGACCTGCCCTCCGATTTGAGCGGGCACATTTATCTCAACGGAACTTCGTTTCGTTCCGCCAGCCTGTTTTTGGATATCGACGCCGACCTGTATGAATCCTCGTTCAACGACTATCCTTTTCATACCGCAAAAGGGAAGTTATCCATTACCACCGACTCCATCAATTTTATCGAGCCGTTTGAGATTACCTATTTCGAGAACAATTTTGACATCAGCGGCAAAATCGATTACAGTCACGATGTCCGGCTGGATGTCCGCGCCGAGCTTAACAATCTCGACCGCTACCGGGGGAAACTGTTTATCGACCAGCCGGGCGGTCGGGGAGAAGCCGAGGTCAGCCTGACCGGTTTGACCCGAGATCCGGATATGAAAGGGTATTTCTTCTCCGACTCGATCTGGATTTACGGTCTGTTCGCCGACAGCCTCTACGCGGATATCGATATCGAGCGGTTCCTGTACGGCCAGCAGGGAGATGTCAAAGTGCATTTCAAGGACGGCACGGCCTGGGATATCCCTTATGATACCGGTTATTCCCGCCTGGTCCTGGATTCCAATTACGTAACGATCGATAGCGCGACAGTGTGGAATCGCTATACGACACTCGATGCCCGGGGTGTACTCAACCACGGCGATTATCCCCGGAAGATGGTTTTGAACCGTCTGGTTCTGTCCGCGGTTGAGCAAAGTTTCTCCAACCAGGGCAATATTTATTTTGAAATCGATTCGGCCGGATTCAATTTTATCGATGCCGCCATCGGCAACGTGCAGGCGCTGCTGTCCGTGAAAGGCCGGGTCGATTACGACGAGTCCATGAATATGAAAATTTCGGTCAAAGATCTTCCCATCGAACCCTGGCGCACTTTCTTCGAGGCCGATTATCCTGTCGATGGCTATCTGTCATGCGAAGCCGACCTGGGCGGCACTTTTCTCAAACCTTGTTTCACTCTCTCCGGCAGCATCGATTCGTTGTCTTATTTCGACGCCCACAACACCGGCGATACTATCAACCTGGGCGATCTGACCTACGCTGTCCGTTACAGCGACATCCAGGTGATGTTCGACAGTCTGCGGATTGTTTCCGAAGCCGGGCGGTATTTCGCGCAGGGGTATTTCAATGTCGATTTGGCTTTCACCAACGACGGCAATATCGAACGCCTGCCTGATTTGCCCATGGATATTCAAATCACCGCCTCGGACACCCTCTTTGATCTGGTCAGTGTCATTATGCCGTCGGTGGAATACCTTTACGGCGATTTTTACGCCAACTTCCGTCTATCGGGAACGCCCGGCGAGCCGCATCTCGAGGGCGGCGCCTACCTCAACAATGCCCGTTTGAAATATTTCGATCTGGCTGATTTGATTTATACTGACACCGCCCGGGTCACGATGGCGGACAACAGCATTCTTATCGACGGCATCGAAGCTTATGTCCTGAACAAAAGAAGGGGCAACCGTAAAAGTTACGCTCTTATTGACGGCGCGATTACGGTCAAATCGCTGGATAATTTTCATTACAATCTCGATATTTCGCTGCCTAAGGAATTCCCGTTCAAGTACGAGCTGGACGATATCGAGGGCGTCGTCGAGGGTGATTTGCACGTCGAGGGCGACACCCCGCCGCTGGTCACCGGCGATTTGACGCTGTTGTCCACCAAATATTACGTCAATTTTGCCGAGCCTGACGAAGGTTCGCCGATTTTATCGGCGCTGTCGGGCGATGACGTCTGGGATTTGAATCTTAATATCGATATTCTCTCCAACTACTGGATCAAGAACGACGATATCGATGCCGAGTTCGCCGGGGAAATAAACCTCATCCGCGAAAAGGGGAAATACCGTTTTATCGGCGAGATGGAAATCCTGCGGGGCAAAGGCTACCTGTTCGACAAGACCTTCACGCTCGAGGAAGGCAGCACCGTCACGTTCGAGGATATCGAGTACCCCAATCCCGCGCTCAATATCACAGCTTCCACCCGCATCCCGGGTGTGCGCTTTCAGGAAAACGAGGATAATACCCCCGAACAGATTGAGCTGGTGATCGATATCACCGGCACCCTGGACGAACCGGAGTTGAATCCGGCCGAGGGCTCCGAATTTTCCAAGGAAGATATCCTGCCGCTGATTGTCATGAACTATTATTCCGGCGACTCGACTGAGGCTACCGGCGCCATCGAGGAACGCGTGACCCAGCTTCTAGCTTCGAACGTCTCCCGGATAACCACTCGGAAACTCGGTATCGAGACATTTGAAATCGACCCCGTCTATGAAAACGGCAGTATTTCCAAGACCAAAGTTACGTTCGGCGCTTATGATCCTTCGTTCGGTTTGCTCAATCTGGGGATGTTGAACGATGTGTATGTTTACACGAAGTTCAATCCCGAAGGTAACGAAATCGGTTTCGAATATCGCATCAGCCGGAACTTCATTCTTGAAGGTCGCAAAGACGAGGACGAGTTGTACCATGTCGATTTGAAACTGCACTGGGAATTCGAATGAAACGAATTGTGTTTTACATGCTGGTGTTTATCGGCTTTGGCATTGTCGTCGACGAGGCGAAGTCTGTCGACCGGGCCACTCTGCGCTGGCTTCGCACCAACCCCCGGATAACCGAAATCGTCATCGAGGGCAACGATTATATTTCCGACAGCGATATCAGGAAAAAACTATATTCCAAAAAGGAATCCTTCTGGAACCAGCTCAAGGGCGACCGTCGCCGCCTGTTGCAGCGCGAAACGCTCGGCCGCGATACGCTCGAGGTCAAGTACCTTTATTTTGTCAACGGTTTCTTGAATGTCAAAGTCAAAGAAAGTTTTGAGCTTATCGAAAAAGACTCGACCGTTCGGGTGCGTATCAATATCGACGAGGGCCGCCAGTTTTTCTACGGCGAGAAAACGGTAACCGGAAAATACGAGAGCCGGCTGGGCTATCGTTTTGTCAATATTGCCAACAAGCTTAAACCCGGGAAACCGGTTAACCCCGTTGACATCCGCCAGACCGTTTACGATATGGAAACCGTGCTGGCCAACCACGGCTATCCTTATGCCCGGATAACCTATACCATTGACACCGCCGCCGGACTGGAACTTAGCCCGATTTCGTTCGATATCGAATCGGATTCGCTGGTGCATTTCGGCGAGGTAACGATTGAAGGCATGGACCGTTTCCCGGAGTATATCGCCCGCCGGGAACTGAAGATAAAGCCCGGCAACATCTACCGGTTCGACGATATCGTCCAGTCGCAGAAACGGCTGTTCGAGTCCGGCTATTTCAGTACCCTGCAGCTTAACCGCGCCGACAACGGCTCCGACCGGTTGCGACCGAATTTCGTGCTTTCCGTAAGAGAAAGAAAAACCAAATATATGACCTACAAAATGGGCGCCGGACAGTCGCTCGACCGCGATCTGGTCTGGTCGCTGTCGAGTAATCTGGGCAAACGCAACCTGTTCGGTTCGCGCCGTCTTGACCTCCTCAGCGAATATTCCTTCAGCGTCGGTCAGGATTCCCGGTTGATTACTCACCGCTACCGTTTGCGCTATACCGAACCCTGGTTTCTCGGTATCCGCATGCCGCTGATTCTGACCGGTGAGGTCGAGCCAAAACTTCGGGACGACGTCCAGGACTACAAAATCGGAACCTGGGCGATTTCGGCTTCTACGGCCAAAAATTTCGGTCTGAAAGTGAAAACGACCTTAGGATTCCAGTACGAATCGGTGGATATCAGCGGTGTCTCGCCCGACGACGAGGCGGATATCCGTCGCGACGAAGGTCTGTCGATTCGCCGGAAATTTTATCTCACTTTCCAGCGTGACAGCCGCGATGACATCTTTATCCCTCGGAAAGGTTCGCTGACCGATTTATCATCGGAATATTACGGGGGGTTTCTCGGCGGCGATGACAACTTCTACAAAATCCAAGCCAGCTGGGCACGCTATCAAACGGTCTGGCCGGGGTGGGTTTCAGCCACTCGCATCGGTGCCGGCTGGGCGGAGGGATTCAAGGAATCCCAGGTTGTTCCGGTCGATGACCGTTTCGGTCTGGGCGGCGCGAACTCCGTCCGGGGTTTCCGCGAAAAATATCTAGGTCCGCTTTACGACGACGGCACGCCTAAAGGCTCCAATTATTTCGTTTTGTTTAACCAGGAATTCCGCTGGAAAACCATCCAGATTTTCAACGACGTGCCGTTTTTGAAAGACCTGTTCCGCACTCTGCCGCTCTGGCAGTCGGTTTTCTTCGATGTCGGTAACGGGTTCGAGCAGTTCGAGGATATCCGGTTTGACGAGCTGGCGTTCAGTTACGGCACCGGTATCCAGATCCAGTCACCGGCGGGCCCGATAAGAATTGATTACGCCCGGGTTATCAAGACCAGAAAATTCGAGGCTGACGACCGTTTCCATTTTACCATCCTTTACGCTTTTTAAAACCAGTTCTTTTCAAGTTGTGTAAATCTCCTTATATTGCGTATTGTCTTAAACGTCTGGAACCGGAAAGCAACAATGACGAAAAAAGTACTGGTAGCCGTATCCGGCGGGGTCGATTCCTCCGTCGCCGCCCTACTGTTAAAACAGCAGGGTTACGAGGTCGTCTGCGCCCACATGAAACTCTGGGTCGATGTTGACAATGATTTCGACGCGAAGAATATAAAAGCCTGCGAGGAAATCTGCCGCGTGTTAGAAGTGCCGTTCGAGGTGCTTGATTTGGACAGGCATTTCCGCGAGACCATTATCGATTATTTCGTCGATGAATACGGTGCCGGGCGTACCCCCAATCCCTGCGTCAAGTGCAACAAGGAAATCAAATGGTCGATGTTTCTGAAAAGAGCCGATGAGCTGGGTTGTGATTTTATCGCTACCGGCCACTATACCTCGGTCGTGTGGCTGAACAATGGCCGCTGGGCGATAAAAAAAGGCGCCGATCCCTCGCGCGACCAGTCCTACGTGCTCTGGCGGCTGGGACAGGACGACTTGGCCCGCACCCTGACTCCGCTGGGCGGACGCATCAAGACTGAGGTTCGCCAAATCGCCCGCGAGCACGGCCTGCCAAGCGCCGAAAAATCCGAGTCGCGAGAAATTTGTTTTATCCCCGACGACAACTATGGCCGGTTTTTGAGCGAGTACACCAACCGCGAGGGCGCAGCTTTCGCACCGGGGGAAATCATCCACGAGGATGGCCGGGTGCTGGGCGAACATAAGGGTCTGGCTTTTTACACCATCGGCCAGCGCAAGGGGATGGGTATCGCGTACCCGACACCGCTGTACGTTAAAACCATCGATACGGCAAACAATCGAATCATCGTAGGCGATAACGCCGCC
>JBMOKZ010000146.1:0-2254 GCA_049324195.1 Candidatus Zixiibacteriota bacterium | reverse complement strand
CCGGTGCAGGGGATAATAATGGAAATCCTCGACGACTCCGACAATCGTCGCGTCGCTGAATCCCCGCGGAAGTTTCTGGCCAATCGGATTGTCGTAGCCAAGTTTTTTGGCAAAAGTTTCGTTGATAATTATCGCGCCATTGAGGTCAGCTTCGTGGTTGTCCATGAAATTCCGCCCCGCCACCAAATTCAGTTTCATGGTCGGGATATAATGCGGGTCCACCCAGTTCATGTAGAAATAAAGCGAGGTATCCTCGGCCGACTGGGCGTAGCTCGGCCCGGTGATATCCTCGCCGATCAACACCGTGTTGCCATCCTCGTTGCTGAGATTGAGGTAGAGCCAGGAGCCTCCGACCGGGTAAGCGTAGCCGGTGACATCGACAATCGCGCTCTGACCGGCCAGCTCGGAGCGGTAGCGTTCCACCAGCCGGGCGGCGTCCTCGCCGGTGGTCCCGGTGCGCACCGTCACCACGTAATCCTTGTCATAGCCCAGCCGGGCGTTGCTGACGTATTTGACCTGCGAGGATATCACGAAGGTGCTGAATATCAGAAAGATGGAAATGGTGAACTGGAGGATGACCAGGGTGCGGATGAGGATATTTTTACTGCCGATTTTCACCTGGCGGCGAAGGGTTTCGACCGGGAGAAATTTGGAAAGATATACGGCCGGGTAGAAACCGGCCAGAAACGACGTTATCAGGACGATTGCCGCCAGCGCCGGCAGTACGCTCCATTCGGAGAAGATATTGAAAGTCAGCTCCTTCTGCGCGATGGCGTTGAAAATCGGCAGGAGCAGTTCCACGATAAGAATACTGAGCATCAGGGCGAACAGACACAGCACCAGCGATTCGCACCAGTACTGTCCCATCACCTGGCCGCGGAATGCCCCGACGACTTTGCGCAGGCCTACCTCGCGCACCCGACTGCTGGTTCGGCCAATTGACAGGGTGACGAAATTGATGCAGGCGATCAGCAGAATCGCCGCGGCGATTCCGGCCAGGATATACGAATATAGCGGATTGGTGCTGGGCACCGATTCGCCCTCGTAACGGGGGTCGGTGTGCAGCTCGGTAATCGGCTGAAAATTGTAATACAGCGACTCGTCGGTATCGACGAAATACAGCTTGTTGATATTGTCGCCGATTTTTTGCTGAAGGCTCGCGATATCGGCGCCGGGCGCGAGCTGGACATAGGTGGTCAGGAAAATCAAAAACCAGGTGGTCAACTGCCGCTCGGGGAAGATGAGGTTCAATTTTTCCTGCGACAGCAGAAAATCGAAACGGAAACTGGAATTGACGGGGGGTTTTTCGATAACGCCGGAGACGGTGAAATCCTTAAATTCCTCGTTAAGCTGAATTTTGACTGATTTTCCGACCGGGTCAGCGTTGTCGAAATATTTACGCGCCATCTCCTCGGTGAGCACGACCGAGCCGGGGTCGTTCAAAACGCTGTTTTTGTCGCCCTCGAGCAGGTTGAACGAAAACATGGTGAAGAAGTCCGGGTCGACGAAGACGACGTCCTCGAAAAAGGATTCGTTACCGTGGCTGACGGAGGTGTTGGTGCCCAGCACCCGGGTGACGCCGGTGATTTCGGGGTACTTGTTTTTCAGTTCGCCGCGCAGCAGATAGCAGGTGCCCGAGCCGCCGCCGGCCAGCTCGCCCTGGTTTTTCTCGCCGCGGATGACGCGGTAGAGCCGGTCACCGTTGGCGTGGAAATTGTCGTACGAGAACT
The DNA here is from genome assembly GCA_049324195.1 of Candidatus Zixiibacteriota bacterium. Classification (GTDB taxonomy): domain Bacteria; phylum Zixibacteria; class MSB-5A5; order GN15; family FEB-12; genus JAFGNW01. Next base: position 524 of record JBMOKZ010000146.1, on the reverse strand, counting down.
CGTGGCCCACGAACAGGAAAATGATTAAACAGCAAGCGATGCCGATCGCCAGCCCGGCGATACTTATCAGGGAATAGAGTTTGTTGTGGATGAGGTTTCTATAGGCGACGATAAAATAATTTTTGAGCATGCTTTTTACTCCTGGCTTCCGGGGTGTGTTAAAAGATACAATTTTTATTACGGAAATTTAACGTAATCGGTAACATATTTTTACGACCTGATTAAAAACCGGGCAAATTTCGTGTCTGCGGCCTAAGGCTGTGTTTGAAAGGGACTTAGCGAAACCTTTTATCGTTTTGCTGTTCGTATCCGCACAGTTGGCGTACGGCAGCGGACAGGGGGGGAGGTGCGGGGAGTGATACAAGTACATCTTTTTCTCAACGGACCCCACAGCAAGGGGCGTGTTGAAAAACCCCGGATTTTATTGTTAGTTTATTATTATGGGCGTTGTTTGATAGAATCGGCAGGTTACTTCGCGGAGTTGGCGTATCTGGCCGATCATCGAGCGTAAACCGGTCTGAAAG
>JBMOKZ010000145.1:0-2257 GCA_049324195.1 Candidatus Zixiibacteriota bacterium | reverse complement strand
TCAGACTGCTCTCCAATGCGGTTGTGAGCAGCTCCGTTCCCTGCGAGGCACTTATCAGGATAAAAGAAAATTCCCCGACCTGAGCCAGCGCCGCGGCGGTCAGAACACAGGCTCTAAGCGGCAAACGCATAATAGCGGCCGTTAAAAACACGATCAAGAACTTGCCTGCCAGAATTGCCGCCAGCAACAACAAAACCGCGGTGAAGTTAGCGATAACATCGGCGGGTACAAGCAGCATTCCGACCGAGATGAAAAAGATGCTGGTGAAAACATCTTTGAAAGAAATCATCTCGGCCAGCGCCTGCTGGCGGAACTCGGACCCGGCCACGACCAGACCGGCCAGGAAAGCCCCCAGCGCCAGAGACACTCCCGCCTGTGAGATGAGCCAGGCGGTGCCGATACAGACCAGCAGCACCGCCATGACGAACAGGTGCCGCTGACGGGTGCGGGCGATGAAATACAACGCGTGCGGGACAATAAACCGGGCCGCCAGTAATACGCCGATGATTATCAAAAGGGCATGGCCAAGCGTTTTCAACAGCTCCCCGGTGGTGGAGCTCTCGCCGCTCAAAAGCGGGATCGCCAGCATCATCGGCACCACGCACAAATCCTGGAAAACCAAAATACCCAGCGTCAGGCGGCCGTGAGGGGCGTCCAGTTCCCCGCGTGTCTCCAAACCGCGCAGGACGATAGCGGTACTCGATACAGCCAGAAGGAAACCGATAAAGAGCGAAGTGCGCCCGGAAAAACCCAGAAGCGAAGCCGCGGCCCAGGCAACCAGTATCGACAGGCTGACCTGCACCAAACCGCCGATGACAATCGCCCACCAGAGACGTCTGAGACGGTCAAGCGACAGCTCCAGACCGATACCAAACAGCAGTAGAGCTACCCCGATCTCGGCCAGAAGCTCGACCTCGTAAATATCGGTAATCACCGCCAGCGCGCCGGGTCCGACAATAATCCCCGCGATAATAAACCCGGCGATTGACGGAATTTTTAACCGTTGCAAAACAGCTACGACCGCCACTGCCAGGCCCAGAATCACGACCAGATCGCGCAGGTAAGCCAAATTAGTCATGCCTGATTCGCCTTATCATCAATCAGTTCAATATCCTGTAAATTTTAATAAAAAAAATGCGGCCGTCAATTTAAAAGCCCCAGAAAAAAAGCCGGTCATTTGTTCGACCGGCTTAAAAGGGTCTTCCTTAAAAGCTTACGGGCAATCAGGGAGCGGGTCATGGGATAAATAGAGATGGTCCATCAACCGGGTAATATCGGTTATATCCGGTTCGGGGTCACCGCTGGCGTTGACATCGGCCTCTTCGGGACAGCACAGCTCGGCGTGACTGATATAAAGATAATCAATTAGCCGGCTGATATCGGAAATATCCGGGATTTCATCTTCGGAGCAATTGACGTTGCCGGTATATCCGATACAGCAGGCAAAACAGGGGTTGGGGACACAGGTAGTGCCGTTCCCCAAATAGTATCCGCCGGCGGCAACCGCGTTCTCGGGCGAAAGTACCCAGCAGGTATCGTTAAGGCAGGTAGCACCGCGTACTGTTGAGGGATAACAGTCATTTGGCACCGGGTAACCACCGTAAGGCTCGAAAACAATCATTCCGTTTTCCAGGTAGGCATAATAAAGGATAACGTCCAGGTGGTCGATATAGCCGTCGCCGTTCATGTTACACTCCCAGAGGTTATCCGGCGTATTAACACCGGTTTGGACAAAATTGTCCAGGGCGACGGCGTCAGCTGGGGAAAGAGTTATACCGTCGCCGTTGACATCGCCGGTAGCCTGGCAGGTATCGGCCGCCGCGGTCGAGAAAAGAGAAACTGTACAGATAAAAAATAATGAGAACAATACCGGTAAAGTGAGGGGTTTTCTGTTTCTCATAAATACGCTCCTTCCGATAAAAATTAAACTCAACAGATAACCAAAACGTGTTTAACTTAAATCGATAACAAGAGCTGTAATAAAACCCCTTTGGTTTGTAAACAAGTAGTGATAATAGATAAATTAACCCGGTGCAACCACTTCTTAATTATAGTAAAAAAAGCAATGTTGTCAATTGAAAATTAACCGCCCGTTCGGTTACCCGGTCAACTTCCTGAGCCGTTCTTTGCAATCGGAGATTTCCTCGCGTTCGATATCGGGACGGCTCCAGTATTTCAAGACTTCATTATAAGACGCGAGCGCCTTATCGACCTGCTCGAGACCTTCGTACCCCCGACCGATATAATAGTTACTTAA
>JBMOKZ010000144.1:0-17106 GCA_049324195.1 Candidatus Zixiibacteriota bacterium | reverse complement strand
GTTCCGGCCATCCGGTCCTCACCCACGGCGTAGAGACTGTCCAGAATATGATCCCAGTTAGATTCGGCGAATATCAAATCGATCGTGTTTATCGAGTCGATATCATAAAAATCCTGACCATAAAGATCGGTCGCTAAAATAAAAAAGACCGACAGGACCAGGTAACCTGCCCTGACAACAGCCCCCGCCCGGGATATAAGATTTTCTTTTCTGACCATTTATTACCTCTTCAATAAAGCTACATTTTTATCGTCATCAAAGAACAAATTAATCCAATCTGATCACGGTTTTTCCCCGCAACAGTTTGACAGGCAGACAAATAAATACGATCACATGTCCAAGGCCCTAAAAACAAAAAAGTGAGTTATATTTACCTTATGATTGTAATTTATCACCAACGATACAAATATTTTGAGGCCGGGAAGTATCTGCAAACGTTAGACACTCTAAAGCGGTATTTTATTAGCAAAAATTTACGAAACATCGACAAATTTATTAATAAAGAGAAAATTCGGGCTCACATAATACATGGAAAATAAATCTTTCAAACTCGCTTATAATTGTGTCTTTGCCGATACATTGCGCTGACTTGCACGAAAGAACGCTACTCGTATCTCAAAGCTTTTACCGGGTCGGTGCACGCAGCTCTGAGAGCCTGGAAGCTGACCGTCATCATCGTAATGACCAGGGCAATCACGCCGGCGAAGACATAGACATACCAGCCGATAGTCGTCCGATACGCGAAGTTTTCCAGCCAGCGGCTCATAAACCAGTACGTCACCGGTACCGCGAGCAGGCTGGCCAAGACAACGAGGAGAACATACTCGAAAGTGAGCAGCCTGACCACCCCGGGAAGTGAAGCCCCGAACACTTTGCGGATACCTATTTCCTTGGTGCGGTTGCGGCAGGCGAATGTCGACAACCCCACCAGTCCCAGGCAGGAGATAACAACGGCAAGCAGCGCCGCGTACGATACGATTTCACCCACCCGCTGTTCCGTCCGGTACAGCATCGACAGGTTGTCCTCGAAGTAAGCGAAACCGTAAGATTCATCGGGGAAATATTTTTCCCAGACCTGATTCAAAAATTCCAGGGTTTTTTCCCGCTTCTCGGGTTTAAGCCTGATCGCCATTTCCTGAACGTACTCCGGCATCAGATTTATAACGAGCGGACTGATGCGATGACGGAACGAATGAACATGAAAATCCTTGATAACACCGATAATCTGCCCGCCCTGAAAGAGCTGGTTCAGCGGGTCGTTATACCCCAGTTCCCGGACCGCCGTTTCGTTGAGCAGGCATTTCCCCGACGCCGGCTGGTCGCTGTCACGGGAAAAACTCCGGCCCTCGACCAGTTCCAATCCGAGTGTATTTACGAAATCATAGTCGGCCATGATGCCTTCCACCAGCCTGGTGACGTTGGGGTCGGTCACGGTAGGTATCCGGGTCACCGCGTAACTGTCGTTCGGCGGCAACATGGACGCCCCCGTCACGCTGACCACTCCGATATGACCGGAAATTTCGTTTTTAAACAGTTCATATTTACGGACGAAATCGGGTTCATACGACGAGGCCAGAACCAGGTTGTTTTTATCGAAACCGGGATTTTGGGTCCGGGTGTAATTGATCTGTAGATAAACGACACCCGTACACGAAATCAGGACGATGAATATCACCAGTTGTAAAACTACGAGCGCATGGCGGAGATTGAATTTCCCGCTTTTAATCAAAAGTCGGTTTCTGAGGATATCGATCGGTCGGTACGCCGACTGATAAAAGGCGATATAGGCGCCGGAAACAATCCCGACCAGCACGGTTACGAGCAGAACGATTAAGGAAAACGACCAGTTATCGATTAGTTGCAGCTGCAGGCGGGTACTGAAGAGGGTGTTAACCGAGGGCAACAGCAATTCAATCAGGAGCACGGCGAGAGGCAACGACATCAGAGTTATCATGACCGACTCGCTCAGAATCTGCATGATCAATTCGGTCCGGGACGCCCCGACAACTTTTCGTATGCCGATTTCCTTGAAACGTAAAGTCGCCTGGGCGGTGGCCAGCAGCACATAGTTGATACAGGCCAGAGCCAGAATGGCGAAAGCGATGAGAGATAAAATATAGATAGCCGTCAGGTTCCCCTCGGGAACGTGATTGTTCGCCAGCCGGGCGGAATGCAAATAGATATCGCGCAACGCCTGCAGCGAATAAACGGTACTGGCGCTGTCATGAAAACGCGCCGTGAAGGCGGGCAGTTTTGTCTCGAGCGGGCGGGCGGCGGTTTCATCCACCAGCAACAGGTAAGTGTCGTAAGAGCGGGTATCCCAGAGGATTTCGGGAACGATATCGCTCTCCCGGTAAAAGCTTCTTATGTATTCCTTCCCGACATCGTCGGAGGCGATAAAACGCGCCCGAAAAGTCGATTTGCGGGGCAGGTCGGCGATAACCCCCGTGACCCGCAGGGAGAATGTCAGCCCCCGGGCTGTGACCGTCAAGACCTCGCCGACCGGATTGCGGTCGCTGAAATATTTCCGGGCAACTTCCTCGGCGATAAACACGGTACTGGGTTCCCGGAGCAAATTTTCCCTGTGGCCGTATTGGACCATAAGCGGAAAAATGTCAAAGATGTCGGGCTCAGCGCTGATAAAGGAGGGTTCCCAGATAAATTCATCGCCGTGCTGAACCATCGCCCCGATTACCCCCACCCGGGAAGCTTTTTGAACCTCGGAGAAATTATTCTTCAACTCCGTCGACAGCAGGTAAGGCGTACCGGGCGATATAATCTCCCCGATGCGGTCATCACTCAGAACCCGATAAATTCTTTTCGAGTTTTCAAAACCGCGGTCGTAACCGATTTCCCCCAATATGTACAGTAAAACCAGTATACTGCCGGCCAGTCCGAGAGCCAGACTGAAAATATTTATCAAGGTGGCACTTTTTCGCTTATTGATATTCCGGAACGCTACTTTGAGATAGCTTTTTAACATATGTCCTCGTCTTCGGAAAATAATAATTGATTGATAAACAGGGTATATATAAGATAAGCGGTATCGAAAAGCGACGAAATAATAAAATTACCATTCCCGCCGAGTTGCGGGAAAAATTTTTCTAAATTTAAGGTATGTTAATATCTTTTCCAGGACCAAAAGCGATAGCTGTTTCTTTTTTTCGGATTTTCACGGCGCCCGGGTCAAATTACCCTTAACCGGCAGAAAAAAAGCATGCGGAGGTTTAAAACCGACCGCATGCTTTAGCGATGAGACTGATTCTAATTCGTACCCAATGAAAAAATTGAATACTCGAAGGAACAGTTATTTATTGGCATCTCTGGTCTTGAAATTACTCACCATCTCCTGTAAGGTTTCCGCCTGGCGGTTCAATTCTTCAGCCGCCTTGGCCGACTGTTCGGTACCCGAAGCCGTTTCTTTCGTGACCTCGGATATCTTGTCGATATTCTGCGATATATTTTCAGCGGCAGCCGACTGTTCCTCGGAAGCGTTGGCAATCTGCTTGATCATCTGGTTCACCTGCTGAGACATATTCACGATTTCCGTGAGATTGTTCCCTGCCTTGTCAACCAGTTCACGTCCCTTGTCAACCTCCTGAACGCCGGCTTCCATTGAAGTTACCGCTTCTTCGGTTTCCTGCTGGATGCCCTTGATCATCTGGGTTATCTCGCCGGTCGCTTTCCCGGTTCGTTCCGCCAGTTTGCGAACTTCGTCCGCCACCACGGCGAATCCGCGACCCTGCTCGCCGGCCCGCGCCGCCTCGATCGCGGCGTTCAGAGCCAGGAGGTTGGTCTGGTCAGCGATTTCGTCGATAACGCTGATAATTTCGCCGATTTGGTCGGCGGATTGGGCCAGCTTGCTGATGGATCCCGCCGATTCTTTAACGACGTCGGCAATCTTCTTCATCCCGCTTATCGTCTGGTTGACGATTTCTCCGCCGGTGTTGGCGAAGTCCGAGGCGCTCTGAGACATCTCGGAAGCCTGGCCGGAGTTTTTCGAGGATTCGACGGTATTGGCGGTCATTTCCTCGATGGCGGTCGAAATCTGAGATATTTTTTCGACCTGATTCTTTACCCCCCGAGCCATATGTTCGGAGGTCGAGGCTATTTCACTCGCGGCCGTTGACAGGTCACGGGAATTATCCTTGATTTTCCTGATCATCTCGGAAAGGTTATCAATCATGTTTTTGAAAGACAACCCCAGAAGGTCTTTCTCGGATTTCGGCTCGACGGTAATCGTCAGATCGCCGTCGGCTATGTTCTTGGCTACCACGGCCATTTCCCGAATATATCGGGCAAGTTCGCCGAAGGCGTTCGCCAGCGTACCGGTTTCATCTTTGGTATCGATATGCAGATTCTGCTCGATATCACCTGAGGACATGAGCTTCGCTACATTGGCTACCTGATTGATGCGACGGGAAATCCGAACCGCAATGGTATAGCTGAAGAAGAGAATCAATAACGAACCGACGAGTCCGATAATGATAATTTTTACCAGCTGCTTGTTAAGCATGGCCATCACGTCAGTCTCGGAAACGAGATTCATCAGCACCGGCGGCTCCATCCCGGACTGGTCTTTATCTCCCAGCATCGGGGGACGGACCTGGTTGCTCCCGATAAACTCGTCCGCGCCGTTGAATTCGGTCAAAGTTACGGCATTGTCCGCGGCTTCGGAAGCATACTTGATAATCTCGGCATTATTTCCCGTATTCGTCTGGATTCGGCTCAGATTGACCTGAGACGCTACCTGGTTAGAACGGGGATAAGCCAGCACCGTCACAGCGTTGGCAAAACCGTTTTCGACGAATTCTTTATTGCACCTTTGCACCTGAAGGTCCACGCCGGACCAGTCGGAAAAGGCAATTAAAGCCCCGTTCAACTCACCGGATGAGTTCGTCGCGGGATGATAATAGACGTAAGCATCGCTCGACTGGCTCCCGAGATTGGACATCGTTTTGCTTTGCAGGAAAACGACCTTATTCGAAATCCCGAGTTTGAGGCTCTCGAAATCCGGCAACACTTCTCCTTTCAAATGCGCTATGTTTTCCCTGAAGTTCGGTGATTTCGCGAATTCCAGCACTTGCCCTCTATTATCTACGAGGACGGCCAGCGCAAAACCGGAACTCCCGGATAACCATTTATCGAGTTCCACCCCCAGCTCGCTGGTGGTATTGAATTCGATAGCCAAACCGAAAACATCGTCTTTTACCCAAGAGTTAAAGAGCTTAATGTTGTTATCGAATTCTCGGTTGAGTTCGTCGGCAAACTGCTTTCCCGTCAAACGAATCAGGTTCTTGTTGCTTTCCGTAAATTCATTTTTGGTGAAATTATAGAAATAAACAATCAGGAAAACGAGCATAAGGAGACTGATGAAACCCGAAAAAAGAATTTGATTTCTTATATTCCATTTAAGCATAAGATGGTTCATCCTTATTATTGAATAAGCCGTTTCAACCCCTTTATCTTTTTTTAGGCTATATCCGGCTCATCTGAAAGCCTGAGCCGGATATAAACAGGACAAAAGGAATTTACTTCGACGCCATGGTCTCCAGTGATTCGAGCTGGGGAAGGACATTGTTCTTTTTCCGCTCTGCCTGCCACTCTTCCTTGGACACAGCCGCCTGCTCCCCGTTAACGGAACTGATTATTTCAAAGTAATCCAGTTTATACTTGTCCTTGAGGACCTCAACCTGAGGTTTGCATTTGACGGCATAGACGGTCTGGACCGATTGATGGTCAAAATCGCGCCAGGTCTGGGGGTCCTTAAGGAACTGATAGGTATGCCCTTCAAGAGCCAGGACGACTTTGGCGCCGTCAAAATCCTTGGCTCGCTCGACAGCGTTCTTGTACTCATACATGATCGTATAAGCCGAGGCGCCGGAGGTACTCGGGTACCGGCCGAATTTCTTGTCGAAATCCTCGACGAACTTGATACCCCGGGGATAATTGTACTGGTAGGGGACCTTCCAGCACCACGGCAGGGCGCCCACAACACCTTCCATAACCTTGGGACCGCCGCCCTCGGCCATACCCAGAGTAAGGTTCGGCACGACGATCTGGGTCGTGGCTTTCAGACCCATGGAGGTCGCCTGACGGATAGCGTTCGACATGTCTTTGCCGAACAGCACCAGCACGAGAACGTCGGGCTTAATCATCTTGGCCATCGACAATTCTTTGCTGTAGTCGGTCGCTCCCAACGGAGTCAGGAAACCTTTATGAACTTCCTTGTCGGTGGTATTTGTGAAGTTCCTGACGGAAGCTTCGGTGGTCCAGCCCCAGGTATAGTCGGAGGTGATATACACATACTTCTTACCGGCAAACTGGGCGTTGAGATAATCGGCGATGGCCCGGGCCGCCATCCAGGAATCATAACATTCCCGGAAAACGTACCGATGGCCGTCGGTGCCGGTAGTGGCAGTGGAATATGTCAGGGTGCCGAAAAAGGGCACGCCCTTCTGCTGGCAGATTTCGCCGGCCGCAATAGCGACAGCGCTCGAAGAACCGCCGAAAACCATTTTCACCTTATGGTTGTCGATCATTTCCACAACATTGGCTTTTGTGACATTAACATCTGATTTTGAATCCATGACAACTAATTCCACCTGCTGTCCCATAATACCGCCAGTGGCATTAATTTCTCCGACAGCCATGGTAGCAGCCCGATACTGGTCCAGGCCCTGGACGCTGTACGGCCCCGTCTCGGGATAATTCAATCCGATTTTAATCGTATTCTGGGCAAAAACCGAAGCTACCAGAAAGATAACCAGGCTCGCCACGAACATTGTCTTCAGTAACTTACCAAACATTAGATTTCCCTTTCTCCGAATATGTTTTCTTTAAAATCTTTTTTCTAAATCAGAAATTCAGGATAAACGAGGACTGCACTCTCAGGTCGTTGTAACTGTCAACATCCTTATAAGTCGTCTTCCAGTTGGACACCTCAAATCCCAGCGTGACCTGGGGAACGATATCGTATCTGATATTTCCGAAGAAACATTCGTTCTTGGAACGCTGGCTAGAGCTCAGATCGCTGTCGTCGGGATCATCGATACCGTACCCGGTTGATAACTTGACCTTGGGAGCTAGCTTGAACCAGAGCGAACCCCAGCCGCCCGAAGCCGCTAAGCCGTCGACCGTACTGGAATTGGCGATCCCGCCGTAATAGCTGCCCAGATTGGTGCCGGTATAGTACTCGCCCAGCAGACCAAACGACGAACTCGGGGTCAACGCTAGATGGCCGACCACGCCCCAGCTTTCATATTCTTCCGAAACACCCAGCATATCCTTGGCGTCAAGCTGACCCCACAGACCGGAGACACCGAAACGGACGGTATAACCGTTGGACATTTTATGGGTGAAATCGACAATACCCTGAAAAGTCGGAATGGCCGCATCGGTACCATCATCAAAGCCGTCCGTCATATCTTCATCATCGACGGCCAGAGACAGCGTCGGGGTCAAATCGTTACCGATAGTCCGGAAAAAACCGGTTCCGGCGGTGAAGCTGCTGCCGCTTTGAGACGTCCTGACATAAAAGAGGCTGACCTGGGGACGGCGATAACCGATATTACCGCAACCCCACATCACCGGATAGTTGAGCGTGGAGGGATTCAAAGGTGAAATCAGATCCCAGCTTTGACCGGCCAGTAATTTCCAGTTGCCTGACTGCAAAGTGAAATAAGCATGACGCAACTGTAACATCGCTTTGTTCTGTGCTACCGTCCCCCCGGTTACCCCGGCATACAAATCGAATTCCACATTTCCGGCAACGTTGATATTTTCATATCCCTTACCGGTCGCCTTAAGGCCGAAACGGGTTTCGTTGGCAGTCATGTTGAACTGGGCATCATCATCGGAAACGACACCCTGATCGACCCACATGATAAAATTACCATGGCTGCTTGGATTCTGATCATAAGCACCGTCGAGTTTCACATAACCATAAAGGTCCATGTCAAATGACGGAGCTTCCTTGGCAGACCCGGATCCAACAAACAGAACTGCCAGTATAAAAATTGAAATTAAGACATGCAGAGAAACTCTCATACATTCCTCCTTACTATATGATGATTAAAACTTAGTTGTCGGTCAAAAATGATATATGCGTTTTTTTTAGTTATAATCGTACTTTTCGAGTTTTCTATAGAGAGCCCATTTTGGGGGTAGATTGGGGTACGCGGCATACCCCAAGAGTGGGTTATTTTCTTGTAAATCATATAGTTGGATGGTGTACAGGATAAAACTGGGAGCGTCGGCTCAGCGGAGAGACTTGAGGTAGGATGCCATATTGATTTTCTTGTTAGCTATTTTTAATTTTTTCCTGATAGTCTTGCGTTGTTTCAGAACCGTTTGCACGGAATTGTTCAGCGATTTGGAGATTTGCTTGGTGCTGAAGCCATTTTTAATCATTTTGCAGATTTCCAGTTCCCGCGGAGTCAGGCGATTGAATTTCGCTTCCAGACGGTTTAAAAACGGCGAACATAAATCGGATAAACAGTTTTTAAGCAAATTAAGGTGGTGGTATTCGTCCTCCGGTATTTTTCTGGCAAGAATATCCACGATGGGCAGTACGATTCTGTCAATATTTGACTGGACCTGGCGGGCAATCTGTTTTTTCTCGTCCTCGATCTGGCTGAGGACTTCCTTCAGTGCCAGATTTTTACGGTTAAGGGTCTCCCGTTCGGCTTCGAGTTCCCGGTTGGCGTCGTACAATTCCCGCGTCCGCTCATAAACCCTTCTTTCCAGTTCGTCGTGAATTTGTTTCAGGCGCTCGTCGGTTTTTTTCCTTTCGAGCGCGTTGACGATAATCATTCCCGCGATTTTCAAAATGGCGACCGTGTCCTCCGACCAGTGCCGGTTTTTTCTCACGGCATCAAAACCCAAAAAACCAATCAGGGTCTCGCCGTTGAACAAGGGCACCACCGCCAGAGAAAGGATATCCAGGTGCCAGAGAAGTTTTTTTTCGTTCGCCGCCAAAGTTGGCAGGTCATCGATATCGGACAGGATGATATTTTCTCTATTCTGGAGTATTTGCCGCCACCAGGGGAAATCCGAGACGGCCAGCTTCTGGAGTTTTTTTATTTGTGCTGAAATTCCTTCCCGGCACCATTCATGGGTGTTGCTCACGGTCTTGCGATCGTCATCGAACAGGAACACATAACCCCGATCCGCCTCGGCAAAATCGCCGATAACACCCAGAGCTTTGGTTACTTCCTGGTCGATACGAGTCAGGTCGATATTGATAAAATCCGTCGATATTTTCGTTATCAGATGTTCGAATTGAATCCGGCTTTCCAGTTCCCGGACTTTTCTTATTTCGGTCACGTCTTCGATAAAACTTTCCAGACGTTCCGGTTTGCCGTCGGAGCCGCAAACATTTTTTACATGTTCGTTGATACAGCGTATCTCGCCGTCCTTGCGGACAATGCGGTAATTTCTCGAAACCGCGAAACCGGGACGGGAAACAAGAAGATTCTCATCCCTCTCCATGTCGCTGTAATCGCGGGGAAGGACAATCTGCCGCCAGTTTATTTCATTGCTCATGAACGCTTCGGGTTTATAACCCGTTATTTTTTCCACGGCGCCGCTGATATATTGCGGATTGTATAACAAATCCCCCCGGAAAGCGATTCCATGATAGTTTTCGATAAAACTCCGATAGCGGGCTTCACTTTCCTTCAACTCGGCTTCAGCTCTTTTACGGACGGTAATGTTCCGGAAAAAATTCAGGCTGGCCGGTTCACCCCGCCATTCGATATACACCGAATTACACTCGCACCAGATCACTTTATCCTCGGCATTGATGATCCGGAATTGAATAGCCGGGTAATATCTCCGGTTCTGTACCGTCTCAAGATACCGCCGGTTAAGGTCTTCGCGATCGTCGGGATAGATAAATTTCAAAAAAGGCTGCTGGAGGAGATCACGTTCAAGGTAACCGGTAATTTTCATCGTTTGGGGATTGACAAATTGCAGTAACCCGTCTTTAATGATCGCCACTCCTTCACCGCAATATTCAATAATCTCGCGGTAGAGCCTTTCATTTTCCTGCAGCGTCCATTCACGGTTTACCTTTTCGGTTATATTTTCTATAATCATGGTGAAATAAACCGGCCGGTTCCGGGAAATATGCAGAAACGGTATCAAACTCAGGTTAATCCAGGTACATTCATCAGTTCCCGGTTTGTAAATACCCAGTACCCGGTTCTGAAACCCCTCTCCTTTTTTTAGCGCCAGTTGCAGAGGATTTTCATTCGGGGCGAAAGGTATTCGGTTCCGGTCTATCGTCCGCCAGCGCTCGTCGAAGACTGAACGCCCCTTGAGCTGCGCCAGCGGCACACCCAGCAACACCTCCGCCGATGGATTGGCAGAAATAACGAAGCCCTCCGCATCATGCAGAACCATGCCGGCAGCCGGCTTTTCTAATTTTAAATTCCTTTGATCAAAAAAGTAATCGGGCAAGGTTTCAATAATTTCTCGACAGGGCTTTAAATCATGGATGACATCATTATTGAGTTTTAAATTGCCTTTACTTTTCAGATCCCCGTTACCTTTACTCATCAAGTTCCCGCAAATTCCTGGGTTGTTAATTTAACCGGAAAACCGATAAAGACATTTAATGTACTTTATCGACATAAGTCAGGTTTACTCAAGCAGATAGGCCAAAATTTCGATCAATTTGAGATGTTTTTTTATAATGGATTATCCTCGGACAAAGTCGACCCTTTCCGCAGTGCCGCTCGCGGTGGTCTGTATGATTTTAACTATTAAAGACTTAGGCAGCAGGAGGACGGCGAAAAGAAACCGCCACATAATTGTCATAAACGGTCACAGGTGAAAAAAATATGGACCCTTTGGCAACGGTCGCAGCCGCCTCCTGGCAAGGTCCTGCCGGTGCGTTATTTTTACCCGACGAATTCCAAAGAAGCGTTCGTCGAAATTATCAGACGAACGCCTCCCTGACTTTTTTCAGAAGCTCGTCGCGTTCCACCGGCTTTTCGAAATAACCGTAGGGCGGGTCGACCTGTTTGCGGCGGGATATGAAATTTTTCAATTCCGGGGAAACACCGGAGATTATGATAACCGGGATTTTCGCGGTTTCGGCGGTATCGTGAAGGTTACGGTACATCTTGATGCCCGACTCGCGGTCCATGGTTATATCGAGCGTTATCAAATCCGGATGTTCGTTTTTGGCCATGTCGAATCCTTCGAAACCGTCAAATGCGACCATGGTGGTATAACCGTTGTCCTCGAAAAAGGTCTTCAGCCATTGGACCATATCCGGTTCGTCGTCGACAATAAGAATTTTTTTTGAGTCATTCATATTTTTTATCCTCCTGGGGAATTAATCATGTTGTTTTTCGGTTTTGATTTCCTCCGGACGTTTACGCGGCATATTGACCAAAAAAGTCGTGCCTCGTCCTTCTTCGGAATCGATTTTAATGCACCCCCCGTGCGCCTGAACGATTTTAAAGGAGATAAACAAGCCCAGACCGGTACCACCCGCCCCCTTGGAAGAAAAGAAGAGACTGAAAGCCTTTTCACGGGTTTCACGATCCATTCCGATACCGTTGTCCGAGATTTCAAAGGTAACCTTCTCCTCGTCAAGTCCCAGTTTAACGACTATTTCGTGCTTATCCTTTTTCCTGTCGACCCGGCAGGCATCGAGAGAATTCTCGATAAGGTTGATGAGCATCGACCTGACCGCCTGCGTATCGGCTTCGAACGATCCTTGGCCGTTGCTCGATTGCCATCGCAAATCGATATCGAGTTTGCCCGCCTTGTCCTGCATCATGGTACAGACGTCCTCGACCAGCTCCGGCGCCGAGATTTCTTTCCATTCCGGTTCCCGGTCTTTGGCGTAATAGAGAATATCAAATACCATGCTTTTAATACGGTCGACGTTGCGGAGGGATATTTCCCAGCCCTGGTTGATTCGTTCCTGGTCGTTTTTCTTCAACCCGGAATTGACCAGATAAATGCCGCCGTCAAGACCGCTAAGAAGGCCCTTGATACCGTGAGAGATGGAACTTATCAACAGGCCGACCGAGGACAGCTTGTCCTGGAGCTGGCGAATCGGAGTGATATCCGTACTCATCTCGATGACGCTGACAATCTCGCCGTCGGCGTTTCTAATCGGAGCCGTATTGACCAGGACGTTCATACGTTCGTCCGTGCGGGAAGTCACGACTTCCTCGTGCTGTCTGATTTCCCCGTCAGCGAATGTCCGCCGGACGCTGCACGGCTGACACTCTTTGGGCCGATGCTTATAGACTTCGTAGCATTTGCTCCCGAACGAGGTCCCGAAAGCCTCCCGGTGGAGCCGGTTGGCCTCGACGATGCGCAGGTCTTTATCCTGAATCGAGATATAACAGGGGACCTCCTCGAAGAGAAGTCGGTATTTTTCCTGGCTTTCCTTGAGGCGGTTTTGAAGCTGCTTCATGTTAGTGATATCGGTGGACATCTCCATCACTTCGATTATCTCACCGGCCTCGTTGCGGATCGGGGTGGTATAAACAATCACCCAAACTTCGCGGCCGTCGAGCGTCCGTACCAGTTCCTCGCTGTGGTGCAACTGGCCGTCGTGAAAGGTTTTTTCCACGGGGCAATTTTCGCATTTCTCCGGGCGCTGCTTATAAACCTGGTAACAGCACCGGTCATCATAATTTCCGAATTCCCGGGTGAACTTTTCGTTCGCCGAAACAATCCTGAAATCGCGGTCCTGCACCGACAGGTAGCAGGGCATCGCCTCGAAATAGTTTTTGTAAGTGTTCAGGTCCACAGCGACCTCGACTGTTTAAAGTTTCTTTTGTTTCACCTTCTCCTTATGCTCCAGCTTGAGAATTTTACGTACATTGAGCAACAGGTTATCTTCGTTAATCGGCTTGTCCACGTAACCGTCCGGCGCTTTCACCGGCCGTTCGTAGATGAGGCGGCGCAGTTCCGGTTTTCCGGTGATGATGCACACCGGGATATCTTTGATGGCCTGGTCTTGCCTCATTTCGGCGAAGAACTCAACCCCGTCCATGCCGGGCATATTGATATCCAGTGTAATCATGTCGGGTTTTTCGAGCCGGGCGGTTTCGAGGGCGGCCTCGCCGTCGTAAGCCCGGTAAACGGTCGCGCCGTTGTCCTCAAGAATGGTGGCGATAAACGTGACGATATCCGGTTCATCGTCCACCACCAGCACCCGGCGACCCTCAAGAACCATCTCATAAGCCGGTTCCGGCATTTCCGGTACGGGCACAGTCACCTCCTTCTCGATAACCAGGGCGTTGGCCACCAGGTTGACCAGCTGGGTGACTTCCATCCCCAGTTTGTAATGTTTGATCAAATCCGAGAGACCGTCCACGCAGTTATGACAGGAGGTGACGACTATCGCGGCACCGGTTTCTTTGAGCTGGTCAGCTTTAATCTGCGCCGATTTCAGGCGTCGGGGAGTGTATTCCGACATCGACATGGCTCCCCCGCCGCCGGTGCAGCAGTAATTCTCCGCCCGGTTGGGATACATCTCGCGAAAATCCTCGACCACCAGCGAGAGCAGTTCGCGGGGCTCCTCGGTCAAACCGCAGCTTCGGGCGTTGTTACAGGAGTCATGGAAGGTCACCGGAATCTTATTTTTTCTCTTGTCAACCTTGATTCGCCCCTCTTTGATATAACGCAGCATGGTGATGACCGAGCTTTCCATTTCATAATCGATATCCCAGCCGGCCCAGTTCTGGCCCTCGCAACGGGTGGACCGATAGCCGTGACCGCATTCGGAAATGACCAGTTTTTTCCCTCGCAGTTCCTTGACTTTTTCGTAAAGGCGCCGGGCGACCGCGCCGCCCAGATCATCGTCGCCGGAGAACAACCCGAAATTGGTCATATCCCAGGCGTCACTGGGCATCGTCCAGTTGGCTCCGGCCAGGTGGAATATTTTGGCGGCGTCGGATATCGTGCGCGGGTCGTATTTCACCTCGCGGGGATTGATGGAATAGACAATGTCGGCATCCAACTTGTCGACCGGGATATCGGCGGTCGGGTCCTCCAGTTCCTCCTTGATCTCGTCGGCCATCCACTCCAGGGTGTCCAGATAGTCCTCCTTGAGGACACCCATCTGGTTGCCGATTTCCCACTGGTCCTTACTGACCACCGCCACACCCTCGGGCATGACACCGACCGAAACCAGAAGGCCCCGGGCCATGCGGTTGAAAGTGGCATAATCCACCCCCATCGGGCAGTTTATCGAGCAGCGCCGGCAGTTGGTGCACTTGCCGAAGACGGTATCCTTCAACTCTTCCAGGTCCTCGTCGGTATAAACGCTCTTGGCGCTCACCCACCAGGGGATAACGCGCCCGGTCCAGTCAACGTGACGCTTGAAGAGTTTCCTTATTTTATCCGCCTTGTAAGCCGGGGCGTAAGTCGGATCATCAGGATTAGCCAGAACATAATGGCAGGCCTCGGTGCACATGCCGCAATGAACACAGGCAACCAGCGAACCGACCATCTGCCGGTTCAGCTTTTTTTTCATCCGCTCGATAACCATCTCAGCTTTATGTGAACGTTGTTTCATCATCTCTCCATTAAAAAAATCTAAAATCCGGTTAACTAACGGGTCGGTCGCGGCAAGCGTCGCAAAGGATATACGCCGCGCCGTCCCAGGGTTTTGCCCAGGTAATATCTCGTAAATGGGTAATACAGGTAATGGCAGATTTTACTGAACGGGACATAAACCAGGAAAAAGGCGGTCATAATGAAATAGGTAATCATGGCTCCTTCGCCGCCGCTCGTCTGATTCGGTACCGCCAGAAACGCGAAGGCAAACCAGACCGTCAACAAAACCAGGGAAAAATAATCATCGGGAGTGCTGAACGCTCGCAAATACTGGCTGGATACGCGGCGGATAATCCGTCCCACCCCGACCAGGAAAGCCGCCCCGATCGCGACCTTCAGAATCAGAACCAGCGTCCCCGATTCCAACCAGCTCGGGGCGTACGGGATTATGAAGGACAGGCCGATCGCCGCCGTCACCCCGATATGAAAAATCACGAACTGGAAGTAGAAAAACAACCGGGTCCGGGTGCTCTCCATCGCGTGCGGCAGGGCGACGTTGGCCCAGGAATACAGAATGCTTTTACGGGGTTTGACATCGCCCACTCCGGTAGGCGCCTGACGTTCCTTGCCAGCTTTGAAGCGCAGCAGCCAGGTAAGGCGGGTGATATAAACCAGAGTCATGAAACCCAGCGCTATCTCCTGAAGCGTATGCTCTGAGAAATGAAGTAATTCGCTCATCATGCCTCCTATACTGCAACCTGCGCGAGAGCGGCCAGATTTTTCTGAAAGGGAATCAATTCCCGGTTATCGTTCAGGCATATTTTAATGTCTTTTATCGACGTATTATTTTCCGCATAGGCGATGATTGTCCGCAAGGTCACCTGGGCACTGACCTCGAGGGGAATCCCGTAAAATCCGGTTCCCATCGGAGGCAAGGCGATACTCGTGATCCCCTTCGACTCGGCCAGGCGCAGAATGTTTTCAATCGTAACTTTCAGCTTGTTCTCGATCTCTTCCTCCTGAAACCTCGGCCCAACGGCGTGAATGATATATTTGACTTTGAGATTACCGGCGCTGGATACGACAGCCTCGGTCGTCTTGAGAGGCCCCATTTCGTTCAGTTCGTCCTGGATCGAGGGTCCGCCTCGAACCGAAATAGCCGTCCCAAATCCCGAACCGAGCGCCAGGTTATGCTGGGCATAGTAGACGAATGATTCGATTTCGATATCCGTTATATCTTCTTTGACCAATGAAATAACGGTGTCTTTAACCCGCAGGGTGTCCGTCATATACAACCTCCCGAAAAAAATCGTTGATATTTATTTCAGTTTTAAGTAAGCCCCTCAGAAAAAAAATAACGGTAACTCTATACTGCCCCTAGGATACAATCTTCAAGTTGTTGAAAAGTGAAAGGCTTTCTGATCCAGCCAAACACCTCTTTATCACAATACTCTGTTAACTTTTTGGTTTTGGAGGCTAAGATAATCCGCGGAACGGGGATCCTGGGATCGTTAAAAAGATTGGTACAAATCGCCCCGGTTCTTTTTTTGCCGTAAGAGCAGTCAATCACGATATAGTCCGGGCGGAACTTTTCAATCAAAAACGCGCAATCGTACTCGGAGCGGGCGAATTTGATTTCGTATCCCTCATGGTCGTTGATGCTTTCGGCATCCTTTATAAACGGACCGCTGTCGCTCAACATGATAATATTCAATCCCTGCTCTTTGACCATGTGATAATAATCACAGTCCGTGCAATCCGATTTGCAGTAAACCCGAAGACAGCCCAGACCCTCTGGTAAATGGCGAAGTTCATAACAGCGTTTGGAGCGAGACCGGTAAGTAATACACTCCCTGCATTCCGGCTGAACCTCTTGACCCTGGGCAAGGTACTCCCAACAAAATTGATGGGTAGTCGGTTGTTCGACAAACTCAGAAACGGCCGTACTTTTATCCCGGGGTTGTTCGATAGCTTTCTGAGGAATCCGGAAATGCCCCCCGAAAGTACGGTATGATTTCAACTTACCGGCCTTTACCCATTTCAGGACCGTATCAGGTGAAACCGACAAAAGCCGGGCGGCTTCGGTCGTAGTGTAATAATCCTTGTTTCTCATATTCTCGGATATTTCTGTAATTTCTGAGTTTTCTGAGTTTTCTTAAATATATTGATCTATTTCTTATTGTCAACAGCTTTTTTGACATTTTGGACGTTTTCGCTCATTTTTAATTACGGGAGACATAAAAAAGCCCGACCGGTAATACGATCGGGCTTAAGTATAATTCTATAAATTACTTAAGGACAGTTTGGCAACGGATCGTGGGACAGATAGAGGTAGTCGATCAAACGCGTGATATCGGAGATATCCGGCTCACCGCCGGAGATGTTTACATCGGCTTCCTCCGGACAACACAGCGGTGAATGAGACAGATAGAGATAATCAATCAAACGGGTGATATCAGAAATATCCGCATCCCCGCCCGAACAGTTGGCGTCGCCGGTGACACCCACACAGCAGCCGCTGCTGCATTCGTCAGTGTATGCGGCGAACCAGGCTTGAGCCTTTTCAAC
>JBMOKZ010000143.1:0-17257 GCA_049324195.1 Candidatus Zixiibacteriota bacterium | reverse complement strand
AACGATCTGAAGCGTGGTGGATAACTCGGACCCGTCGGCAGCCTGGCCGACATCGATGGAAATCTTGGGCAGGGTTTGAGCCCCGGCGTTAAGAGCCGTCAGCAGCACGGCCAGAAGGCCGGCCGCAGTGTATTTTACGAATGCTTTCATATCCTATATCTTTCATTTCATACGCAACTTCCCTGTTGCGCTGGTTCAGCCGCCGTCTACGGCCGCCGAAAACCGATTCCCGGTCAGTTTTCCAGAACCGTCGCGTTTTTTTTCGGGTACACGTTCTTGACCCGATCGATGGTGGCTTTTAAAATCCGGTTAAAACCGTCGGGTTCGCCGGCCGGGTTGTTATCGGCCAGAGCCGCCGTTTCTTCTTCGCTCAATTCGGTCAGAATGGAGATATTGTTGTCGGTCACCCCGATCAACACCGCTTTGTGCGCCACCCGTACAAGCGACACCGTTTTTTTCTGACCGACATAAGCCGTTTCCAGAACCTGTAAAAACTTGTCCCGGCCGCTGCCGTTATAGCGCCGGCCCAGAAACTTCTTAAGCAGGAAAATGCCCGCATATATGCACACCAGCACCACTCCCAGGGCGCTGAGCATCTTGAAAATGGACATACCGATCGTACCGGGGTTGAATGTTCCGGGATCAGCCTCACCAGCGGATTCTGACGGACTCCTGTCGGTCAGCTCAGCCTGCGAAGATAAACTCCGGTCCGCCGTTATCGGATCGACATTGATAACAAACAAGCCGATAAAGGCGACCGCCAACACCAGCGACACGGTAATGACTGTTCGGCGGTTTAGAGGCTTATTCTTTTCCAAGGGTCTTCAACCTTTCTTCCTGGGTCATTAACTGGGTGATGCGCAATCCGAAATTTTCATCGACCACGACCACCTCACCCTTAGCCACGATTTTCTGGTTGACCAGCAAATCGACCGGCTCACCGGCCAGCTTGTTCAGCTCGACCACCGAACCCGGGCCCAGCGCCAGAATATCGGAAATCGACATTTTCGTCCGGCCCAGCTCAATCGAAACCGGCAAATCGACATCCATCAAAAGGTCGATATTCCGCGGCTCCTTGCCGCCCGAGGGTTCAGAAAGCTGCTGGAATTCGGCGTTGGAAACCGAGGCCGAGCCGAAATTGATATCGTCCGGCGAGACGCTCTGTTCTTCCTGGGGCAATCCCTCCAGCATCGACAGCATTGCGGCTTCGGCGTCTTCCTCGGATACATCGTTTTCGTTGACAACCTTGTCGAACTCGGCGGGGTCGCCGTCTCCGGCCGCTTCTGCCAATTCGCCGTCCGCCGGCATTTCGCCCCCGGCCGCGTTTTCGGCATCCGGGATTTGCTCATCCTGAGGGATATCGTGGGTTTCTTCCGGGGAGAACGTTTTATTCGCCGCCATCCCCTCTTCGGACCGGTTCGCCGGCACAACCGAAGGATCTAACCCTTTTTCATCCGTCATTTTCTTTCTCCTTTGCGAATTCATCATAGATATCCAATACCTGGAAAGCCCGTTTCTTCCCTGACAAACCCGGCTTGGCTACAAATTTTTTCCTGCCGTTCACCCTGATATCGATGGGCAGGTTTATTTTCTTTTCCGAAGGAATGACATCGCCGACCTTGAGATTCAGAAAATCGCTCATTTTCAGACTGGTCTGCAGCAACACCGTGGAAATTTCGCTCTCTACGTTTTTGAGGTTGGTGGCGTTGATTTCCCGGTCCTGTTCGAGATTTTTTTTCTTGGTCGCGTCAATCCAGTTCTGGGCCGAAAGCTTGGAGACAATCGGCTCCAGCGAAACGTAAGGGTAACAAATCGTCAATAACCCGGTTGACTGAAACAGTTTTATCTGGAACGAGATGACCACAACCGTTTCGCCCGGAGGGACAATTTGAATAAACTGCGGGTTCGTCTCGAAACTCTTCTGCTCGATTTGAATCTTCACCAGGTGCTCCCAGGAACGTTCCAGAATCATATATAGCCGTTCCACCAGCCGGCTCATCACCGACCGTTCAATACCGGTCAAATCTCTTTCGTTTTCCAGGATTTTACCGTGGCCGCCGAACATGCGGTCGATAAAAGAAAATGTCAAGGTGGGGTTGAAATCGACCAGGCAGACCGCTTCCAGGGGCTCCGCCGAGAAGGTGTAGGTGCACGATGGCGTCACCAGCGACATGATAAACTCCGAATAGGTGATCTGGTCCACCGACACCAGGTCGACATCGACGATCGTCCGAAGCAGCGCTGACAGAGCCGACCCGAAATGACCGGCGAAGTTGTCGTGCATGTTCTCCAGCGTGCGGACCTGATCTTTCGACACCCGGTTGGGATGTTTGAAGTCGTACGCCACCACCGAACGCAGTTTGGCGTCGTCGTAACTCTCGGAACTGCTTTCGACCTCCCCGGAGGTTACGGTCGTCAATAGAGCATCAATTTCATCCTGTGAAAGAATTTTGGCCACTCTTCGTATCCTTCGCTATTGCAGGACAAAGTCCGTGTAATAAACTGCCGTCAGATCCTCGGTATTGAGAAGACTCGAAAGACGTTTTTTTATCTGGTACCGGACAATTTCTTTTTGCTTGGCGTCGGTCAGCTGCGCCACTGTTTTCGACGAGAGGATCGTAATCAGGGCGTCGCGCACCAGCACCTCCCGCTGCTCGAATACGGCAGCCAGTTCCGCCGATCCCAGTTCAAATCCGAACGAAACCGATAAAAATCTCGAACCGCCGGTCCCCGCCGGATTGATGACGATGTCCTTGATGGTATAAACCAGCGTTTCGGAACCGTGACTTTTCGATTTTTTCCTGGGCTTTTCCGGCTCGTCGGTTTTGTGGGCGTCATCGACCTTAGTCGTTTCCTCCAATGCGGCTTCCTCATCGGAACCGGACATCATCGGACCGATCACAAACATAGCCAGAACCACCCCGAGAATAACAACCGCCAGTCCGATTCCCCCGAAAAGGATCAGCTTGCTTTTGCCTTTCTTCTTTTCCGCTCCAGTATCCTCATTTACTTCTACCGTGGTCTTTTCATCATCGGCCGGCATAATAAAACTCCTGTTCATTTATTATCGGGGGCGGGTATGGAAACCCGTCCCGTAGATAATCTTTTGAATCTGGCCACGCGGTCGATAATCTCGTCAATCGATTCCCGCACCATGATTTTCTTACCTGTCGTCAGGGATATCATGGTATCCGGAATCGCCTCGACGAACTCGATCAAATCGACGTTGATAACCAGTTCCGTTTCATTTATCCTCGTAACTTTAATCATTTATCTATCTCTTCAAATTCACCAGCTGATCCAGCATCTCGTCCGAGGTCGTGATAATTCGGGCGTTGGCCTGGTAACCGCGCTGGGTGATAATCATGTTGGTGAACTCCTGGGCGATATCAACGGTCGATGATTCCAGGGCGCCGGAAGTTATTTCCGCGGAAATAGTCTCCCCGGCGACACCTTCGACCGCCTCTCCAGAGTTGGCCGAGGTCTGGAAGAGCGATTCCCCGGCTTTCACCAACCCGGCTTGGTTGTTGAAATCGGCCAGATAAATCTGGGCCAGAACCCGGGTCACACCGTTGGAAAAGATACCGGAGATATTGCCGCTGGTATCGATGGAAATTGATTCCAGAATACCCATCCCGTAACCGTCCTGCGCCACGATCGTGGCGGTATGGTTACCGGAGGCGAATCCGGTCAGACCGTCGAAATTGCTGTTGGTGCCGGCATCCACCGCGATCCGCATCGATTCCGCCCCGTTATTGGGCTCGATTACAATCGCCGAGGCGCCGCCGCTGTATTCAAACGTATTCAACGAGCCGTCGGGGTTGAAAGATACGTACCCATACTGACCGGCGCTGACCGCCTCACCGTCGAGCGTGCTGACTTCCCATTCCCAGCGGTTATCCACCAGGGACTTGGAAAATTCGATTACCAGCGTATGCCGCGCGCCCAGGGAGTCGTAGACGTTAATCGAGGTCGAGTGCGTGGTCAGAGCCGTATTCACGATCAGGTTGTCGCCGGCGGTGGCCTGCAGGCCGCCCGCACCGGCTTTCATTTCGACCCCGTCGTCACCGAGACCGTCCAGCCCGACAACCAGGCCGGTAGTATCGTCGAAAACAAGGTCAAGAATGGTCGTTTCCGGTCCGGCCGCGGCTCCATAACCCCGCTCCGGCGTAAAGGTATCGGTCGCGACAAAAGTCGTCGCCACCCCGTTGTCGGCCTGAATCGTTGTCCCGTTCACGCCGAACAGGACGCCGACGATATTACCCGACGTGGCGCCGCCTCCGGCGCCGGTCGAGTAGGTTCCGACCGTCGAGGTTACGTTATAATCCGTACCGCTTCCGGCTTTGGTCCGGGTGAGGAGTATTTCGCCGCCCGTCAGCTCGGCCGACATCCCGTCGATCTGATTAATGGCGCTGATGACGTCGTCAACCGTTGAATCGCCGTTTAGGCCCGAGATGTATTCCATCGAACCGCCGTCTATCGAAAAACCGAAGTTGGTAAAATCATCGATTCCCAGTGAAGTCAGTGTCATCGACCCGCTCAGGGCGCCGACCGGGTTACCGGAACCGTCGTTGCCGACGTTAGCCCCGGTAACGGTCGAGGAAATCGGCTGCGCGCCGGTGATGGAGATAACATGCTGACCGCCGACACCGTCCGCCGCCGTACCGTTGACCGCAGTGATATTGGAACCGCCGGAACTGATCAGGGTCGCCAGCGAATCGGTCGCCGAGGCGTCAAGATTGTTGGCTACCGTTATTTCCTCCGTCGCCCGAGCTGGATCCTGCTGACCGAACGGCAGCTGAATCTGGTCGATGGTCGCCATCGAGGAAATGACACCGCTGTTGTCAGCCATCTTGCCCATGACGAACAGACCCGAAGACAGGTCCACCAGGGTGGAATTGGCGTCAAAACCGAACGCCCCCGCCCGAGTGTAAAAACTGTTTCCGTAACCGTCGCCGAGAATAAAATATCCCGAGCCCTGAATCGCCAGATCGGTAATCTGACCGGTCGTTTCCAGACCACCCTGAGTATAGAGCGTATCGATGGAACTGACTTGCATCCCCAGACCCAGCTGTTGCGGGTTGGTGCCGCCGGTAATGGCCGACGGTCTTCCGGCGCCTTTATAGGTCTGAACCAGGGCTTCCTGGAAATTGACCCGACCGGATTTAAAACCGATGGTGTTGACGTTGGCGATGTTGTTACTGATCACATCCATCTGCGTTTGATGATTCTTCAAACCGGATACACCGGCAAACAATGAACCCATCATGATTCAAAGTCCTCCTTGCATTGCAGCAAGACCTCCCCATCTCTAATGGGGTCCAGCCTTGATTTAAGTTTATCTTTTAACATTTATCATTATTTCCCTATATAATGACCGCCGAATCGATCGAGGTTATCACACCTTCCCGAAGGTTTTCGCGGTCGAATGCCGTGATAACCGTCCGGTTCTTCACTGCCACGACCAGAGCGGCCTCGTCGGTCAAAATCAGCGTTTCTTTCGAGCCTTTCACCTCCGCCTTGTCGATGGCGTCGGCGATACTTTTAAGCTGCTCGTTGTCGAATTCGATGCCCCGGGAATAAAGCCGTTCGGAAGCATGCCGGGAAAAATTGACGGCGCGGTCCCCGGCCAGTTCTTCCGAAAACATCTGGCGGAAGGTATCGCCCGCCACGGGTTGTGTCCCGGTCTCGAGCTTGTTCCGCTGGGCGATTTCCAGCAGATTCACCGGTCGCTGGTAATTGTTTACCTTCATGGCGCCACCTGTCGACATATTATCCGTCCTCTATTTATCAGCCTTCATCTTCTTCGGAAAAAGCACCCGGCTCACCGATCGCGATAACGTCGCTCAACGCGATCTCCATGCCGTTCACTTTCAGGTATGCCGCGCCGTCACGGTACGCAATGGAAGCCACCGTCCCGACCAGCGACAGACTCGGGGTGAAAGTGTTACCCGAGGAATCGCTGGCCTCGGCCTCGACATAATAATATCCGGCTTCCATACGGTTGCCCAGGTCATCCTTGCCGTCCCAAGATATCGTATTGACACCTGCCGCGACATCCGACATATCCAGAGTCGTGACCGTGTTACCGTCGGCATCCGTAATCACGAACTGAATTTCTTCGGCATACTGGTCGGTGGTGAAACTGATAAGACAGTCACCGCTGTCATCGAGATAGACACCGCTGTAATCGGCTTTTATTTCCTTGCCGATAAAATCGGCCGACATGGTATTGTTGAGTGACTGCATCTGCAGGTAATCGATTTCATTGGAATAATCCATGCTGTCGGCGATGTTGGAAAGCTGCTCCAGCGACGAGAACTGCGCCAGCTGGGCGATGAAATCTTCGTCTTCCATAGGATTCAGGGGATCCTGATACTGCAGTTTGGTAACCAGCAGTTCCAAGAAATCATCCTTCCCCAATTCCTGGCTGGCACCCGTCGAGACGGCGTTGCCGTTACTGTCGGTCGCTACCGACGATATATAAGACATTTTCTCTTCTCCTATGCGAAAATATTAACGCCGCCGGCGCCAACGTAAGATACGGGCACAGCCAACGACGGGGTAATCTTGTCGAGATCCGATATTACTTCACCGTCCGTATCGAATCCGGCGGTGTGCGAACTTCGGTTCCAGTGCGGAGTACGGCTGAACGCCCGTTCCCGAGCCTCTTCGCCGCTGACATTGACCTCGATATAATCCACCTGGATACCGCTTTTATTCAACTGCTCGGTAAGCTGGTGAAGGGATGATTCCAGGGCGTTCTTGGCCGGAATGTTGTCCACCGTCACCCGGGCAGCCAGACTGTCGTTGCGCATGGTCAGATGCAGCCGCGCCGTCCCCAGATAATCCGGTTCGATTTTCAACGTCACCGACCGACCGTTGGGTTGTAAGGTCCGGGCGACATTCTCCGGAAGCGTGAACCGGACCGGGGTCGCGACGGTGCGGACCGACTGATTCTGTGCTGCGCGCGGCAGCTGCTCCAGAGTAACCTCCTGAAACAAGCGCGGTGTATCGTTTTTCGAATTCTCGGCGGTTTTCTCCCGGCTCAAATTCTTCAACAGATTGAAATCATCGACCGTATTCCCGGTCTTGAAAACGGACCGGTTCAACCTTTGCGCTTGCTGGTTATCAGCTTTTTCAGCTTTGACTGACAGTTCTTCACCATCAACTTCCGAAAGTACTCTTGAGCCATCTCTGACTGCGGTCCGGCTGTTTTCCCGGTCAGTAAGAGTTTTAATTTCATAATTATTAATCTTTCCTTTGATTATCACTTCCTGCCCGGCGTTATCAGCTACGATTTTCACCTCGGTCGCGGCTTTCGCCGTCATAGCATCCGGTGCTACTTTGGCCGCGCCGGTTTCAGAAGTCTTTATTTGCAGTTCCTTTAAATCGAGTTTGGCGAATAAATCATCGATTTTGACCGTCCGGTCGGCGCCGCGGGAAATACCCGCATCCACCCGGGCCGTCCGTAGCGGCAAGTCCGTACCGTCCTTCTGTTGGCCATTTTCTTTACCGGACATCAGCGTCTGAAGCTGGTCTGCCGGTAAAGTAATTTTTATCTGATGAGCGGGATTGTCCTTGGCTTGAACCGTCAGGTTAAGCTGAGCGTCAACCGTTTTGGCCTCTATTATATTATAATCGCCGTCGGCAAGCTTAATTTGCTGACGGTTGATAATGTCATTCAAGTACCGGTTGGTCTTGTATGTCTCGAGCGGGAGGCCGACATTTTCATTCAAGTTCAATCCGGCCGATTCGCTTATTTCCGCATCGGGCACTACAATTTCAGAAGGCGATTCGTGATTAATAACATTATTATTGAGCAAGCTTTCCAAATCCAGCCCGGCTGTATTGATGAAGTCGGTCATCTCACCGGTAATCGTCTGCCGGGCGTCAAAAAGAAGTTCCGGCTTGACTGTTGAAGTTTCTGAATCTATGCCGGATTCGAGGCTATGATTGAGCAAATCTGATTCCCGGGTTAGCATTCCCTGTGATTTCTGCTCGCCAAGCAAGAAATCAAAGTTTTCCGGGGTGACAGCATTTTCCGGTGTAACCGGATTTTGTCCGTAACTGTCCCTGCTTTTCTCAATTAAAGGATTGAAAAAGGTCGCGAACGGCAGAAAACTGGAAGTTTTCCCGTTATTGCCGGAAACAACGTTATCGGACAGATTTATCTCTCCTCCGGTAACTCCGAGTAAAAGATTAATAATGTTGTTTCCCGAGTTATTCATCTTATTAGTTTTCCGCTATGGTAATCATTTGCTTGGACAGCCGCGCAGCCCGTTTGGACGGCATCAACTGCAGCACCTGCGAGGCGTTTTTCTGTTTCATCCGCGGTAAAATCGCCACCACGGTCTCGTCGTCGAGATTGGCCATCAACTGAGCCACCGCCCGCGACTCCATGCCGTCGTAAAGTTTGGCCAGGTTGCTGATGCGGGTCGACTCCGCCTGCTCGACCTTCAGAAGTTTCTGGGTTACTTTTTTATTGAGGATTTCGAGTTCCCGTTCACGAGCCTGAAGTTCCTTTTCTTTCTCCACCAGCCGGGCTTCTTCCTGCTTTATCCAATTGACCGATTCGATCGAATCCTCAACCGACATGATGGTTTCCTCTTCCATATCTTCTGCCTGCGGCTCATAATCGAGAAATTCCAAATTATTTAAAATCTTGTCCATAACCGCGTCATCTTCTTGTTCCAGCTGAGCCAGCACAGAGTCGTCGTTATTATTTTCCGTGGCTGTCTTTTCCGGCGCCAGTTCCTGACCGGATTCGGCTTCAGCCGGTTGGGTTTCGGCCGGATGTTCGGCGGTGACCTCAGCTGTCTCCTCCGTACTTTCACCGCCTATCAGGGAAATCGTACCGAAGGCAATACCGAGCACGACTATCAGACCGATACCACCAAAAAGGAGATATTTAACCAGACCACCCTTTTTACCGGCGGCTTTGGTTCCTCCCGCATCAGATGCGCTCTCTCCGTTAACTTCTGGATTCTTAGTATTTTCTTCAGCCATAGTAATTCCTTACAAATGCTATTATCTCAACCTGATTCTAAGCAAGGGGTGTGCCAAAACTGACCACGCTGACGTTACCACTTGAAACACAATAGATTAAGCCGACATGAAAGGCCTTTTGACTTTTTCCGATTTATATTAAAAGGTGAAGTTTTTTCCGGGTAACCTGGAAAGAATGCGTCAATACGGATATTTTATCACTTGGTACAATATAAATAAAGCAAATATTCTACTGCCTTTCGCATTGTATCTTGCCTAAATGGTGTCAGTGTGATATTTTCCCGCAACAAAGTTATTAAATTATGGAGCGAAAAAATGAATAATAATTTGATAAATAACTTTATCCGGGAAATAGAGCTTTTCAAAGACCTTAACGAAGAAGAACAGCTACTTTTATCGACCAAATTGGAACAAAAGGAGTTCCGGACCAAAAGTCTCCTTTTTTTCGAAAACAGCCCCCGCCGAAATCTCTATCTGATATACGACGGTGAAATAGAGCTTTATAAAACCACGCCCTTCGGCGAGGAAAAACGGTTTGCTTTTTTCCGTAAATACGATTTCCTCGGCGAGGGCGCGTTCATGGACGATTACCCGCACTCGACCTCGGCCCGCGCCGTCAAAGATGCTACCGTTTACGCCATCAGCCGGGAAAAATTCGCCGAACTGGCCCAGCAACAGCCCTCGATTGCTTTTAAAGTGCTCTCCCGGGTTTCGCGGGTTATTTCGCGCCGGATGCGCATGACCAGCACCCGGGTGGTCAATGCCGGGGCACAATATATTTCCGGTCGCACCCGCAAGGAACACGATCTGCTGGGTGAACGCGAGGTCCCTTATGAATTCTATTATGGTATTCAAACTCTCCGGGCGCTCGAAAATTTCAATATCAGCGGGGTTACCCTGGCGATGTATCCTTTATTAATCGAGGCGCTGGCGATGGTCAAAATGGCCGCCGCCGAGGCTAACCACGAGCTGAAACTCCTTTCGAAGCCCCTGCGTGACGCCATCGTCCAGGCCTGCAACGAAATAATCGAAGGCAAGTTCCATTCCCATTTTCTCGTGGATATGATTCAGGGCGGCGCCGGAACCTCGACCAACATGAACGCCAATGAAGTTATCGCCAACCGGGCGCTGGAGATTCTCGGCTACGACAAGGGCCAATACGATTATTGCCATCCCAACAACCATATCAATCTGTCGCAATCGACCAACGACGTTTACCCGACCGCCCTGTCGATTGCCATTTACAACAGCAATAAAAAGCTGACCGACGTGCTCCGCCGGCTGATAAATTCCATGCGCCGAAAAGGCCGCGAATTCGCCCACATCATAAAAATGGGCCGTACCCAGCTTCAGGACGCTGTCCCGATGACGCTCGGACAAACCTTCGATGCTTTCGCTGACACCCTCTCCGAGGAAATCGACCGGCTGGAGCAAAACGCGGTTCTTTTTCTTGAGGTCAATATGGGCGGCACGGCTATCGGCACCGGCATCACCGCCGAGCCGGAATACTCGGAAAAAGTCATCAAACACCTGCGCCGGATTACCGGACTCGATGTTACCCTGGCGCCGAACCTGGTCGAGGCGACTTCCGACACCGGCGCCCATGTCATGTATTCCTCGGCACTCAAGCGCCTGGCGGTCAAACTTTCGAAAATCTCCAACGACCTGCGCCTGCTTTCCTCCGGGCCGCGCGCCGGACTGAACGAAATCAACCTGCCCAAGATGCAGCCTGGCTCGTCGATTATGCCCGGCAAAGTCAATCCGGTCATCCCCGAGGTGGTCAACCAGATTTCGTTCAAGGTTATTGGCAACGACCTGACCGTTACTATGGCCGCCGAGGCCGGTCAGCTGGAGTTGAACGTCATGGAACCGGTCATCATGCAGAGTATTTTCGAGTCGATCGAGATGCTTAAAAACGGCATGATGACGCTCGAAATGCGTTGTGTCGAGAATATAACGGCCAACGAAGAAGTTTGCCGCCGCATGGTCCAGAACAGCATCGGACTGGTGACGGCGCTGGTCCCGGCTCTGGGCTACGAGGTCTGCACCCAGCTGGCCAAAGAAGCCCTGGACCACGAGCGCGGCGTATACGAACTGGTCCTGGAGAAAAAACTGCTCTCCCAAAAAGAGCTGGACAAACTGCTTGACCCGCGCAACATGATCGCCAGCAAGAAAAAATAAACTCGCCCGGCTGACTAAAAAGGCTGTCGGAAAACCCCGACAGCCTCAATAACCGGTAATCCGGAAAGCTTACTTTTTTCTTTTTCTATTCCGGAGTTTATCCAGCGTTTCTTTATTTTCGTAAGGCTTGATAAAGCGGTCATAATCCTCCTGCGGTACCGGCTTGCCAAAATTCTTTTCCACCACCTCGCCATGGATGAATTTCTCTTTAAGAATATCGCAGGGGTATTCTTCACAAAAGGAACAGTTTTCCAGCTTTTTCTTTATTACGCAGGCGCGCACTTCGCATCCCGGGTCGATTAATTGCGGCTTGACACTGTCGTCCGTCAGGCATCCGTCGCAATAACAGTTCTCAATCGGCAGGTAATACTCGTAGTATTTCATCAAACCGTCGCTGAACCGGGCTTGGTCGTCGGTGTTCTTGATATTTTCCCGATAAGCCAGGCAGAGGTCACAACGATAACCGCATCGGGCCACGATTCTTTTCACGAGAATCTCTCCCACGCAACATATAAAATGATAACTTCCTAAATCCCGGTGCCGTAATCACAGATTTAAAAACCCTGAAAAAAGATACCAATTTAAAAAACCCGATGCAATATTAAAAAGCTCCCCGCTCGGTCACAAATCCCTTGCCTCCTTCAGGCTTTTAGGATTATTTATCAGTGACATGGATCAAGACCAAATTAAAACCTACCTCGAGAATCTTCTCGGGAAAAAAATGAAGAATCGGCCCATCCGGGCGCTAGATGTCAACCCCCGTTATCACGGCAGCCCCAAACTCCATATCGAGGAAGGTCAACCGTGCGCCGGTCTCGAACCCGGCGCGCCGGGCGAAATAGTTCTCGGTATTTTCGAAGCTGATTTTTTCTGTGTCTGCACCGCCGGGCGCGGCGCCGGCAAAGGCATACCGTACCTGTTCCATCGCCAGGATGTCTTAAACGTCTCATACCGCTGAGCCAGGTCCCCGATTCTATCAGATAAACTGCTTGGTTTATAACTTGTTAATTATATCCATCTGGGTCCATAAGAAGCCGGACTTGTTCTTAAAATTCTATTGCCTTTCATGCCTCAAAAATATAAATTTTCTTCCATGGCCATGAAAAAATACAATCTTCCCAGTCTCCAGGGAAAAATTATCGCCCTCGACGGCCCGGCCGGCTCAGGGAAATCGACCACCGCCAAACTGCTCGCCCGAACCCTGGGGTATATTTATCTTGATACCGGGGCGATGTATCGGGCGCTGACATATTTCGCCCTGAAAATCGGCGTTCAGCCCTCTGACAAAACTAAACTGACCGCCCTGGCCAAGAAAGTCGCCATCGAGTTCAAACACGAAGATGACCTCACCCGAATATTCATTAATGGTGAGGATGTCACCGAGGTCATCCGCACCCCCGAGATTACCCAGCACGTTTCCGAGGTATCCGCTCATCCCGGCGTCCGCAAAGCAATTGTCGCCCGGCAACAGGAAATCGGGAAAAACGGTTCGATCGTGGCCGAGGGCCGCGATACCACCACGGTCGTTTTCCCGAGTGCCGACATGAAGGTCTATCTCGATGCTTCGGTAAAAATCCGCGCTCAGCGGCGGCTCCTCGATATGAGCAAAATGGGCATCACGACCACTCTCGAGCAACAGATCGCCGATATAAAACGGCGCGACGATTACGATTCCAAACGCAAACATTCCCCCCTGACCCGCGCCAAAGACGCCTATTACGTCGATACAACCAATATGACGGTCGAGGAACAGGTCGACTGGATTATTAATCTGATAAAGCAAATCATCAAATAAAATGAAAATTCTCTACAATACCGGCCGGCGACTGACCCGGAGTATATTCGGTCTGCTTTGTCGTCCCTCGGTCACCGGAGTGGAAAATATCCCCTTGGAAGGCGGTTGTATTTTGGCCTCCAACCATATATCCAATTTCGACCCGCCTATCATCGGTAGCTGGGTCCCCCGTGAGGTTCATTTTCTGGCGAAAAAAGAGCTTTTTCCCAACAAACTGGCCGCCTCTTTTTTTTACCGGCTTAACTGTATCCCGGTCAAACGCGGCGCAATTGACCGCAAAGCGATTGAAGAAAGCGTGGCCGCGATCAAGGCAGGACAAATCGTCACGATTTTCCCTGAAGGTACTCGCTTTATTGACGGTGAGCTGCACCCTCCCAAACCCGGGGTTGGAGTTGTGGCCCGCAAAAGCGGCTGCTCTATAATCCCCGCCTATCTTCATGGCACCAACAGACTTAGGGATTGCTTTCGGAGGCGGGTCAAAATGTCTATTAATTACGGCCCGGTAATTCCGGACGAGTGGGTCAACTCGGTTACTGACGATAAAAAGGGTTATATCCAAATCGCTGAAAGAATCATGAGTGAAATCGCCAAAATCAGGGACCGTGTTCTCAACAGTTGAATCTATTTTTTCCAACAAAAAGGATGAAATAATTAAAATAATCCTTGGAATTTACGATATTTTAATTATCATGTGCGCACCTTTTTTACTCCAAGGGCGTTTAACCCCTGCAAAAAGGTCGCGAACGCCGGTGGTTTTCCCACACGGGAAAAATCCAAAATCACCGGTCAGTTAAGGAGGTTCTCTTAGTTAAACATGGCAATAGCCCAAAAAACCAACAAACCTACAACCACCCAAAAGCGCAGTAAGCGCAAAACAGCTTCCGTCAAAAAGACTACCAAAGTCAAAACCAAAA
This sequence comes from Candidatus Zixiibacteriota bacterium, assembly GCA_049324195.1. Taxonomy (GTDB): domain Bacteria; phylum Zixibacteria; class MSB-5A5; order GN15; family FEB-12; genus JAFGNW01. The sequence continues at coordinate 3,358 of JBMOKZ010000143.1, read as the reverse complement.
TCACACAACAGGAACTTGTCGAACAGCAAGTTATCGACGCGGAAGAACAACAACTTCAAGTCGAACGAGTAATCACCGCTCGTCGTCAGAGAGTGGCTGAAAAGGCCAAAATTAAAGCTTCCGAGGCGCCCCCGCCTCCCCCGGAACAGGAAATCGAAGCGGTTAAAATTACCGACGTTTCCGGGATTGTCTATAACAAGGAAGAATACGATGCCATGGTGGAAATGTACGATTCCACCATTAAAGACATCAAAGAAGGTGAAATCGTCCACGGGAAAGTTCTCGGGGTGACCATGAACGATGTTCTGGTCGATGTCGGTTTTAAATCGGAAGGGATTATTCCTATCCAGGAATTCACCATGCCGATCAATATCGCCGTCGGCGAGGAAATCGAGGTTTACCTGGAACAGATCGAGGATTCCAACGGCCAGCTTATCCTGTCCAAGAAAAAAGCCGATTTCATGCGCGTCTGGGACAAGATTCGCGACGTTCATGACGCCGGGGATACGATTGAGGGCATCGTGGCCCGCCGTATCAAAGGCGGTGTCGTGGTGGACATCATGGGCGTGGACGCCTTCCTGCCCGGTTCGCAGATTTCCCTGCGCCAGGTCCCGGATTTTGACGCTCTCATAGGCGAAGAGATGACCGTCAAAATCATCAAACTCAACAAAACCCGCCGGAATATCGTTGTGTCCCGCCGGGTCGTACTCGAGGAAGAGCGCGAAAAAATGCGGTCCACCCTCCTCAACGAAATCACCGTCAACCAGATTCGTCAGGGCATCGTGAAAAACATCACCGATTTCGGTGTCTTTATCGACCTGGGCGGTGTCGACGGTCTCCTCCATATTACCGATATGTCGTGGGGCCGTATCCGTCATCCTTCCGAGATGGTGTCGCTGGGTGATAAAATCGATGTCAAGATACTTGATTTCGACGATAAAACCTCGCGCATCTCACTCGGTCTGAAACAGATGACCCCCTACCCGTGGGAAAATATCGAGGAAAAATACCCGATCGGCAAGAAGGTTAAGGGTAAAGTTGTCTCGATTACCGACTACGGCGCTTTTATTGAACTCGAGAAAGGCATCGAGGGTCTCATTCACATTTCCGAAATGTCCTGGACTCAGCATATCAAACACCCGTCCAAAATCATGAATGTCAGCGACGTGGTGGATGCGGTCGTCCTCTCCGTGGAAAAAGAGAATGAGAAAATTTCTCTGGGTATCAAGCAGATGGAACCCGATCCCTGGGGCACCATCGAGGACAAGTACCCGATCGGTAAAATCATTTCCGGGAAAGTCCGCAATCTGACCGCTTTCGGCGCCTTCGTGGAACTCGAGGAAGGAATCGACGGTTTGGTGCATATCTCCGATATGTCCTGGACCAAGCGCATTCAGCATCCTTCGGAAGTCATGAAAAAAGGCGACCGGGTTGAGGTTAAGGTCATCAAAATCGACCATGAAAACCGACGCATTTCTCTCGGTTACAAACAACTTTCCGAGGACCCCTGGCCGGACCTCGCCAAAAAACTGGCAATCGGCTCGGAAAGTCTCGGGACAATTTCCAAGGTTCTTGACCGTGGCGTTATCGTTGACCTCGGCGAAGATGTCGAGGGTTTCGTGCCCAATGCGCAGTTGACTACCGAGGAGCTGTCCAATCCCACCGGCGTCTTCAAGGAAGGCGAAAAACTGCCCCTGCAAGTTATCGAGTTTGACCGTAACATGCACAAGGTAGTTCTCTCCGTAGTGGCTTATTACAAAAAGCGGGAAAAGGCCGAATTCGAACAGTATTTGTCCAACCACCCGGCTTCGTCTCACAAGACACTGGCTGACGCTATGCCGGAACAGATGAAGCAACAAGCCGAAAAGTCCGCCGAAGTGAAAGCTCCTGCCGAGCCACACACTGGTGAGACCCCTGAGGCCAAAGAGTAACCGACTGTTATTCATAAATTAAGGCGGCCCTCTGTGCGGCCGCCTTTTTTATTTATTCTTATCCAAAGCGCGGGGAAAATTCGTTATATTAAAGGCAATGAAAAACGACGGCTATAAAAAAATCGCTTATTACACGGTCGGTTGCCGGCTCAACCAGTACGAAACCGAACGCATGGTCGCCGCCCTCTGCCCCCTCGGTTTCCGCCGCGCCGCTAAAGGCGAACCGGCCGACCTGTTTCTCATCAACACCTGCACCGTCACCCACCGCGCCGACCAGAGCAGCCGCAGCGTAATAAGCCGCGTGGCACGTGAAAACCCGGGTTGTAAAATAGTCGTGGCCGGATGTTACGTGGACAGCAACCCCGATAAAACCGCCTCGCTGGAAGGGGTCGATGCTATTTTATGCAACAAGGAAAAAGAATTTATCGCCGAAATTCTCCCCGAGCGGCTCCCGGAACTGTTCGAGAACCTGCCGCCCGAGAACACCTGTGCCCATAACACCAATATGTTCTGCGGCCACAACCGCGCCTGGCTTAAAATCTCCGACGGCTGCAATCAGAAATGCGCTTATTGCATTCTTCCGCTCGTGCGCGGCAGGCTGGTCAACCGCCCGGTTGACGAGATTATCGCCGAGTGCAATGAACTGGTTGGAATGGGCTTTCACGAAATTGTCATCACTGGATTGAATATGGGTATGTACAATGATACCATCGCCGACCCGCCGGTGAAGAATCTCGCCGCCCTCTGCAGATTGATCTTGACCGAAACCGCTATCGACCGGATCCGGCTATCATCAATAGAGCCGCAGACGGTTAACGACGATTTGATACGTACCTTCGCTGATTTCGGGAACCGCATCTGCCGGCACTGGCATTTTTCGCTGCAATCCGGTTCGCCGCGCGTGCTCAAATTAATGAAACGCCCCTATACTCGAGAAAAATTTATCGAGCTCGCCCGCGCGCTCAAAAACGCCCTGCCCAACACCGTTATCGGCGCCGATATTATCGTCGGCTTCCCCGGTGAAACCGACGAGGATTTCGAGGATTCGAAATCAATCGCCGAAATGGACCTGCTGGATTATTTGCATGTATTCAGCTATTCCGACCGCCCCGGAACCCTGGCCAGCGAAATGCCGGACAAGATAAACTCTAAGATTATCAAAAAGCGCAACACCGTGCTGTCGGCCATTTCGACAGTCAACCGCCGACGGGCATTCGCCCGCCAAATGGGTCAGACTCTGGGGGTTATCGCCGAGAATAAAATTCGTAACGGGAGTTATTATATGGCTGTCGCCGATAATTATATGCGGGTAAAAATGCCGGCAAGTTTCAAAGGCGGGCGTCAGATAGTGCCGGTCAAAATAACCGCCGCCCGAGACAACTACCTCGAAGGCGAACTGATATGATCCTGTAGGTCAAGCCTACTTG
>JBMOKZ010000142.1:0-17292 GCA_049324195.1 Candidatus Zixiibacteriota bacterium | reverse complement strand
ATTTGGTAATAATATGGCTGAAGAAAAAGATAAAGAAAAGTGCCCGCATTGCGGTCAAAAACTGGTGAAATGGCTCCCCTCTCCGGAATCCTCATGGGGTCCCGAACCGCAACTGGTTTGTTTTAACGACGCTTGTCCTTATTATGTGAAGGGCTGGGAATGGATGCGCTCCCGGTTTCAGCAGAATGTGTCTTACCGGTATCGCTACAATCCCGTCACCGGCGAGTCGGGGCCGCTGCCGGTATTTTCACCCGATGCCCTTCGCAGCGGCATCGTAGAATAAAAGGTCATTATGAAAGAGATTGAAAAACTCAAAGAAACCATCCTGAAGGAATATCCCCGGCTCAGCGAGGACAGTACCTTCAGTTTCCGCTGTCACAAGGGCGTGCCGTGTTTCAACGAATGTTGCGGCGACGTCAATATTTTCCTGACCCCCTACGATATTATCAGGCTTAAAAACAACCTGGGCATAACTTCGGAAGAGTTTATCAGCAAATACACGCTGGCGCCGTTCGACAAAAACCTCAAGTACCCGGTGCTGCTTCTGAAAATGAAAGATGATGACCGCAAGAGTTGTCATTTCGTAAGCTCCGAGGGTTGCGGTGTTTACAAGGACCGGCCCTGGGCTTGTCGGATGTATCCGCTCGGCCAGGCGTCGCCCGGCGAAAAAGCCGGGGCGCTAGACAAACCGTTCTATTTCCTGTTGAAGGAATCCGTTTGCAAGGGTTTCGAGGAAGACAACCCGATGACGGTCAGAGACTGGCTCAAAGACCAGGGAATCGAAGATTACAACGAGATGGGTGAATACTTCAAGGATTTAACCTTGCACAAGTTTTTCCAGGACGGCGGTACCCTGACACCAGAAAAAATGGAAATGTTTTTCATGGTCTGCTACAATATTGATAAGTTCCGTGACTTCCTGTTCGGCAGCTCGTTTTTCGATAAGTTCGAGGTTGACGAGACCAGAAAATCGAAAATGAAGAAAGACGATATCGAGTTGTTGAAGTTCGGTTATGAGTGGCTGCGTTTCGCCCTTTTCGGCGAACAAACGATGAAAATCAAAAACAACATTCTGGACGCCAAGAAAAAAGAACTGGAAGAGAAAAAGAAGAAATAACCGCTTCACTCTTGTTTGAAAAAAATTAAGGCTCCTTTTCGGGGAGCCTTTTTTTTGCCGTTTTTTTCAGGCTTCCATTACCAGATTCCAAGCTGGTCCTTGGCCAGGTCCGAAGCCATCTCCTTCGGGTCCCAGGGCGGATCCCAGACCATGACGATTTCGGATTTGGTGACGCCCTCGATCTGGCTGACTACTCGTTTGGTCATCGATATCAGCAAATCACCGTAGGGGCAGGCGGGAGTGGTGAGCGTCATTTTCACTTTAACTTCGCCGGCTTCGTTGACGTCGACATCGTAAACCAGTCCCAAATCGACGATGCCGATTCTGATCTCCGGGTCCTGGATGGGTTTGAGCGCTTCGATTATTTCTTTTTTAGTCGGTGCGGCCATGGTTGTCCTCGATTATTTTTTATCGCCGTCATCTTCAGTGGAGATCACGTTTTTTTTGTCAACGCCGTTCTCGTAATTCTTCAAACCCTCGATTAAAGTCACCCATGCCAGCAGGGCGCATTTGATTCGCACCGGGAACTGGCGCACGCCTTTGAGCGCGTCGAGGTCGCCGAGTTCCTCCGGCACCTCGACTTCTTCGCCTTTCAAAATTTTCTTAACCAGTTCGGCGATTTGTTTCGCCTCGGCCAGAGACTTGCCCTTGATGAGTTCGGCCAGGATGGAGCCCGAGGCGGTCGAGATAGCGCAGCCCTTGCAGTCGACGTGAATATCTTTAAGGGTTTGATGTTCCTTATCCATTTCCACTTCGAGCGAGAGTTCGTCGCCGCAGGAGGGATTGTGACCGTCAGACACGATATCGAAATGTTTCAGCGGTTTTTTACCCCGGGGAGAGCGATAGTGGTCGAGAATTATCTCACGGTACAGGTCGTCTAAAGAGTCGCTCATAAGCCAAAATATCTCCTCATTTCAATCAGGGCGTCACAGAGGGCGTCCACGTCGGATTCGTCGTTGTAAATATACAAAGAGGCCCGGGCGGTGGCAATCTTTCCCATCACTCGCATCAGCGGTTGGGCGCAATGATGGCCGGCGCGAATGGCAATGCCTTTGGAATCGAGGAAAGTGCTGATATCGTGCGGGTGCAAGTCTTTGTCGGTGAATGAGATGGCGCCGCCGCGCTGGGAGGCGTCTTGCGGCCCTTGTATTTCGATACCCTCGATTTGTGATAGTTTTTCAAGAGCGTACCGGGTCAGTTCCTGTTCGTGGCGGTGAATATTTTCCATACCCAGCTCGTCGAGATAAGTCAAGGCGGCATGATAGGCCACGACATCGGCGATATTGGGCGTGCCGCCCTCGAACTTGTGCGGTATCTCGGCCCAGGTGACGCGGTCGAAACTGACCTCGCCAATCATCTCGCCGCCGAAGTTAAACGGGGGCATGTTTTCCAGAATTTCCCGGCGGGCATAGAGTACGCCGACCCCGGTCGGGCCGAGCATTTTATGGGAAGAAAAGACATAAAAATCGACATCAAGATTCTTCATATCCACCGGCAGGTGGGGCGCCGCTTGAGCGCCGTCGGCCAGCATCAGCGCGCCCTGAGCGTGAGCCCTGGCGGCCAGATCCCGGACGGGATTAATCGTCCCCAGCACGTTGGACATGTGCGTCACAGCCACCAGTTTGGTTCTGGGATTGATGATGCTGTCGATATCGTTCAAATCGAGATGGCCGCAGACAGTGATGGGGATGCGGCGGATGACGGCTTTTTTCTTTTTCGCCAGCATGAACCAGGGGATGAAATTGGCGTGGTGTTCCATCTCGCTGATGACGATTTCGTCGCCTTCTTTGATGTTTTCTTCTCCCCAGGTATAAGCGACGAGGTTGATGGATTCGGTGGTACCGCGGGTGAACACGATTTCCTCACTGTGTACGCCGCCGATGAACTCGGCGGTATGGGTGCGGGTGGCCTCGTAAGCGCGGGTGGCATCCTCGGCCAGTTTGTGCAAACCCCGGTGGATGTTGGCGTTGGTTTTGCGGTAATATTCCAAAATGGCGTTGATGACCACGCGCGGTTTTTGCGAGGTGGCGGCGTTGTCGAGATAGACCAGACGTCGGCCATTGATCGGTTCGTGGAGGATGGGGAAATCCGCCTTTATCTTTTCGATGTCGAACCGGCTGAACGACTTGACTTTCGTGGTTCGGTTGTTTTTTATCGCCTTCGGTGTCATTTATGTACCCTAAATATATTCCTTATAGTATTAGTCCAGTAAAACCAGGATATCCGAGCCGTCGATTTTGACCTCGTAAGAGTCGATCGGCGCGACTGCGGGCGGGGCTTTTACCTCACCGGTGGTCAGGTCAAACCGGGCGCCGTGGCGCGGGCAGACAATATCGTCGCCGTAAAGCTCGCCCTCGCTGATAGGCGCGGCATCGTGAGAGCATTCGTCCGCGACAGCGAAAAAACCGTCGGTGATGTGAGCTACGAGGAACTTGTGATGTTTCGTTTTGAAGGCTTTGAAACTGCCCTCGGGAATTTCATCGACGGTGGCGACTTTTACGAACCCGGCCATATCAGATATCCTCCAGGCGGCGGGTGACGAACGTCCGGAGACGTTCCTTGATATCGTCCGGCAGCTGGTTCAGGGTCGCTTCGACGAAACCGGTGACAACCATCCGCACCGCTTCACTTTCCGAGATGCCCCGGCTTTTCAGGAAGAAAATCATCATGGGGTCGATCGGCCCCACCGTGGCGCCGTGGCTGCACTGGACGTCCTCGTTGAGAATTTCCAGCTCGGGAATGGACTCGGCTCTGGCCCCCTGGTTCAGAAGCAGGTTGCGGTTTTCCTGGTAGGCTTCGCAGGCGCGGGCTTCGTTTTCGATACGAATCAGGCCGGTATAGGCCGAACGGGCTTTGTCGCGCAGGACAACCTTGAAATCGATATTGGAAAAGGACTGGCTGGAAGCGTGATGGTGCAGGGTGTGGTTGTCGAACTGCTGGTAACCGGTTCCGAACAGCAGACCGGTGATATGGCTCTCGGCGCCCTGGTCGTTGAGCACGACGCCAAAATTTTGTTTAGACAGCGCCGCCCCGAATATCAGGGGGATCGTGTACATTTTGGCGTCTTTTTCGGCTCTGGCGCGATGTGTCAGGTAAATCTTGGAATTGCGCGCCTGCCGTTGCAGCGAAACATAGCGCAGGCGGCTGTTTTCCCCGCCGAAAATTTCCACGGCGCTGTTGACCAGGCTGATATCCTGGTTTTCGTCGTCGGCCCCGCCCCCGTATTCGTCGATCAGGGTCAGCTCGCTGTTCTTGCCGGCGATCACCAGCAAACGATGATGCTGGTTGGAATTGGCTCGGCCGGCCATGCGCAGGAGGTGAATCGGTTTTTCGAGCGTCTGGTTGTCAGGGACGAAAATCAATATCCCGTCGTTCCACAAAGTACTGTTGAGAGCTTCGAATTTTCCGGTTTCGTTGTTGATGAGCCGGTACAAATGGCTTTCGACCAGTTCATAATGGTTCTTGAACGCTTCGGAAAGAGTGCTGACAATAATCCCCCGGGAAGCGATCTGGTCCGTTCCGAAAAGCCTGATATCCCGGCCGCCGTGTTCGATCACCAGCGCGTCCAGATGGCTCTCTTCGAGTTGTTTTTTGGCCTGTTGTTCGAATTCATCGTAGTCCTCGTGAAAAGCCGTGTCGGCGGCTTTTTCGTGCTCAAAAATAAATTCATGCGGGTCGGTGTAACGCCACAGATGCAGTCCCCGGCGGGGGAGAGGCATCCGGTTGAAGCTTTTCCGGAAAGCATAGCGTTTTTCCTTGAGCCATTGGGACCCGCGTTCGAGTTCCGGTGAAATTTCCGGAATTGTATATTCTGAAAGTTTATCGTTCATCGTTATCCTACCGAACCTTCCATTTCTAATTCAATCAAACGGTTTAATTCCACCGCGTATTCGAGCGGCAGTTCCTTGGTGAATGGCTCCATGAAGCCGTTGACAATCAGCAGACGGGCGTCGTCTTCGGTCAGTCCCCGCGAGGTCAGGTAAAAGAGCTGTTCCTCGGCGACCTTCGAAACCCGGGCTTCGTGTTCCACCCGCACCTGCTCGGAATCGATTTCCATGGTCGGGTAGGTATCGCTGCGGGCGTTTGCGCCGATCAGCAGGGCATCGCATTCGACCGATATCTTGGAGTTGACGGCGTTTTTGTACACCTTGGCCAGACCCCGGTAGGAGGCGCGGCCGTTGTCCTTGGAAATGGATTTCGAGGTTACCCGCGACGAAGTGTTCGGAGCGGCGTGGATAACTTTTGCGCCGGTATCCTGGTGCTGGTCCTGTCCGGCGAACGCCACCGACAGAATTTCGCCCCGGGCGCCTTCGCCGACCAGCTGAATGCAGGGGTATTTCATGCTCAGCCGGGAGCCCATATTGCCGTCCACCCATTCGATGGTGGCGTTTTTGTGGGCCGTGGCCCGTTTGGTCACCAAATTGAACACGTTGCGTGACCAGTTCTGAATGGTGGTATAGCGAATGGAAGCGCTTTCCAGTGCGATGACTTCGACCACCGCCGAGTGCAGCGAATCGGTCGAGTACACCGGAGCGGTACAGCCCTCGATATAGTGCACCCGGGCGCCCTTGTCGGCGATTATCAGAGTACGTTCGAACTGGCCCATATTCTCGGCATTAATGCGGAAATAAGCCTGAAGCGGTACCTTGATCTCGATTCCCGGAGGGACATAAATAAACGACCCACCCGACCAGACGGAAGTATTGAGGGCGGCGAACTTGTTGTCGGTCGCGGGAATCACCGTGCCGAAATGTTTCTTGACGATATCGGGGTATTCCTTGAGGCCGTCATCCATACCGAGAAAAATAATCCCCTGCTGCTTGAGATCCTCGCGCATGGAATGATACACGACTTCGGACTCATACTGGGCGGTCACCCCGCCAAGAAATTTCTGCTCAGCCTCGGGAATGCCCAGACGGTCGAAAGTGCGCTTGATATATTCGGGAACATCGTTCCAGTCGGTGGAATTCTCGTCTACCGGCTTCATGAAATAGTAGATGTTTTCGTAGTCGATTTCACTGAGCATTTTGGTGTTGGCCCAGGGCGGCATCGGCTTCGACAAAAATATATCCAGAGCCTCATGGCGCTTGTCGGTCATCCATTGGGGTTCTTTTTTCATCTGAGAAATCATTTCCACCAGTTCGTGGGACAGCCCCTTGGCGCCCTTGTGGAAATAATCGACCGGGTCGCGAAAGCCATACTTGGCGGCGTAATCGCTGTTCAGCCCGGAGAGGTCTTTCTTCTGTTGCTCTAAAGAATCCGACATGATTACACTCCGGCTTTGTGGTTGACTTCCTCGGCGACCCAATCGTAACCAAGGTCCTCGAGCTTGAGAGCGATTTCTGGCCCGCCGGACTTGACGATTTTACCGGCCATCATGACGTGCACAAAATCCGGCTTGACATAGTTGAGTATGCGCTGATAGTGCGTGACCAGCAGGATGCCGTTGCGGTCGTTATGGTAACGATTGATGCCTTCGGAAACGGTCTTCAAGGCGTCGATATCGAGACCGGAATCGGTTTCGTCGAGAATGGCCATGCGCGGGTTGAGAATCGACATTTGCAGAATTTCGATACGTTTTTTCTCGCCGCCGGAGAAGCCGTCGTTTAAGTACCGGGTAGCGAAAACCTCGTCAATCGACAGCGCCTTCATCTCGGTTTTCAAAAGCCTGCGGAAATCGGACATGTCGGCTTCTTTACCGCGGTGAGCTTGTAGCGCGGTGCGCAGAAAGTTGGCCACCGTTACGCCGGGTATAGCCAGGGGATACTGGAACGCCAGGAAGAGACCGGCCCGCGAGCGTTCGTCGGCGGTCAGGTCTCGCATGTTCGTACCATCGAGATATATTTCGCCCCCGGTGATTTCGTACGACGGGTGCCCCATGAGCGCGTTGGACAGCGAGGACTTCCCGGAACCGTTGGGTCCCATAATGGCGTGGGTTTCACCCGGGTTGATTTTCAGGGAAACGCCGGAGACAACCTCCTTGCCTTCCACCTGAACATGTATATCTTTAAATTCGAAGAGTGCTTTTTTATCCGTCATCTTAATAATCCTTATCTTTTAGTTCATTTTACCAGTTCAGCCGGACAGCTTATTCTCGATATTGGTCGTGTTGAGGATAAACTTGTAATCCGATTTTGTCAAAAAACCTATTTGTTTGCCTTTCAGGATATCTTCCAATGTCGTTTCGCATAAAAATTGTTCCACATAGTCGGCCAGCCGGTCGAGAATATCGTGCACCGAGCAGTGGTCGATATGGACACATTGCTGTAGCATGCCGGCGTATTTGGAACAATGATGCGGTTCCACCAGGGGGCCGCCAAGGGCGGTCAGAACTTCAAAAAGAGTGATTGCCGACGCCTCGCGGGTGATGCTGAAACCGCCCCCGCGGCCGCGCTCGGCGACCACCAGGCCGGCTTTGCGAAGAATAGCCAACAGTTTGGAACTGTATGGGATCGAAAGACCTTCCCGTTCGGCAATCTCGGAAATCGAGAGCTGTTTGTCAGGACCTTCTTTCGCCAGCACCAACAGACACCGTAAACCATATTTTTCAATCGCAGAAATTCTCATAAGCTTTTCAACACCTTTATCATTTCTGATGCAGAAAATGCATTTTATAAAATCATTACAAAAAAGTAAAGTATTATATAACTATTTACGTAAAAAAAAGTTCCGACCATTGAGGATATTTGTGAAAAATTATTAAAAGTATGAGCAGGCGCTCGTACTTAAAGGCAAGTCTTTGTAATTCAGAGGAATACGCCTGGAGCAGGAATGTCAGGTTTTGACGGCTACGGCTTTTCTTTTCTGGTTCTTATCGGGGTCAATACCATGAAGCACCCAATCCATCCCGATTTCCTCCCAGTTGGACACCGCCGAGGCGTCGATATAACGCTCAGTATCATAAATTCCACTTTGCAGGGCGATTCTCTTGAATTGAATGGTAAGGACCGGATTGTCCAGAATAACGACGGAGCGTTTCATTCCCATCGTTTTATAATATTTCTGACCGGTTTGCATTTCTTTCTGAGCCTCTGGATCAAGCAGTTGCAATTCGCGCATATCGACAAAGACGCCGAAGCTTCTCGAGGCGGTTTCCAGCACTTCCTTGGATTCGTTGAACCATTGATGCATTTCTTCGAAATCCATATCTCCGGCGAAAGTCAGAAAGTATCCGAAATCTGTTTTCTCAATTTTATACAAGTGCCCCACTCCTGATTTTTAGATACGGAATGTATCTTTAATAACAACTTGAAGTTGTTTTTCTTTCCGGATACCGCTCCCCCGGTTTAACAGCTGCTTTTATTTATCCAGTCCGGACTTATATAGTATTAAATAAACCTTTTATTTATTTCATCGGATACCGGTAAAATATCTTTAAAGATAATCCCGGTAGTCATAATATTTTTATCGGCTTAAAGACAAGGAGCTTAATAAAGATTAAACGGGTAGAAAAAGTAAATATCGGGTCTGTAACCGGTTAAAGTTCAATAGAAATAGTCATTTTAAAGGGCTGAATTTAAAAATCGGTTGATATTTTGGGCTGGTTTTGTTAAGTTGCGAAATAATTCACAAGCCTGAGGTATGGATATTTATATTTTATATAAGAGATTTAATCATGAAAGAACTTCTATCAGGAAATGAAGCGGTAGCCCGAGGGGTTTTCGAAGCCGGAGTCAGGATGGCGGTCGGGTACCCCGGAACCCCTTCGACCGAAATTCTGGAAACGGTCGCGGAGAGATTTCCGTCGGTTTACGCTCAATGGTCACCCAACGAAAAGGTGGCTTTTGAGGTAGGTATCGGAGCCTCGATGGGCGGCGCCCGGGCGCTGGTGACGATGAAACATGTCGGTTTGAATGTCGCGGCCGATCCGTTTATGACTTTCGCCTATACGGGCGTCAACGGCGGATTCGTGTTCATTTCGGCCGATGACCCGGAGATGCACTCCTCGCAAAACGAGCAGGACAATCGCTATTTTGCCAGATTTGCCCAGGTTCCTTTTTTGGAACCCGCTGATAGCCAGGAATCGAAAGACATGCTCCTGGCGGGGTATGAAATTTCCGAACGGTTCGATACTCCGGTGATGCTTCATATGACCACCCGGATTTCGCATTCCAAGGGAATCGTGGAGCTGGGCGAACCGGTCAGGCCGGAAGAAAAGAAATTTACTAAAAATCCGGTCAAATACGTCATGGTGCCGGGCAACGCCCGAATCCGGCATAAAGTGCTGGTCGAACGGCTGGAGAAGTTAAGAGAATATAGCGAAGAAACGCCGCTCAATGCCATCGAGAACAACGGCTCCGATATCGGTATCATCACCGGAGGCGTGGCATATCAATATGCCAAGGAAGTAGCGCCGGTGTTGGATTATTTAAAAATCGGGTTCGGTTTCCCGCTGCCTGTGAAAAAAATCGAGGATTTCGTCAAACGCCACAAGCAGGTGCTGGTGGTCGAGGAACTGGAGCCTTATTATGAAGAACAGATAAAGGCCGCCGGGTTGAAAGTCGAAGGGAAGATATATTTCGGCAGACTCGGCGAACTGTCACCGTATCTGGTGGCGGAGGGTCTGGAAAAGGCCGGGGTTCTGTCAGGGGTCGCGAAACCGGCGTTCGACCCGGAGCCGCTCTTTCCGCGCCCGCCGGTGCTTTGTCCCGGTTGTCCTCATCGCGGAGTCTTTATGGCCCTTCGGAAACTGCGCGTGGCCGTCACCGGTGATATCGGCTGTTATACGCTGGGGGCGCTGCAGCCGCTGAACGCCCTCGACAGCTGCGTCTGCATGGGAGCCTCCATCGGCAACGCTATCGGTATGGAGCGGGTGCAGGGTTCCGACAGGGGAACGGTAGCGGTTATCGGCGATTCTACTTTCTTCCATTCCGGGATTACCGGAATTCTCGACGCTGTTTACAACCAGAGCAATGTCACTGTCATTATTCTTGATAACCGGGCTACAGCCATGACCGGCGGCCAGGAACATCCCGGCACCGGCCGCTCCCTGATGGGGAAGGAGGTCGGGCAGGTCAGTATCGTAAAACTGGTGGAAGCCCTGGGGGTGCGCAATGTCCGGGAAATCGACCCTTATGATTATGACAAGACCGTAGAAGCAATCGAATCAGAGATGAACCAGCCCGGTCCCTCGGTCATCATCACCAACCGGCCATGCGTGCTGATGCCGCGCCGGATTATGGACGAGCCGTACACGGTCGATCCCGATATCTGCACCGGCTGTTCACTCTGTTTCCGAATATCCTGTCCGGCTATCATGGCTTCCGAGGAGAAAAACAAACGGGGCAATCCCAAAGCGCTGATCGATGAAACTCTTTGTACCGGTTGCACTCTGTGCGCGCAGATATGTCCGGAAGAAGCCATTGTCCTTAAAAGTCAATTTGTAAAGGTGGAATAGCATGGATACGAAAGTAAATATATTGATTGTCGGCGTCGGCGGCCAGGGGGTCCTTTTGGCCTCGGAAATCATTTCCTCCGTAGCCATGAGTGTCGGGCTCGACGTGAAAAAATCAGAGGTGCACGGCATGTCGCAGCGGGGCGGAGTTGTCTCGTCCCATGTCAGAATAGCCAGGAAAGTGTATTCACCGACCATTCAGCTCGGGCAGGCCGATATCCTGCTGTCGTTCGAAAAAGCCGAAGCCTTGCGGGCGGTCAACTGGCTCAAAAAAGACGGTGTGGTGATATCCTCCACCACCTGCCTGGTGCCCTCGATAGTATCCTCGAGCAAAAACCTCTTTTACCCCGAGGACGCCGTGGGTGAATTGAAGAAAAAAGTGGCAAAAGTAATCGCGCTTGACGCTGACCGGATTGCCTCCGAGCTGGGCAATCCCCGGCTGGTGAATACGATTTTGCTGGGCGTCATGTCCAACTATCTGCCGTTCGAGGAGGAACTCTGGCGGGAAACTCTTAAAAGCAAGGTCAAAGCCAAATTTGTGGATATCAATCTGAAAGCTTTCGAGCGCGGTCGGGAAATCAAACTGGATACGGTCAAGGCTTGAGGTGAAGATGGCGGAATATATCCTGGTGATTAACCCCGGTTCCACCTCAACCAAGGTGGGGCTGTTCGACGGCGAGGACAGGATTTCCGAGGAGGTCATCCGGCACGATGCTGCGGAAATCGGGCATTTTGACAATGTCGCCGACCAGTTCCAATACCGGATGCAGTTAATCAACCGCTGGCTGGAGGCGCACCGGGAGAAAATAAACCAGTTGAAAGCGGTAGTCGGGCGGGGAGCGCCGCTGAAACCGCTCGAAGGCGGGTCGTATGAAATTACCGACGCCATGCTGGATGATTTGAAAAATCGCCGCTGGTCCAACCACGCCTCGAACCTGGGTGCGATAATCGCCCGTCATCTGGGAGAACGTTACGGAGTCCCTTCGCTGGTGACCGATCCGGTCACGGTGGATAATTTTACCGACCTCGCCCGGATCAGCGGAGTACCGGGAATAGAGCGGCGTTGCCGGGCGCACACTCTCAATATCAAGGCCGTTTCCCGCCGCGTCGCGGAGCAGGCCGGGAAAAAACTCGAAGACGTCAATTTCGTTACGGCTCATCTCGGCGCCGGGATATCCATCGCCGCCCTCAAGGGGGGAAAGGTGGTCGATGTCAACGACGGTTTGCTCGGGATGGGACCTTTTTCGCCCGAACGGGCCGGCGCTGTACCGATCGGAGCCCTGGTCAAGCTCTGTTATTCGGGTAAGTATTCGGAGAAGGAGATAGTCGATATTCTGTCGAAAAAATCGGGCCTGATGGGATATATCGGCACCAATGACCTTCGCGAAGTCGAGAACCGAATCAAAGCCGGCGATGAAAATGCGAAGTTGTATTTCGACGCGATGGCTTACCAAATCGCCAAAGAAATCGGCATCGCGGCAGTGGCTCTAGCCGGAGATTTCGAGGCCGTGATTCTGACCGGGGGAATGGTCCATGCACAGATGCTAGTGGATGAAATAAAAAAATATGTCTCTTTCCTGGGAACCGTAATTGTGGTGCCGGGTGAGTTTGAAATGGAAGCCCTGGCCGCCGCGGGGGTGCGGTATCTGTCCGGCCAGGAAGAATTGCACAAGTACTGATTTCAATCGAGGACGTTGTATGTTAATACCTGTTATCCGCTCGGCGAAAGAGCTGGTGGAGCGGGCGGTGGCTATTGCCGGTGAGGGTCGGAAAAAGACGGTGGCGGTCGCCGCCGCCCAGGATGTTGACGTCATCGGGGCAGTTTCCCGGGCGCGGGAAGAAGGATTTCTGGACGCTATTCTTATCGGTGATAAGGAAATTATCGAGAAACTGGCCGCGGAAAACAGTATCGATATCGCCGGTATGGAAATTATCGACCGGAAAAATGTCACCGAGGCGGCTCATTACGCCGCCAGTCTGGCGTCGCAAAAGAAAGCCGACGCCATCATGAAGGGCTTTTTGCCGACCTCGGCTCTTTTGAAAGTCGTGCTTGATAAACAATACGGACTGCGGGGAGCTAATACCCTTTCACATTGCGCCGTCTGTGAGATTCCCGGTTATCACAAGATGCTCAATTTCACCGATGGCGGGATGGTGGTCAAGCCCGATGTGGACCAGAAATTTCAAATCCTGCAGAACGCCGTGCTGGTCGCCCGGGCGTTGGGGCTGTCGCCGGTAAAAATCGCCCTTTCAGCCGCCACCGAAAGTATCACCGACAAGATTTCACATATCATTTCCGATGTCGATGAGATTCGTCCGCGGGCGGAGGAAGAGCTGGCCGATGTGGCTGTTCAGGGACCGCTCTCATTAGATTTGGCGACATCGAAAGCGGCCGCGGCGGCGCTGGGGCTCGAAGGTCCGGTGGTCGGGGAAGCCGACATTTACCTGGTTAATTCCATCGAGGAAGCCAATATCGTCGTCAAGTCGCTGATTCAGTTCGCCGGAGCGATTTTCTGCGGGGTCATTGTCGGCGCCCGGGTACCGGTCTCGCTGGTGTCCCGGACCGATACGGTGATGAACAAAAAATCGTCGCTGGCCCTGGCCTGCGTGGTTGCGGATTACTATCGTCAAAACAAGGTATGGGAGGATTAAGCGATGAACCTTCCGGAAATGCATATTCCCGACATCAACACTTTCGAGCATATTTATAAAAAAGCTGTCGATAGAGTGACGCGGTCCGCACCCTGCCGGGCGGCGCTGATGTTGCCCGCCGACGGTTCCACCCTGCAGGCGTTCTATCGAGCCGTGAACGACAAATTAATTCAGCCGACCGTAATCGGGAATCGAACCAATTTTAATGAGGCGTGCGCTGATGAAAATATCCAATTCGGCGGTGTCGATTTTATCGCGGCCGAGAAATTCGATGGGGTGGTCTCCAAAGGAGCCGAACTGGCCGCCGGGGGGAAAATTGATCTGTTGGTAAACGGCGCTATTCCGGTGGCGGACATCCTCGGGCGGCTGTTCAAGGCCGAAACGGGCTTCATTCAAAAGAAAAGAACGGTTTCGCATATCGCTCTATTAAAACCGGAGAAATACAAGAAATTGTTGTTTTTGACCGATAGTGCGGTGGTGGTGCAGCCGGATCTGCAAACCAAACTGCAACTGATAGATAACATTATTGAACTGACCGGCAAAATCGGCCTTGTCAATCCGCGCATCGCGCTTTTGGCGGCGGTCGAGGTGATTTATCCCCAGATGCCGGTGACGATGGAAGCCGCGATAATCGCCAAAATGGCTGAGCGCCGTCAGATTAAAGGAGCTTTTGTGGACGGGCCGCTGTCGTTTGATATCGCGGTCGACATGTTCGCCGCCCATGCCAAGGGTGTGACCGATTCCGAGGTTGCGGGTCAGGCCGATGCCCTGATAGCGCCCAATATCGAAGTCGCCAACGGAGTGTATAAGGGAATGAGTCTCTATGGGAAATGCCAAATGGGTGGAGTGATTGTCGGCGGCCGGGTCCCCATTGCGCTCGGCTCCCGTTCGGACAACGCTGACAATAAGTATAATTCCCTGGTCCTGGGCGTCCTGGCAGCTTAAGTTATTGACTCCTTAGCAGGTTATATCTTTCACGGTTTAACCCGGGCGTCTTAACTGTGTTGTTTTTTACTCCGGTTTGAATCTTTGCTTGACTATTACTTTTAACCCGTGTATTATCAGTCAATTACATAATTTTTCGGATAGGGGAAAAATGAATTACAGCGTTATTATCGCCGGCGGTAAAGGCGAACGTTTCTGGCCTTTATCGCGCCAGGATCGTCCCAAACAATTTCTAAAGTTAACTTCCGACCGGACTATGATTGAGGAGACGATTGAACGGGTCAGACCCCTGGTTCCCATGGAAAATGTTCGT
This sequence comes from Candidatus Zixiibacteriota bacterium, assembly GCA_049324195.1. Lineage (GTDB taxonomy): Bacteria > Zixibacteria > MSB-5A5 > GN15 > FEB-12 > JAFGNW01. The sequence continues at coordinate 2,871 of JBMOKZ010000142.1, read as the reverse complement.
ATCGTCACCGGAGCCAGAATGGAAAAGCTTATTTTGGAATCGGTGAAGAATATCAAACATGAAAATATTATGACCGAGCCGTTCGGTCGCAATACCTGTCTGGCGATTGGGCTGGCCGCGATTCACCTGGTTAACGAAGATCCCCATGCGGTTATGCTGGTTTTGTCGGCGGACCATTTGGTCAATCCTCAGGAGAAACTTCTGAAAATCCTCGAGGACGGCGCGGCGATCGCCTCCAAGGAAGATTGCTTGATAACTATCGGCATTGTTCCCAACCGCCCTGAAACGGCCTACGGCTATATCAAAATGGGCGATTTGTACAAAAACGAAAATGACAGCGTGGTTTATAGGGTTTCGGCTTTTACGGAAAAACCAAAACTGGTAGTGGCCCAGGAATATTATTTCAGCCGGAAATATCTCTGGAACAGCGGCATGTTTATCTGGTCGGCCCGGGCTATATTGAATGCGATAAAGGAATATCAGCCGGAAATGGGGGCTCATCTCGAAGATTATGCCAGGGTTATCGGAACTGACAAGGAAAGCCAGGCTCGTGAGGACCTTTACAAGAAAACCAATTCCATTTCCATCGACTATGCTGTTCTGGAAAGCGCCCAAAACGTACTGACTATCAAAGCCAACATCGTCTGGGACGATATCGGCAGCTGGACCGCCCTGGAACGATATAAAGACCGCGATTCGGAAAACAACGTCCTTGTCGGCGAGACGGAGATGCTCGGCTCTTACGAGACGACGGTTTATAACAACGAGGACGGCATCGTGTGCTGTCTGGGCGTAGCCGACCTGGTAGTGGTCCGATCCGGCGACATCACTCTGGTGGCTCATAAAACCAGAGTTGGGGAAATCAAGGAACTTTTAGCCAAACTCAACAGCGATGAAAAGAAGCGGCATTATTTATAATATATTCTTATTGTTTTTAATCTTGTTACTGGGTTGCGGGGCTCCGCATAAAGCGGTCGAGGAAGAAAAGGAAGCCGCCCCGAGCGGATATACCGACAGCCGGGATTTCGACCCCCTGGAACTTCCCCAGGACAAGGATATCGTACCGGTTAAAAATCCGCAGAGTGGAATAATCAACGGCTCCAAAATCGTGATTGATAATGTCAATCTTGGTAAAGATTCTTCGGCGGCGGTTGCCAACGTTCCCTCCGACCGGGATACGCTTAACAACCAAGTTTTCCGGGTGCAGCTTTATACCAGTAAGTATTACAACGAAGCCAGGGACGCCAGGACAGTGGCCGAGGAAATTTTCGACCAGCCGGTTTTTGTCGATTACGAGGTGCCTTATTTCAAAGTGCGGGTTGGTAATTTCGGCAGCCGTGAAGATGCCGAGGAATATCAACTGGGCGCCAAGGCGGTCGGTTACGATAACGCCTGGGTGGTCGTGGTCAACGTGAATAAAAAAGAGGCCGCGCTGTTTTACGAGGATTTACCCCGGCTGTACTTGTACGGCGATTCTACCGCGGTCGAGCCGGATACGGCTGCGACCGGCGATGAACAGGTCGGTGATGAGTAGCCTGGAAGTGGTCTCGATCAACCGACATAAGCCGGAAGAAGATATCATGATAAAGGCGGTCCGGGTTCTGGGGGATGGTAAGCTGGTGGTTGCGCCCACGGAAACGCGGTATGGTCTTCTGACCCGCGCTGACCGTCGGGAAGCGCTGAAAAAGCTTTACCGGGCGAAAGCGCGGCCGGATTCGATGCCGACCGCCGTGTTTGTCGGGAGCCGCGAGGAAATATTCAGATACGGAGAAATAAGCGATATCGCTCGTTTTCTCACCGAATGTTTTTTACCGGGGCCGTTGACCCTGGTGTTGAGGGCCGCCCAAAAAATGCCGGCGCCGCTGGTTGTGGTGGATGGGAAAATCGGTGTCCGCCTGTCGTCATCGCCGGTAATTGGCCGGCTTATGGCCGGTGTGTCGTTTCCGTTGACGGCGACTTCGGCCAATCTTTCGGGCCGACCGGAACATGATACGGTCGAGGAGATAGTTGACGACCTGGGTGAGGCGGTCGAACTTTATCTCGACGGCGGGGTTTTGAATTTCCCGACCTCGACCGTGGTCGATTGCTCGAAAGATAGAATTAAAATACTCCGGTCGGGCGCAATTGCCCCCGGCGAAATCAAGGACGCCCTGATGAAAGCGGGTTTCGATGCGTGACAACAAATTCGTGATAATGTTTGTCTGTACCGGCAACACCTGCCGCTCGCCGATGGCCGAGGGCGCTTTGAGGATGCTGCTTGAAAAGCAAGTACCAGGTAAATTCGAGGTGATTTCTTCGGGTACGTTCGCCGCCGACGGTTACCCGGCCACACAGTACGCTCGGGAAGCGGCCAAGATGTGGGATATTGATTTGTCAACCCATGCCTCGCAGCAGTTGACCGAGGAGTTGATTGAGGATACTGATTTGATTTTCGCGATGACGCCGGGACACCTTCGGGATATCGTCTCCCTGGTGCCGGAAGCGGCCGATAAGGTATTTCTGTTCAAAAATTTTCCCTCGAATGACCCGGACGGCGAGGGCGTGGAGGACCCGATTGGTCAGGAACTGGCTAAATACAACGAGGTTTTCCTGGAAATAGGCGAATATTTAGGCAAAAACCTGCCGGAAATTGTAAAAAGGATAAACAATAACCATCATGAGTAAGGGATTTACTATCCATAAGCTGTTATTAAGCCTGCTGTTATTTATAGGATTGGTGCCGGTCTTCTATTTTGTTTCGGTCGAGGTCGGCATCGCCGAGGCTGCGGCGAATTTGTCCGAAACGAACCCAAACGATGAAACTGCCGTTTTAGATACTACCGACCGCTTTGTAGATAATTTTTCCTTTGGCGTAGGTGAGAAACTCACGTT
>JBMOKZ010000141.1:10808-17350 GCA_049324195.1 Candidatus Zixiibacteriota bacterium | reverse complement strand
CGCGGTTTTCAAAATAAGCTGCCGCTTCTCAGGCTTTTTGTGGCGATGCCGTTCGTCCTGACGTTCGTATCAGTCTTTTTTGTAGCCGGCGCTTATTTCCAGCGCAATTACATTTTCCCCGACCTGTGTACTTTCGATACTTTCGGCCTTGATTATTTCATCGAAACCCGCAACGCCGAATTGGAACTGACATCTCCGCCGACCGAATGGAAAAACCATCGCGATGGCCGCGTGGCTCGCGTAACCTTTTTAAAAGCCACCTATCCCGATGTCGCTTTCGACGAACCGTTCCCGAACTGGACCGGCTATCAAAACCTGGAATTTGAAGTCTTCTCCCCGGCCGATACCGCCCTCCGGCTGACTATCCGGATCGAAGACATTCATCATAACGACCTTTTCGAAGACCGCTATACGAAATCTTTCACGGTCACCCCCGGCTTCAATATAATAAAAATACCCCTCGACAGCGTCAAGATCGCGCCGGCCGGGCGGCTGATGGATATGCAAAATATCTATGCGATACATCTGCACGCCTTTAAAATCGAACGACCGGTGACGGTTTATTTCGACAGTCTCCGCTTGCGCTGACCCGTCAGATATTTCAACCTTGAAACTTATTATACCCGAATTCGTATTGATACTATAAACAGCTTAAACGCGGAGAACGAGAACTCATGAAAAAAACTTTATCCGTCTGTCTCCTTCTATTCACCATTATATTATTTTATTCGCATACCGCGCTCGCCGGGGATTTCTTTAAGAACCTGTTCAGAGGGGGGCGCGGTATCGAAGGTTCCGGCAATCTTGTCACCGAGAAACGGGATATTCGGGAATTCGACGAAATCGAGTCCTACGGCTCGTTCGATATCTTCGTAACGATCGGCGAATCCAGGGCGGTCACGCTCACTTTTGACGACAATCTTATCGATATCGTCGAGACCAATGTCCGCGGCGGCGTCTTGAAAATTGAAACCAGTGAAAACTATTCTTCGGATTCACCCTGCAAAGTCGAGATAACGCTCCCGCACCTCAAGGGCATCGCCCTCAGCGGTTCCGGCAGTATCGAGGTTGTCAATCTCAAGGAAGAATATTTCACCTGCGGCATATCCGGCTCCGGCGATATTGATATCGCGGGAACCACTACCGAGGCCGAATTTAAAATTTCCGGCTCCGGCGAAATCGACGCCCGCGATTTGATTGCTGATGACGTTTATGTTAAAATCAGCGGCTCCGGCGATGTGCGGGTGCACGCCGACGAGAGTTTCGACGGCACCGTCAGCGGCAGCGGCAATATTTACTATTACGGTCAGCCCAATTCCCTTTCAACTAACGTTTCGGGTTCGGGCCGCATCAAAAAAATGAAATAATTCTTTTCTCAAACATATTCCTTCCCATCCGGAGGCCGCGCCAGCGGCCTCTATTTTTTTTTAAATTTGTGATTTTATCTCATGTCAATATTACTTATTTTATAAGTGGAAAACTGTCTGTAATTACATACAGAAAAGCGTTTCTGAAGCAGATTGTTATCTTTATCTTTACATTAATAGTAAATATTATATAAGACAGCTTAAAAATTCGTATAAGCAAATGCGATTCAATAACATATAAATATTTTTTTACTTGCCAAAATATTTAATTTTTGTTATTTTAAAATCTATATAAAAGGGATAAATGAACCGAAAAAATCAGTCTTTTAAATACCCGGTGATTATTTCCGGGGTAGTCGAATCCGTTATAAAATCGCTGGGTTTGACTCATAAGTATAACGGCTGGTTGACGGTTAACCGATGGCCCGAGATAGTCGGGGAACATATCGCCAGAATCAGCCGGGCGGTTCGTTTTGAGGATGGCATTCTTTATGTCGCTGTCCCGGACGCCTCCTGGAGACAGAATCTGGCTATGGAGATTGACAACATTCTGGAAAAAATAAGACAATACCCTTACGGGCGGGTCGTCAAACAAATCCGGCTGGTAAGAGGCGAGAAAGGGAATTTGAATTAAATGGCAACCGAAGTGAAAGAGCCCAAAAACGAAAAAAAGAAAAAGAATATAAACGGCAACGGCAACGGTTCGTATGACGCCAACAACATTCACGTCTTAAAAGGTCTGGAGGCCGTTCGCCGCCGTCCGGCGATGTATATCGGTGACACCGGCCAACGCGGTCTGCACCACATGGTTTACGAGGTCGTGGATAACTCGGTGGACGAGGCCATGGCCGGTTTCTGCGACCAGATTATGGTCGAAATCGATAAGGATAATTCCATTATCGTTACCGACAACGGCCGCGGTATCCCGGTCGAGGAACATCCCGACGAAAAGAAGTCGGCGCTCGAGGTAGTCATGACCACGCTTCATGCCGGGGGCAAGTTCGACCATGAAACCTATAAGGTTTCCGGCGGTCTGCACGGGGTTGGCGTCTCGGTCGTCAACGCTCTTTCAGAATGGTGCTGGGTCGAGGTTTGCCGCGACGGCGAGGTTTATCGCCAGGAATACAAATACGGCGAAGCCGTCAAACCTGTCAGAAAAGTCGGCAGCCGCAAGAAAACGGGTACGCGGACGGCTTTTTATCCCGATATCGAAATATTCAATCGGATTGATTTCAAGTTTGACATCGTTGCCTCACGCCTGCGCGAACTGGCTTTTCTCAACCCGGGGCTGACGATTGTTCTCCGGGACCATCGCACCCAAAAAGAAGTCGAGTTCGTTTACAAAGGCGGGCTGAGTTCATTCGTGGAATATCTCAATGAAAACAACACCGTTCTTTTCCGCAAACCGATTCATTTCCAGAGAACTAAGGACGATGTCGATGTCGAAATAGCCATCCAGTACAACGACGGCTATTCGGAGTCGCTTTACTCCTACGTCAATAACATCAACACTATCGAGGGCGGCACCCATCTAACCGGTTTCAGAACAGCCCTGACCCGCACCATCAATAACTACGCGACCAAAAACAAACTGCTCAAGAAGGAAAATTTCACGTTCATAGGCGAGGACAGCCGCGAGGGTTTGACGGCGGTTATATCGGTGAAAGTGCGCGATCCCCAATTCGAGGGTCAGACCAAGACCAAGTTAGGAAATTCCGAGGTACGGGGAGTCGTGGAATCCATCACCAATGAATACCTGAACGCTTATCTCGAGGAAAATCCGCCTGTCGGGAAAAAGATCGTCGACAAGCTGGCCAGCGCTGCCGTGGCGCGCGAAGCCGCCCGCAAAGCCAAGGAGTTGACCCGGCGCAAAACAGCGCTCGACAGCGCTTCCTTGCCGGGGAAACTGGCCGATTGCTCGCTCAACGACCCCGAATCCTGTGAAATTTATATCGTCGAGGGTGATTCGGCCGGTGGCTCCGCCAAACAGGGCCGTGACCGCCGCTACCAGGCGATTCTCCCTCTACGCGGTAAAATTTTAAATGTCGAAAAAGCCCGAATCGACAAGATTCTCGGCAATGAAGAGGTCCGGACTTTGATTACGGCGCTCGGCTGCGGAATCAAGGAAGATTTCGACCCCGAAAAAATCAGGTACCACAAAGTTATTATCATGACGGATGCCGATGTCGACGGCTCGCACATCCGCACCCTGCTGTTGACGTTCTTCTTCCGCTATATGCGCGAACTGTTCGACCTGGGACACATCTATATCGCCCAGCCGCCGCTGTACCGTTTGAAACACGGCAAAAAAGAAATATATGTCTATTCCGACGAGGAAAAAGATAAGATGCTCAAGACCCTGCCCGACACCGGGGTCGGCATCCAGCGCTACAAAGGTCTCGGTGAAATGAACGCCGAACAGTTGTGGGAAACCACCATGAACCCGGAAACCCGCACACTATTGAAAGTGGAACTTCACGACGCCGCCGAGGCTAACCATCTGTTTTCGATTCTGATGGGCAACGAGATTCCCCCGAGGCGGGAATTTATCGAGCAAAACGCCCAGTACGTGCGCAACCTGGACATTTAGTTTTTCGAATAGTAAAAACGAAAAGGACAACCCTCTTAAGAGTTGTCCTTTTTTGATTTGTCTTCGTCGGCATTCTCGGGCGGGTTTAAAATTTCATCGGGGATTTCTATTCTCGGCCTGGCGACTCCCAGCCAGCGCTGGTACCAGCGCCAGTTCTTTTTTTCCGCCCGGATGTATTTCTTGATGCGTTTTTCCTTTTGGTACGCCACGGCGTCGTAAGCCTCGATTTTCTGAATCAAAATTTCCAGCGATTGTCGTTTTTCCAGCGCCAGACGCAGAGTGTCATAATCCTTGATGGAAAAAATTGTTTGGATAATCGGCTCGAAAAAGACCATCCCCTGTGAACCGATATAATTCAGGGGCTTGACCGATTCGCAAAAGACGATGGCTGGCACCGCCATGCTTTTCTTGACAATCCAGCGGGCCAACTTGTCGAGCACCGCATCTTCTTCTTCGGGAAGAGGGTTCTCCTCGGGGTCGGGGATATTGAAACTGCCTCGGAAAACACTCACCTTTCAACCTTGCCGTTTCTTCCCCGATTTTCGGGATCGTTTTCACCGGATATATCTTTGACCGTCTCGGGAAGTCCGACACGTTTTTTGATAAAAGCTGTAACCTCGTCCCGGTTACCCTCGAACATGATATATAACCCCCGGAAATTTTCCAACCGCGAGGGTCTGCCGAACGGCGAGAGCAAAATCCCGTTCCGGTCCGGGTAACAGGTACGATACATGGACCATGGCTTCACCAAAGTCTGGGTGGTTGTCTTGACTTTCAGGTTCTTATCCGAAAGAAAATATTCCGTGGGGAAATAAAACTTGGCCAGGGAGGCAAATAAAATTACCAGCGCCAGGGCAGTGAAAAAGTGAGAGCCGGTCGCGTACAGAACCAGAACGCCGATCAGGGTGATAAACAGCGTCACCGCCAATGACACCAGCGGCCGGCGCTTAACCGGATGGCATTTCCAGTGCAGGACTTCCCCCTCGTCTTCGGCAATCATTTCTCCCGCGTTGGTCTTTTCTTTCTCGTCAAACACCATGCTATTTCTTTATATCATCGCTCAGGCGATAGCGTTCCTTTTTGACTTTCTCCATCATGTTCAGAAGCTCTTTCGGTTCGAACACTTTCTTGTCGATAAGCAGCCGCACCAGAGACTCCTGAGCCAGATTGTTCGACAGGGCCAGTTCCTCGAAACTGATTTCCTTCACCTGGCCGTCGATAACCATTTTAAGAGCAACGTTTTTTTTCTCTTCCATCGATTTTCTCCGGATAACAGGATTATTTCTGCTTGAATATAAGCAATCCCCGGCCAAAAAGAAAGTCGCCGAAGCAATTATTCTTTTTGTTGAGGAACGGATTCCGGGGTCGAATCCGAAGCCGTTTCTCCGACCCCCAGTAAAACGGCCTGTTCGTTTTCAATCTTGAAGACCGGCATGGCGTTATTTTCCCGGCTCCGGTTGAAATTGACTTTCCCGGCAGCGCCGGTATAGTCCTGGATTTGGCTCAATTCTTTCACAAGGGATTCTCGGTCGGTGCCGGCTCGTTGCGCCGCGAGGGTGATTATCCTCACAGCGTCGTACCCGAGCGCAGCCAGCCGTGGCGGTTGTACGGCAAAACGGGAGTCATAAGCGCCGGAAAATTTTATTTTCTCGTCGGAGTTTATTCCCGGAATGAAAGGCGACGGAAACACCGCCCCCTTGGTGACGTCATCCCCCAACCGGTAAACCTCGTCATCCCCCCAGCCATCGGAGCCGAGATAGAAGCCGTTAAGGTTGTAAAAATTTATCTGGGCCAGTAAAAGCCGTAACTGTGAAGCTTTCCCCGGCAGGAACAGACAGTCGACATGAGCCGGCAGCCCATCCGCATCAAGCGTATCACCGCGTTCGTTAATGAAGATAACCGAATCGGGATGAGCCCCCAATAACATCGCCTTGATATCCTTGATGTATTTACTGAAATCCTTGTCGCGACTCCGATAATATTCCACCGCGATAACATCTCCCCCGAGTTTTTTGAACCGTTCGGCGAACGCCCGGGACATAAGCAGGTCATCGGTGCTGGTCGAGGTAATAATGGCCGCCGTATCAGCGCTCAGACGGTTGACGGCATAATCGGCCATCTGGATGCCCTGGAGTTCGATATTGGGGGAGAGTTGAAAAGAAGTCGCGCTCAGCGCCGTAAGACCGGTCTGGGTAGCCGCCGGAGCCAGCAGGGGTAGATTACTGCAGCTCAGGGTTGCCGAGGCTACCGCGGCTTCCTCACTGGTCAGCGGACCCAGGATAATATCGACCGGGGCATTAGCCAGGTCGCGGATAATCCGGGCAGCGTTGATCGGGTCGCCTTTGGTGTCATAAGTCGTAAAATTAACTTTGGCGTTGTTTTCCTGCCGATAGAAATCTGCGGCGATTACCGCCCCGTTATAAATATCCTCGCCGAACGCCTGTAATTCGCCCGAAAGCGGCAATACCACCGCGATATCAAGAGCGGCGTCTTTGAGCGAGGTCCGATACTGCTGGCTGGTGTCGATATCGAGCTGCTTCCCGCACAGACCGAGAAGATTCCTGGCCAGGACGAATTCCTGACGC
>JBMOKZ010000141.1:0-10798 GCA_049324195.1 Candidatus Zixiibacteriota bacterium | reverse complement strand
AAAACCTCGGAAACACTCTGAATCAAAGAACAGCGTTTGTCCCGGGGCACTTCGGCGAAATCATCGTCGCCCAGCATCACCGACCCGGCGTTGGCGATCGCCCCCTGCAGAGAACCTTCCAGCAGGGCTTCCAGTCGCCGGTCAGCGGTGCGGGCATAAGCACGGATATACAGACTCACCGCCCGGTCAACATCACCCCGCGCATAATAAATATTCCCCTGAAAAAACAAAGCGTAAGGAATATAAGGGGATTGGGAAAAACGGAGGCTGAAATTGCCGAATCCGGTCAGGGCTTTATTGTAGTCACCGAAATAATAATCGGCTTTAGCCCGGTTGAAAATAAACAGATCGATATTAGCCGATTGCGGATAGCGGCCGGTCAACTCCTCGAAAATTTGAGAAGCTTCGAGCCAGTTGCCCTCTCGAAGCATCCGTTTCCCCTTATTATAAAGGGATACAACTTCGGGCGAATCCTCGATGTGGTCGGCCCAAATTTCGGAGACCACACCGAAAAGCATCACCAGGACGGCCAGTATGATAGTAACTTTCAAGTTCACTTACAGCGAATATTTCCCGAAATCCTCGGGATTTATCTTTTTGAGCCGGTCCCGAAGCGATTCCGGGTCCGTGGGCATATTTAACTTATCGTCCGTTGTCGTATCAGGCGTGATGTTAAACAATTCCTCGTTGACATAAATCTTTGAACCGGTTTTCAGCGCCAGGGCAATGGAATCCGATGGCCGGGCGTCGATTTGCCAGCTCTGATGGTCATCGACCAGGTGAATCACGGCATAGAAGGTTTGTTCGCGAAGTTCCGTAATTTCGATACGGTCAATCCGGGCATTGAAGGCGGCAATCACCTGCTTGAGCAAATCATGAGTCAACGGCCGGTTGGAACCGATACCGGACAGTTCCATGGCAATGGCCCAGGCTTCGGCATGGCCGATCCAGATCGGCAGGACCTTATCCAACCCCGCCGGTGATAGTATCACCACCGGCGTGTTGGTGGTCATGTCCAGAGCCAGGCCATCGATTTTAACTTCGACCATTTTCATTTTGTTCAAGTCTTTTTTATAACGAAAACTTTCAAATCAGCCGTGACTTCTTTATCGACTCTGACCGGAATGGTATAAATACCAAGCGACTTGATCGGCTCTTCCAGTTGAATCATCCGCCGGTCGATTTTGACGCCTTCCTGTTCCATCAGCTCCGCGATATCTTTATTGGTGACCGAGCCGAAGAGTTTATCTTCCTCGCCAACCAGGACCGGGATGGAAATCGAGAGCTGCTCGATACGTTCCTTGACGATTTCGGCTTCCCGACGAAGTTTCTTTTCCCGAATCGTCTTTTGTTTTTCGATTTCACCGATCGCCTTCAAATTGGCTTCGGTGGCGGGAATCGCCAGGTTACGGGGAATCAGGAAATTACGGCCGAAACCGGATTTGACTAACACCGTTTGTCCGGCTTTCCCGACGTCCTTAACGTCCTCTCGCAGAATCACTTTCATTTTAACCTCTTTTCAAATAAATGCAACTAAATATTTTTCTAACTGACGTGCACCACCCCGGTTCGGCGCCAGTCTTTGAAACTGTCGATAAAACCAAGCAGTGCGAAAATAATAAATCCGTATATGCTGCTGATCAGCAACATGATATAGTACAATACCCGCATCAGGGTTGACATTCTTAATCTCCTGATCACATATTCACCCAGCGCCAGACCGGTGACACAGTAGTAAATCGCCAGAACGAACAGCAGGTTGTCAGCAATAATCTGCAGGGTGTCGCCGCCCAGTACCCGCATCAACACGGAGACAATTACCACGGTTACGAACCAGAAAGGCATTTTCCAGAAATGAAAAGCCGGGAGCAGGCGGTCCGAAATAAAACTGTCCACACCTCTCGAGAAAAAGATCATCAGGCCGATACTGAACTGCGTCACCGTTCCCATAATCATCGCGGCCGGAATCAGACGAAATACCAAATCCATCATTCGCTTGAGCCTAAAAACATAATCATCGGCCCGGGACGAATTGAAGCCGCCGCTTATCAAATAAGCTTTGAAGTCAGCTAAGGGTTTTTCAGTTTTCGCAGTCATCATTTTTATCATCTCCGGCCAATGCGGCACGAACATAACCAGATTGAAGAATATTATAACAGCCAGGCCGATTAAATATATTTTCAATCCGCTGTAACCGCTGCGCGCCCCGTAACCGGCAGCCGCCGAGGTTATCACCAGCATGGCCCAGGAACCGGAAATCAGGAAACCGTCTTTCCAACCGACAGCCAACAGGCTGACCGCCAGGGTTGCCGCGCCTCCCAGCCAGAGCGTCTTGTTTTGACCTCGAAAAGCCAGGCAGGATATCCCGTAAAAGAGATACATCGCCAGGATATAGGCAACTGTCGTAGCCAGCAGCACCAGGGGAAGAACATTCACCAAACTTGACAGGACAAAACCAGCCAGCAGGTAAACGAGCATACCCCCGACAACGAATCCGGCCGCCGGGCCGCGCCGGTTAGACAGCGACGGGTTCAATAACGCCTCGGTTCCGATGTTTTTTAACGGAACGATTCGCTCTCGAACGCCATGATGGCCAGGTGACGTCCGCGTTTGATAGCCTGGGTCAGCTTCCGCTGATGAATGGCGCAATTGCCCGAAATCCGGCGCGGGACGATTTTACCCCGCTCGGTGACGAACCGGCGCAGCAAACGTTCGTCCTTAAAATCAATGTAATCGATATTGTTCTCGCAAAAGCGGCAGATTTTTTTCCGACGCTTGGTTCCGAATTCGGTTACCTTTTTATCTCTGTACATTACAATTCTTCCTGTTCATCGCTCACCAGACTGAAGGGTGAGTCGTTTTCGTTTAGTTGTTCTTCGAGTCTCAAGCTCTCTGGTTCGTCGGTTCCATATTCCGGTTCGTCCGGTTCTTCAACCAGTGTTTCCAGAACCGGCATCGCCGTTATCGGTGCGCCCTCGGTTACATCCGACAGCTCGCCGTCGCGGTTCAGATATTTCACGACATCGGCGCGAATTTCCACGAACGAGCGCTTGATGCCGTTATCGTTACGGCGCAAACGGCTTTTCAACTCGCCTTCGATATGCACTTCCGTACCTTTGTTGAGTTTGGCTTTACAATGTTTGGCCAGTTCATCCCAGGTAGCGACCCCGATATAGCATATCTCTTCCCGGGTTTGGTCCTGATCGTCAAAGTACTTTTTGCAGCTTGCGATTTTAAAATTGGATACCGGCACCCCCGCACTGGTCAGGCGGAGTTCCGGACTGCGCACCAGACGACCCGATATCAATACCTTGTTTAGATAGGGTACTGCCAATTTCAATATCCTCTTCTGTTTCTTATGACCGTTTACAGTTCTTCGTCATCAGATGAAGACAGTTCGGTGTCATCCTCCGCCTCCGGAATTTCCGGAGCGGGAGCCGGTCGCGGTTTTGTTACAGTTTCAGGGGCGACGGTCCTGGCCGGGGTTTCGAAGCGTACTTCGGTGCGGCGTCTTTCCCGCGGTTCTTCGCGGCGACCGCGACGAGGGTCTTCATCAAGGTCTTTTTCCGGTCTCTTGAAAATCTGGTCGGCGACATCGGGCATCGGTTCCTTCAGCTTGTTGATATCGCCTTCGTACAAAACGGTCAAATAACGAATGTAGGCTTCGTCCAGCTTGAAATGGCGTTCAAGCTGCGGCAATACCGGGGATTCGGATTCGAAAATCAAACTGGTGTAATAACCCTGAGTCAAACGCTGGATCGTGTAGGCCAGCCGGCGGGTACCAATTCGATTTTCGTGAATGATTTTCCCACCATTGTTCGAGATCAAATTCGTAACAGCTTTGACCTTGGAATCAATGGTGTTGTCATCTGCCTGGGGATTGACGATAAACGTAGTTTCGTAGATACGCACTAAATATCCTCCCTACGGACGTTGTTAAAGGTTCAAACGGCCTTGCCGTCATGCATTATTCCGGCAAAGCAGGGTTATTATATTTCGACATCGCTTCTTCTAAGCGATTATGTAAGGCAAATATAACAGCTTCGGCGGCAATGGCAATCATTTTTTTTGCCGTCTTTTCCTCCGATGGAGAAAATTTTTCCAGGACGAAATCCACCGAACTTTCGTTTTCCGGCACCGGTCCGATTCCCAGCCGAAACCGGGGGAAATTCGAAGTGTCCAGCTCTTCTATGAGTGACGCCAGACCGTTGTGCCCGCCGTCGGACCCGTTGCGGCGAAACCGGACTCTACCCAGCGGTAAGTTAAAATCGTCAACCACCACCAGCATTTCGGAGGTCGGCCGCTGGTACGTTTCCAAAAGATAAAACGCCGCCCGGCCGCTTAGATTCATATAAGTTGTCGGCCAGGCCAGAATAATATTTCGCTCTCCGAGCTTCTTTTCTGAGCGGTAACAGGTTGCCGTTTTCACTTTCTTCCCGGCTTTAAGCTCTTTCCGGACGAGGTCAAGAACTTCGAAACCAAGATTATGGCGGGTATTTTCATACCGACGACCGACATTCCCTAAACCGATTACCAGCGAAATCATAAAAAATTATAGCTCATTTTAAGCCATTTCATTTAAATGTAATCTCTTAGGGAAAAAAGTCAAGACCTGTCAAGGAATTCATTTAGACACGAATAAACAACAAGTTGCCCTGTTTATCCGCGTAAGACCCTGCTAATCAATATCTTATATTATTTAAAGTTCGACTGGAACCGTTTCCTTTTCGGAAATATCCATAACTTCCTCGGCGGCATCCTCGTTTACTACATTTTCGCCTCGAAGGAGCTTATTGGCCGTTTCAATCAGTTTATCGAGATTCAGCTTGGTGATATGAGCATCGGCTTTTAAAAACGAGGCTCTTGCTTTCATACCGACATCGCCAATCGAGGAATAGACAATTACGGGCGTCGAGGGTCGCTGGGACTGCCGGATTTTCAAAGTCAAGGCCAGCCCGTCCATCCTTGGCATTTCCACATCAGATATAACCAGATCGAACTTGTTCCGCTCATAAGCCTCCCAGGCCTGCCAGCCGTCGGAAAATTCCGCCACCTCGAATCCCATTTCACACATTTCGTTGACCAGCATGGAGCGTACCGCGGGGGAATCTTCGGCAATCAGCACCTTTTGGCCGTTAAAAGAAACCTGTCCTTTATAAGTCAGATTGGCTTTGGAGCTAAGGTGCGGGCAGAGATCAAGGAGAATCGTTTCGTAATCGAGCATCAAGACCATCCGCTCTTCCGTCGGCTTGACGATTCCGATGACATAGCGATGGTCAATTCCGGCGAAAACATTCTCGGCGTCGATGACATCTTCCCAGAAGAAATGATGAATCCAGTCGACCTTGTCCACCCAGAAGCCGGTCAGCATACCGAAAAATTCGGTCACGATAACCTTATTCCGTTTTACCTCGTTTTCGTTGAGGCCGAAAAAGGTCGCCAGGTCAATCACCGGAACGAGCCGACTCATATCCTTGAAAACACCGGCAACCGAGGAGTGGGATTCGGGGATACGGATAAAGTCAACCAGCTCATTAACGATTTTATTGACTTTCAGTATATTTATTCCGAACGACAAGTTGCCTACTTTATACTCCAGAACCCGCAGTTCGTTGGATCCGGTTTTGAGATATGATTCAGCGTCTAATTTCATTTTTTTTACCCCTTGACCTTGTTTAGTTTTACCGAGAAAACGGCTCCTCCGTTGGGATGGTCATCAGCTATAATGGTCCCGCCCATACCGATTGCGGCCAGCTTGCAGAAATACAGACCCAAGCCGACACCGCGATGTTTGCCCTGGGCGCGAAGATTTATCTGGCCGTATTTTTCAAAAAGTTTGTCCGGTTCGATATTCTCCAGACCCGGACCGGAATCCTTGACATGGATAAACACACATTGCTCGCCCGGTTCGGTATAAACCGAAATCTTTTCACCGCCCGGCGTATGCCGAATAGCGTTATAGATAAGATTGTCAAGCACCCGTTTTAAAAGTTTCGGGTCGGCCTTGACAACTATATTACCCGCGTTATTGGTGTAAGTAATTTCAATATTGTTTTCCATCGCCGAGCCTTCGGCCAACCCAATCGCTTCCCGTATGATCGCGTCGGGCACGAGATTAACCAGTTCTACAGGGATACCCGCCTTGCCGGCCCGGGCTACCGCCATAATATCATATAAAATGTTTTCCGCCCGCTCGACAGCGATCCGCGAAGAACCCACCAGCTTCCGATGGCGGGGTTTGGACAGGTCCAGCTTGTCTTCCTCGATAAGTTTCAACAGATATTTCACCGTCGCCAGAGGGGATTCAATATCGTGAATAAAAATCGAGAAGACCTCAAGCCAACTGTCAACTTCCTTTTGCGACCGGGCTTCTTTCTTAGGAATTTCGATCAACTGTTTTTCTTTTACGATAGTCATCAGGTCAGTCTTAAAACCTCCTTTTGATTATTGATTCTATCGACTGACTTGTGGGAAAAATGAACATTATTTTCTCGAAAAAACGAGATGCAAAACCATTTTTCGTCTCCTTATATGTTAACTTACATGTGGTTAAGAATATTGACCGAATTAGTCACCTTCAATCAGAATAGAATCAGGAAAGAAAGGCTTAATGCAAATCCAACCGGTTTAAACGCAGGGAATTGGATACGACAAAAACCGAGGAAAAAGACATGGCCAAAGCTGCCATTATCGGCGTCAGAGTCAACCCGAACAGCGGATAAAACAACCCGGCCGCGACGGGTATCGCCAGAATATTGTAGATAAATGCCCAGAACAGATTCTGTTTGATAATCTTCATACTGAACGAGGCAATATCAAACATTTTGATAATATCGATTAAGTCGGAACTTACCAGAATCACATCGGCGGTTTCGACAGCGATATCGGTACCGCCGCCAATTGCCACGCCTACATTGGCCATGGCCAGCGCCGGAGCGTCGTTGATGCCGTCCCCGACCATGGCGACATTATACCCGGCCTTGCGGAAGGACTCAACAATGACTTTTTTTTCGTCGGGTTTTATTTCCGCCTCAAAATTTTCCAGTTCCAGCGACCGGGCCACTCCCTCAGCGGTTTTACGGTTATCTCCGGAAAGCATGGTCATTTTTTTGCCAGCCAATTTAAGTTTCCGAATCACCTCGAGAGCATCCCCCCGGAGACGGTCGGTAAGGGAAATAATCCCCAAAACCAGATTATCCATTGCCACGAACACCACCGTCCGACCCTGCTCCATCTCCCGTTCGCTTTCCTCCCGGGACAGCCCTAAATTGACAGTTTCCGCTTCCATCAGCGCCAGGTTGCCGATGACTACCGGCCGGCCTTCATGTACGGCTTTCATCCCGAAACCGGGCAAAGCCTGCACATCGCTCATTTTCCTGAGATTCACCGGAGCAATAGCCATGTATTTCATAATGGCGCGGGCAACCGGATGTTCCGACTGGTTTTCGACGGAAACCGCCAGCTGTAACAGCTCCTTCTGGTTGTATTGACTGAACGATTTTATCTCGGCTACCTCGAGTTCGCCGAACGTGAGCGTCCCGGTCTTATCGAAAATGACGGTGTCGACATGAGAAATATTTTCTAGGACATCCCCGCCGCGAATGATAATGCCTTCGCGGGCGGCGCGGCCGGTGCCAGCCAAAATGGCGGTCGGAGTCGCCAACCCGAGAGCACAGGGACAGGCAATTATCAAAACGGAAATCACACTTTTAATCAACATCGGGCTGTCCGGAGCCAGCCAGTACCAGACCGCCAGAGTAATCATAGCCAGAATGATTACTATCGGAACGAAAATCCCCGCTACCCGATCGGCCAGGTTCTGGACCGGAGCCTTCTTCTCCTGAGCTTCCGTAACCAGACGAATAATCTGAGCCAAAAAACTATCCTGGCCGGTACGAGAAACCTTCATTTTGAAAGGGGTATTGTTGTTCAGAGAACCGCCGATAACCTCATCCCCGTTTTCCTTTTCCACCGGCATCGATTCCCCGGTCAGCATCGATTCATCGATCACCGGCCGCCCATCGATAATCACTCCGTCGGCGGGAATATGCTCGCCCGGCTTAATCATCAGCAGCATGCCGGGCTTGACCATCGCAACCTCAATTTCCACCTCGACCTCGTTGATAAGCGCGACCGTATGACTCGGACGGAGTTTCAAAAGAGCTTTAATCGCTTCTCCGGCCCGCCCCCGGGAACGGGCTTCAAGAAAACGTCCGAGCAAAATCAAGGTAACGATCATGGCGGCGGAATCGAAGAAATAAGGTTCGGATACGCCGTTTAGCGTCTCATGGAAAAGATACATGCTCCAGCCGAAAGCAGTCAGCGTACCCAGGGCAATCAGGGTATTCATGTTGGCGTGGAGATGGACGATTTTTTTCCAGGCGTCGAATAGGATACTGCGACCGGCTACGAAAATTATAATTGCCGCCAGCACGCCCTGAACCAGACCCTCAACCCAGGATTCGAACATAGCCTGACCGGTGAACATCGGCCACATCGCTATAACCATCAACGGCAGGGTCAAAACCAGGGCGTAAAGAAAACGTCGGCGGGAGGTTTCGACCTCCTGTTCGTTGGCGGCCAGCAGGTTCGGGGCAGCGATGGTTGCCCGGTAACCCAGCCGGGAAATCTGGTCGATTATCTTTTTCTCGTCGACCATGGTCTTTTCGAACGTAACCACCGCCGAGCCGGTCGCCAGGTTGACGCGTGACTCGGCGACGCCATCAAGCCGGCAGACCCCGCGTTCTATATTCTGCACGCAACTGGCGCAGTGCATGCCATCGATTTTAAACGTAACTTTGTCCATAACCGACATATTTTTATTATAACAAAATAAATATCCGGGAAAAAAGAAAAAACTATTTAATGCCCAGGATGAACAGTAAATGGGGACAATTGCGCATCAGTTCCTTGCGGATTTTAGTGCGGGCGCGATGCAGATACCAGCGGACGGTAGCCACCGGCATATTCATAATCACGGCAACATCATCAACCTTGCATCCCTCCAAATCGCGCAGAGTGAACGCCGACAACTGTTTGTCGTTCAGAGTCTGTGTCGCCTGATGGATATATTCGTTTATCTGCTGGCGGCGGTAGGAAAATTCCGGGTCAGATTTTAAATGCTCAAGGTTGTTGGCCAAATTGTCGATCGGCTCCATGCGGTGGCGGTGATGTTTACGGACGTAATCGATGGAAGCGTTGACGGTAATACGATAGAGCCAGGTATAGAATTTCTTCTTTTCGTCGTAACGCCAGATATTCTTGAGCGTCTTGATAAATACAATCTGGGAAATATCCGCGGCTTCATCATAATCGTTTACGATTTTATATGCCAGGGATGCTACCTGGTTGCGATAACGCTTGACCAGTTCCGCAAATGATCGGTTGTCGCCTTTCTTGATTCGGGCGATCAACGCCTTGACCTTGTATTCCTCTTCATCGTAATTGGAAATGTTTTGACTGAGGGCAATCCTTGGTATATTCTTCATAATCTTCCTGATATGACCGTTTTATCTTTTTAACGACTAAATTTGGATAAAGTTCCTCCATAATCTAATATTATAATAAGAGCCGTCAAGTAAAAATAGATGAAAACGGTCTATTTAGTTGTAATATCCGGCGATATTCCCGAAAATAAAAAAGCCGCCCCGAAGGCGGCTGAATTTAAAGCGGACTTTGGTTACATCTTGTTGAGAATGAAGTTCATAGGGTCTTTTGCCTGGCCGTTGCGCCAGACTTCATAATGCAGGTGTGGACCCGTAACTTTGCCGCTGCTGCCCATATAGCCGAGGATGTCACCCCGCTTGACATACTGGCCCCGCTTGACCTGATAACCGGAAAGATGGCCATAACGAGTAACAAAACCATAGCCGTGGTCGATGGTAATCATTTTACCCATGTTGCCCATGGCGCCGATCTGTTTCACGACGCCGGCGGCGGGAGCAATAATCGGCGTTCCGTTATGATTGGCGATATCTATACCCCGATGCATTGTCCGGTAACCGGTGAATGGGTCATCCCGCATCCCGTATCCGCAGGAGTTCCAACCCTGGGTGGGCCAAATCGACGGGGTATGGTCAAGCCGATCTTTGAAGTTTTTCAGTTGCTTCTCGACATCGGCATATTTTTCGAGTTCAAATTTGGACAAATTCAGCAGGTGGTCAATATCAACTTCGGTTTCGTAGGCGAACTTTTCCGAAACTGTCATATCGGGATAGGTTTGTGATCCCGGACCGCCAACGCCCAATTGCCTCTCCTCGGAGCTGATTTCCGGCAGGTCGAAAATCGTTCGAATGGCTATTTCCTTTTGTACCAAATCGTTATATCGGGCATCAATTTCAGAGAGATCCCAGCGTATTTTTTCATACTTTTCCATCAGTGTTTCGTTTTCAGCACGAAGGCTGGCCAATTCCTTATCGGAAACCTGGTCGCTGATGAACTCAGCACCGAGAAAGAAGTTGGACAGCAACAGAATGAAGACGACTATAATGCCTGAATAAATTAAAGCTACGGGAATACTAAGTTGTTTGGCTATCCCTTTCGAATCCGGGATAACCATAAATGTTATTTTATTCTTGAACATCCAGTTAAATAACAACCTTAGCTTTGGGTTTTGGATAAGACGGGTATTGACAACCCTCTTAAATAAGGTCTTAATTTAGGCATAATCTGCTCACTGTCAAGTTAAAAAAGCCCTTATTTGATAAGCACATAATCCTTTTTCAAAACCTTGTTAATAACTTTTATCAGCTTTTCAGACTGAAGGTTCTGCAAACTGTAAAGATGCCAATATGTTTTC
>JBMOKZ010000140.1:0-2306 GCA_049324195.1 Candidatus Zixiibacteriota bacterium | reverse complement strand
AAGGCGGTTTTGACGCCCGTCTGGACTGGGGGAAAATGTATCTCGAGAAGGGATTGGTCGATTCCGCCTGTTTCTGGTTCCATGCCGCCGCCACGATTAAACCGGACAATCCCGAGGTTTGGTACCAGCTGTCGGTGACTGAGCAGGCGCGCGGAAATATTGCCACCGCTTTTTCTTACGCGGAAAAAGCCCTGGCTGAAACCCCATATGATGGAAATGTTCTCACCCAACTCGGGATATTGTATCAGAAGAGCGGTCAGGCGCAAAAAGCACTTCAATGTTTCCGGCAGGCTTATCGGTACGAGCCCGCCTCATATCTTTCCGCTTTGAATCTGGGACGGGAATTCCAGACTCTCAAAATTTACGACTCCGCCGTTTTTTATATGAATCAAAGCCTGGCGCTCAGCGACGGAATTTTAGACGATGACAGCCGCTTTTTAACCCAGCTGGGATATCTGGAATTGGGACTGAACCAGCTCGACAGTGCCCTGGTGCACACACAATTGGCTCTGAAAGTTACGGCCAACGATATTACCGTGAACCGGCAACTGGGGATCATCCTGAACCAGATGAACCGGAACCCGGAAGCCTTGACGTATTTTCGCGAAGCTTATAGACTTTCACCCGGCTCGATACTGGAAATAATAAACCTGGGACTGGCTTTTGAAAAATCCGGTCATTATGATTCGGCGTATCAATATCTCTATAAAGGGGTCGAGCAGGGCGGGGCGGCGGTTAAAAACCCGATATTTTATAGGGCTCTGTTCAATAGCTGTCTGGCCCTGGGAAAGACCGATAAAGCCCGGCAGCTTCTGAACGAACTGGAATCGTTCGCTCCGGATTTTCGTGACCTTGATGAGATGCGCCGCCGGTTTAAAGAGAACGGCGGATGAACTTTTACTTTTCTTCCTCGCCAAATATCAAAGCCTGAAATTTGTATATCGTCGCCTCGGGTGACTTGTATGCATCTCCGGGCAATCCCGCTTTGCGGCAGGTTTGCTGTAAAAATTCAGTGCGGTTCCAGCCGTATTCGGCAGCGACCTGGGGCAACAGCAGTCCCCGGTAACGCCCTTTCGAAATCATCAGCCCGTCGCGGCCGACTTCAATTTCATCCAAAGAATTGACCTGCTGCTGAGGCGTCAACACTGAAATTTCGATATGAAGCTCTTCGAGTTCGCTCTTCTTTACGGGCGGGAACCGGGGGTCGGAGACCGCGGCCTGAACTGCGCACGTAGCTACTGTTCGGTAAAGCGGGTCAACCGCCATGACATGGCCGATACATCCGCGAAGCTGATGATCCTTTTCCAGAGTCACGAACGCCGCGCCCGGAATCTGAAGGTTCTCCGCGACTTCGAACGGGGGTATTTGCCCCGTAGTCAGATAACTTTCAATAGCATGTCGGGCGATTTTCAACAACGTCGTCTTGTCCTTGTCGGACAATTCGTATTTCTCGAATTCTTTTTTCATGTCTTCGTTTTTATCTGAATTGGTCTTGATTTCACTTTGTTTTTCGTTAGCCTGATAAAGAACCGCCGCGACATAGCTGACCACCCGGTTTTTATCCCCGGAAATATCCCCGGAATCGCCGTAGCGCAATATTTTTGCCCGGTTGGCGCCATGCGCGACAGCGGCGCGGATTACGGCCACGGTGGAGCCGCCGCCGCACATCTCCACTTGCCCGTTCTCCAGCGATTTCTCCAGTTGGTCCGGGTCAAGCTTTTCAAGGCAGGCAATCCCGACTGAATCGAATTTCCAGCCCTCATCTGCCGGGCGGTAATGCTGCCAGTCGGTCGAGGCTATCATAATCGTATGGTCATCAAGCGATAACGCCGTCAGGGCGTCGCCAAGCAACTTGATGGTGCTTGCGCTCTGCAGACCGATTATGGCGGGTACAATTTTAAAATCCTTTAAGACAGTCTGAAGGTACGGCAACTGGACCTCAAGACAGTGTTCTTTCAAATGCGCCTCGGGTATGACTTTGATTTCATTACTGAAATCGAGCATTTCCCGGCACAAGCCGCTGTCACCGGGAACATCACCCAGAGGCGTATTCCAGACCACGTCCTGTCCGTACACCGAAACGCCCTCGAACCAGTACTGGTGCGAGGGACCGCAGAGAATCACCCGGTTAACATCGGAATTTTCCAGCAGCTTATAGCTGTAGGCGGCGATTTGGCCGGAATAAACCAGCCCCGCATGCGGTACGATCAACGCAATAATCCAGCCATCGATTTCCGGCAGGTTACGGACATTGTCAAGATGCGCCTGAACCGTCATTTCCAGCCCGGTTTTATCGGCGGGATAAA